>DATBRS010000180.1:0-18989 GCA_036560185.1 Myxococcota bacterium
CCCGTGGTTCCTCGGCTGCCAGTTCCACCCCGAGTTCCAGTCGACGCCATTCAAGCCGCATCCGCTGTTCGCCGCATTCGTGGCGGCCGCGGTGAAGCAGCAGGAACGCGCGCAGCCGAAGGCGTAGCCTTCGGCGCGCAGTGCGGCCACTCCGACCAGATTTGCAGGCTCGGCGGTCGCCACGGCGATGCTGCTCGCACTGATCGCGCCGGGATGGAGCGATGGGATCGACCCTTCGATCGCCCGCGAGGCTGTTCCCGTTCACGCAGGGAACACGTTCGTCCGCGTGCAGGTGAACGCGCGGCCTTGGGCGGTCATCCGCGTCGACGACGTCGAGGTCGGACCGACGCCGTTGAGTCATCTCCAGCTCTCGCCGGGACCGCACGAGTTCGAAGCGAGCTTCGCCGACGGCCGCTCGGTGCGCCGCCGAATCGAGATCAGCTCGGAGCAACGCTCGGTCTCGCTGCGCTAGCACAGCAAGCGACGGCGCAAGAAGAAGAGCGCGCGACTTCGCGGTGCGGATTGATTCGGTCTCACTGGCGCGGGTGGTGCGCCGCGTCACGGACCCTCACAGCGCGATCTGGCAATTCAGGGCCCATGAAATCGAACCCTGGCTCCTCGCGCTCGATCGCTTCGTCCCTAATACCTTGGGCGGCACTCGCTGCTCTGCTCGCCACGAATGCATGGGCCGGCGGAGCGGCCATTCAGGTTCGCTCCTACGTGATCGAGGGCGACACCCAGAACTGGGCGTTCTCCGCCACGTCCGCAGATGAATGGCGGCGGCTGCACGTCGAGCTCTGCAACATCGGAGCGACGCGGATCCTCGGCACGGGCGACATCGTGGACGACCGCGACGACGCCGCGCAGTGGGCGCGCGCCGACGCGGTCTACGACGTCACCGACGCGTGCGGCCTGCCGGCGACGCTTCCAGCCGGGAACCACGACATCCAGGTGGCCGGTTTGCCCGACAGCTTCACGAGCTACGACGCATTCATGAAGAAGCGGCCGCTGCACCAGCCGCTCGCCAAGTCGCCGACCGGGCACTCCTGGGTCGATCGCCTCGAGCCGGGCTACGTCGTCGGCGTCCTGCCTTTCGACGCGGTGGCAGCAGAAATCTCGTGGCTCGACGGCTGGCTCGCCTCGCACACCAGCGAGCGCGCACTGCTGATCAAGCACGACGCGGTCCTGCCGACGACAGGAGGGCGTCACGGGGCCGCGCTGACGCTCACCAACAGGTTCGGGGCGAGGATCGTCGGAGTCCTCGGCGGCCACTACCTGCCCGTCGATCGCGTCGGCGGCTGGTCCAAGGCCGGCTTCACGGTGTTTTCCAATTACCAACTCGGGGCGGTGCTCGGCGCCCGCCCACAAGGGCTGGTCACGATGCTCGACCACTATCTGGCGACCGACACCTGGTGCATCCGAACAATCAACTACCTGACGGGCGAAATGAACCGATTCGAGCCAGCGCACTGCCTCTGAGGCGCGCGCTCAACGGCGAAAGAGGGCAGCCGTTGCGGCCGGAAACGACGACCGCGGCCCCGGCGAGACACCCGCCGGGCCGCGGTCTCCCTGAAGTGTTTACTTCTGGGCGCTAGGCGCGAATCGTGCGGCGGCGCCCGATCCAGGCCAAGCCAGCGAGGCCGGCGCTGATCAGCGACAGCGTCGTAGGCTCCGGGACGACTTGGTACGAGTCGGTGATCGAGGTGATGCTCGAGACCTTCTTGAGCCGAATCTGCTCATCGACCTCGAACGACAGGGCTCCGGGTGAGAATGTGTCGGAGTCCGACAGCGAAGAGCCGCTGCTCTGCAGGTACGCGAGCAGGAAGGTGCCTTCATCGCTCGCCGGGTCGTCGATGTCCTTCTCGACCTTCGCCTTCCCGGTGGTGCGGCTACCGGCGATGTCGAGCGACGCCTGAACGATCGCCGAGGTGCCCGTCACCTTGTAGCTGAGGTCCAGCCGGCGGAGGCCGCCGCTGGCCGCGTCGAACTCCCCGGAAGTCAGGACATAGCCGTCCGCGGTCGTCGTGATGGTGTACAGCGACAAGTCGCTGCTCAGCTTCTTCGTCTTCGTGACGGCGAAGTCGCTGAACGTCAGCGTCCCGTCGTCCGAGGTGAAGCTGGTCGTTCCACCGCCACTGACCAAGTCAGCGAGGGTGTAGGTCGCTGCTTGCGCAGAACCCGCGGCTAGCAGTGACGCTCCTGCTAGGGCGGCGAGGACTGAGAATTTTCTTGACATATTTATTTCCCTCCGGGCCGAAACGTCGGCCCTTGATGAGGGAGTGGTGCAAACGAGGCGGTAGTGGCGCGATTTCTTTGATCGCATTCGAACTCTCTGCGTGCGCGTGACAGCGACGGACCGTCGAACGTCGTTCTCGGAACTGGGCGGATCGTCGGCTCGTGCGTGCGCTGTCGCCGGGGGGGGGCCGCCGACATCCGAGAGATCGAGAACTGCGCCGCAGAGCTCGCGCGAACTAGCTTGCGAGCCCTGGTCGCCTCGCCTACAAAACGCGGCTTCCCGGCGATGAATCGGTTGCCAGGACGGGGCGTTAGCTCAGTTGGTAGAGCGCCGTGCTCACACCGCGGAGGTCACAGGTTCGAGCCCTGTACGCCCCACCAAGTGTTCGACTTCGCTGCGGTTCTACCGATCCCGTTCCCGCAGCGCGGCGATTCGTTCCTGCGAGCCGGGATGCGTCGCGAAGAACCCGCCGCCCGAGTCCCCGGATACCTGCACCAGCCACAAGAGCCCCTCGATCATCAACTCCTTGCGAAGGCCGGCGCGCCCGAGCAGATCGACGCCGTGGCGATCGGCAGCGAATTCATCGTCACGGCTGTACTTGCGCGCCACGAGCTCGCCCGCGATCGGGGTTACCTGACCGGTTCCGGGAAAGATCTGGTCGAGCAGCGCCACGCCGGCATTGACGCCTGCGGCGAGCACCTGCGCCGCTGCGACGTGATTTAGATCTTCGTGCGCGATCTCGTGTGCGAGCACGGCCCGCAGCTGGTCGTCGTTCGCACGCTGAAGCAGCCCAGACGTCACGAAGAACTGGCCGCCGCCCGCATTCGCCGCGTTGATGTCGGGGTCATTCATGATGCCGACGGAGACCCGATCGATCGGAAGCGGGGAGTCCATGGCGCGCAGCAAGGGGACCATCACCCTCTGTAGGCGCGCGGCCTGCGCGGGTGTCGCGACCCGCGCGGCCGCTTGCGGCGCCGGATTGGCCGCGGGCTCGCCACTCGTCGTCGGAAACCCGGCGCAGCCGATCGCGAGCCAGGCGCCGGCTGTGGCGATCGTCCGAAACACAGCCCGCTTGCTTCCGGCCACGGCTCACCTCTTCAGAGTCCGCCTCGAGGACAGCAAGAAGCGGACCCGGCTCGCTTGGCCCGCGAACCCCGCCGCTGCGATCCGGGTTCCTCTGCCATTGGTACAAACCTCCGCGCCGCTCGCGCTCCCGGACCTTCCCGCGCCCTCCTGGGTCGCCGAGCTGTGGCACACCGCTTGCTCTGTTCCACCCCATGGACATTCGAAGCAATCCCTGGAAATGGTCGTTGATCGCTGCCGTGATCGGAGTTCCGCTGACCGTGCTCGCCGTCGCAGGCGGCACGCGGATGCTGCGAACCGAGACCGAGACAGAAGCTCGCGCCTCGTCGCACGCGGCGGCTCGCCCCGCGCCGGCGGTGATCGAGGACTGCAATCAGTTCGCTGCCGCGGCGCGCGATAACAAGCGCATCGCAAAGGATGGTGCGATCGGCGGCGTGGTGGGCGCCGGGGTTGGCGCCGCGGGCGGTGCGATTGCCGATGGTAAGGATGGCGCGGGCAAGGGTGCGGGTATCGGCGCGGTCGTCGGTGTCGTCTCCGGGGCGCTCTACGGCCTCACCGAAGAGAACGAGAAGTCGGAGCGCGCGCGTGAGGCCTACGCAGAGTGCATCGCTCGCCGCGGCTAGCGCCAACAGCTCGAGGCGCGACGTGTTAGGGCGACGACGCGGGTGCACTCGGTCAACTCTCGCCGGGTGACTCGAGCGCGCGGTAGCCACACCGATCGATCCGATCCATCCGCACGTCGAGCGGATTCGCCTCCGTGCGACGGCGCGGAAGCGTCGTACCCGAGAACGCCTCGCGAGATTTCTCTCTCGGCGCGCGCGCACGAGGCGCGCTCGCGGCGCCGCGGCCTAGTCCTTGTCCGCCGCGTCCTCGATGGCCTTGCCCGTGCTCTTGATGTCCTTGCCCGCGCCTTCGACGGTGTGGCAGGCGGAGAGCATCGAGACGCTCACGGCTGCGAGAAGAGCCGAGGCCGCAACGACGCGCTTGAAAGTCTGCATGGGAGTCTCCTTCGATCCGGCGTCAGCCGGCTCCAAGGAGATCCCTACGCAAAGGCCGTGCCGCGACGCACGCCTCGCGGGAGCCCGATCGCGGCTCGCCAGCGCCATGTTTGTAGAAACATCCTGGCAGAATGCGCCGTTGCCGCCGGCGCCTGGGCGACGTGCTCGCTCATCGGACGCGCAGCTGGAAGTGGCCGACGCTGCGCTCGGCGCGCCATTCGCCGACCCCGCTCAGGCCGCTGCGCTCGAGGGGGCTGCGCAGAGGGCTTGGGTCACTGCTCGGGCGGCCGAGCCGAAAGCGTCCGTCGGGGCCGAGCGTCAAGAGCACGAGCTCGCTCGGGGCGGGCGACTCGCGCGAGAGCACCTCGCCCGTGAGCTGCTCCACGATCTCGCGGATCACCTCGCCATGGCACACGACGAGGGGCGCGCTCCGGCCGGCGCGGAAGAGGCGCTCGATGCCCTCGGCGACGCGCGTCCGGAAGTTGTCCAGCGATTCGCCGCCGGGCGGCTGCGCCGTCGGCCGGCCTGCCCGCCAATCCGCGAACGCGATCGGATCGCGCTCGGCGTTCTTGTCGAGGGGCACGCCCTGCCAGCGACCGAAATCGAGGGGCCCAAAGCTCGCTTCGACGGCGGCCTGCGCGCCGCCAGTGAAAATCGCGGCGCTCTCTCGCGCGCGCCGGAACGGGCTGGTCGCGACGTAGTCGGCCCATTCCCATTGGTGCCTACGCTCCTCGATCTGCGCGCGGCCGAAGGCCGTGAGGCCCGGGTCCTCGGTGCCCACCAGGCGTCCGGCCGCGTGCGCCGCGGTCTCGCCCGCCCGTAACAAGAGCAGGCGGCGCAGCTGCTCGGCGACGCGCGAACTGGGGGATTCGCGCGCCGCGAGCGTGGGGGGGCTTGGAGCGACCCGTTCGCTTCGGTCTCTCGCCAGCGCGGGCTGGCCGCCGGCGCGCACGTCCATCCCGATGCGGAGGGTGGACTCGGACTCCTCGGACGTCGTGCGCTCGGCCATGGGTCGGTCTCTCGATGCTCGACGCAAATGGGGAGAGCAAGTTCGGTGCCGCATCCGTGCGCGAATTCGTGCGTTGGCATCCCCGATGCAGCGCACAAGGGTGCCCGCGAATGAGGTGCCCGCATGAACACGTGTTCTCAGTCGGTCCCGACGCTGCTCGACCTCGTCGACACGGTGCTCGAGGCCGCGGGCTCGAGCCGCGAGGCCGCCGCGGTCGTGAATCACCTGTTCGAGAGTGGGCGGGTACGATTCCTCGATCCGTGCGCCCTGCGGATTTGCGCATCGGCGTCTGGCGCTTTGTAGAAAGCGCCTCGGAAGAACCTCGACCGGGGCCCTCGCGTTCGGCGCTGCGCGACGCGCTCGACGCAGACGAGGGTCCGTCGGCGGCCGCGCACGACGAAGCGCGCTAGCCGCGCCGGTTCCGATCGCTCAGGCGGGCGTCCGCCCGACGCGTGCCCCGAGCTGCTTCATCAACACCACGAGCTGAGACGAGCCGCAGCCACGCGCGAGCGCCGGTGCAGGAGCGCGGAATGCGCTCTCCAGCAGCTCGCGCGTCGCGACCTCGGCGAGCGCGCGGTTCGCGAGTCGCGTGCTCGCAGCTCGGTAGACGAGCGCGAAGATTCGACCGTAGACGGCGTCGAAGTCGGCGCGACTCCCCGCGCGCGCTCGCGCGAGGCTCTCCGCGTCGCGGCGGCACGCATCGCGCAGCGGGCAGTCCCTCCGCTCGAGCGCGCAGTCGGCCGCTGCGGAACGCCGCACATGCGCGCCCTCCGCGGTTCGATGAATGAGCGCGCTGCTCGCGACGAAGGGGCGATCCATTGGCTTACTCCGCGGCGCATTGCTGATGAACGAACGATCGCAGGCGACGGGGAGCAAGCGACGTGCCAGCTGCGCAGCGCTGTGCGTCGGCGCCGCGCTAGAGAGCGTTTTCCCTTCTACAAAGGTGCGCGCGGATCTCGCTTCGGCTCGCGCGGACGCCCGCTGGGAGTCCGCCACGGTTGCTGGGAATTGCGCGTCCCCGCTGACCACTCTCCGTCGGCAGTGGCACGGCTTTCGCAGTGTGTCGTCTCGGCTTCGAAAGGAGACCACGATGTTGAATTGGGCCATCTCGTTTCTCGTGATCGCACTCATCGCGGCGTTTCTCGGCTTCGGTGGCATCGCCGGCACGGCGACGGGGATCGCGAAGATCTTGTTCCTCGTCTTCCTCGTGGCCTTCGTGATCTCACTGGTCATGGGCCGGCGCGGCTCGGTGACGTGACGCCCGCTTCCTGCTGCTGATCTGGAACAACCCTGAAGCTGCCGTGGAGAACCCCTTGTTGAGTCTTCCTGCTCGCGTCCTCGCGTTCGCCGGTCCCTTGCTATTGGCCGTGCCTTCGATCTCCGGGAGCCTTCGTATGACGAGTTGGCCGCCCGTTCAGAACGCGAGCCGTCTCCCAGCGCTCTCGCTGCTCATCGGGGACGCCGCGTCGGAGCGCGCGCGTGAGAGTGCGCTCTCGGTGAGCCGTGACTCCTTCGCGGGCCTCGCTTCGAAGGCTCACGCACGCTCTTCTGCGCGACGAGGAGATCCTTCCGGCGCGAGCTGGCGGCGCAACGACGCCTCCGGCCCCGCGCCGCTGCGGGCGAGCCCGGACGTGAAGCGCGACGGTGACGCCGTGAGAGATCTGGTGCTCACGCGCGATCGCGACTACGACCTCACGCCGGTTGTCGATGACGTTCGGCCGGACCAGGGCCCCGTACCGGCGGTGCCGGAGCCGGCCGCCGTAGTCGCGTTCGGAATCGGCGCGCCGATGGTGGTGGCCTACCGCTTGCGGCGCTCTCGCGTGCTGTCGCCGTCGACGTCCGCGAAGACCTGAAGCGAGGCGACGGCGCGCATGCCGAGGTCCATTCGCGAGAACCCACCAGGCGAGCGCAGCCGCGGCCGAAGGACCCGTGCCCGCGATCGCGTTCGATTCGGGATCGTGGGACCGAGCGACCTCACCGCCGCGGCTGTCTGGGCGGTCGCACGCCCCGGGAGCGACAGCGAGGTCGTGGCGATCCAGCCGGCGAGCGCGAGCTTCGAAGACTACTGCGCGCTGCTCGCGGAGACGCCGATCGACGCGGTCTATCTCGGAGTTCGGGCCCCGTTTCTGCTCCGCTACGCAGTCGCTGCCCTCGAGGCTGGGCTCCACGTACTGTGCGAGGAGCCGCCCGCCATCAGCGCAGCGGAACACGGAACGCTCGTCGCTGCGGCGAGAGCCCGCCGCCGAGTCCCCATCGTCGCGTGGCGCGGCGCATTCACGCCGGTCCACCGCGCGGCCGTCGAGCTCGCGCGCTCGCGCCTGCTCGGCGACCTGCGCGTGTTCAGCGCAGTCGCATGCGCGAGCTCGGGGAGCGCGGACGTGCTCGTCGCCGCGTGCCTCGCCCAGGCGCGCCGCGTGTTCCGCGAGGATCCGCGCGAGGTGCTCGGAACGGCGCGCTGCTCGGTGACGTCCTTCGTGAACGTCGGCCTGCGCTTCTCCGGCGAGCGTCTCGCGCTCTTCGCGTGCGGCACGGATCGCCGCGCGTCCCTGCGCTACGAGGTCGTCGGCAGCCACGGCCAGCTGCGCGTGGATTGCGGAGCCGCGGAGCGCGGCCATGACGACTTGTACGCGACGATCGCGGGTGTCACGACGCAGCGCCGCTTTGCGCGCGAGAGTGCCTTCGCCGCAGAGATTGCGCAGTTCTCGGCGGGCGTGCTCCGGCAGCGCGCCGTGGTCCCGACACTCCGCGAGGCGCTTGCGAATGCGCGCGTGCTCGAAGCCATCGCCGAGGCGAGCCGCCAGGGTCGCAGCGTGCTCATGGCGGCGCGCGAGGTTGCCAAGCCGCGCCGGGCGTGGCTTCCGCCCGCGGTCAGCGCATCCGAGGCCACGAGCCTTTAGCGCGTCGAGCGCGCGAGCGCCTTCAGGCCTCCGCCGCCACCAGCGCCGCGATCGCATCGTGCGCCGGCTTGATCAAGTCGACGAAGCGGATCGCGGTCTCGCGGGGAGGCTGGATGCGCACGATCTCGCCGAGGATCGGATAGGGCTCACCGTCGATCACGAGGTCGGCGGTGACGCGCTGGCCGATCGGGAGCACGGCGTTCGTCGCGAGCAGCGCGCCGCTGATGGAGATGTCGGAGATCTCCCAGCGCAGCAGCCGGCTGTGCGTGGTCGGATCCGTGACGATCGCGTTCACGCGCGTGCCGCAGCGCACGCGCGGCGCGGCGCGGCTCAAGTCGCCGCGGATTCGGCGTACCACGCGGCTGAACTCGATCGAGTGGATCGGCTTCGTGAGATAGGCGGCGCCGCCCGCGCGCTTCACGCGCTCGGCTTCCTCCGCGTCGTAGGCGCGGGTCGTCACGACGAGCTGCGGGACGGGCTTCAGTGTTGCGCACAGCTCGTAGAGCTTCAGCGCGCCGCTCGGCGGGACCGAAGCGTCGGCGACCAGCAGCGCGAGCCCATCCGCTCGCCGCAGTGCGCTCAGCGCGTGCTCGCTGTCCGCGGCCGTGGCAACCGCGAGGCCGAAGCGCGCGAAGCAGAGCGCGTAGAGCTGTCGCGCGATGGAGGAAGGATCGGCCACGACGACGGTCGTCAGGATCATCGGCGCCCTCGCGCACTGGCGAATCGCATCGCCTCGGAGCGGGATATGGCGACGGCTCGCGCCGGGAAGTCGCTGCGCCGCGCCGGGTCGCCTTCGGGCTCATCCATTAACAAACTAGTCCCACACCGCCTCTGCAAGCGCAACGCAACCGCGCTTGCCCGGGCCGATCTCCAGCCAAGGCCGCGGCGCGCGCTCGGGTAGGGATCGAGCGCGGGCGCATCGCTCGCGCGCAGTCGCTAGGATGCCTCGCCTGCGTGGTCCCGTAGCTCAGTTGGATTAGAGCGCGAGCCTCCGAAGCTCGAGGTCGCTGGTTCGAGCCCAGCCGGGATCACCATCCGAGCGCGCCGTCCATTCAGGCGAGCCCCGGAATCCCCACTAGCTCCGTCGCGCCGGTGAGGCGCAGGCTGCCCGCGGCATCCACCCAGCGCTCCATGCCGTCGGGCTTCACCGTCTTGGCGAACTGCGCCCAGGCCTCGGCGTTCGGGAAGTAGAGCTCGGCCATCCCCGCGAACTCCTCGGCTCGCGGCTCCACGCTGTGCGCGATCACGTAGCGGAAGCCGCCCGCATCCTTCAGCGCAGCCTGCACGTTCGCCGCGTGGACGTTCAGCCAGTGCGCGAAGAGCGCATCGCAATCCGCGCCGGGCTGCGCTTTCACCAGCGCCGTCACCTTGAAGAAGCCGGAGCGCGAGCACGGGAAGGGCTCGTTCAGCGTGTTGGGCGCGAGCGGCAGCGCGCCGTCCAGCACGACGTACTCGCGCACCCACCACGGCGAGTAGGGCTCGGCCTTCTGCTGGAAGGTGTCGGCGGGTCGCGTGCCGTGGGGCTGCTCGGGCTTGCCGAGGTTCTGCTTCCACCACAGCTGTGCGATGCCGTCCCACGCGGGCGGCGCGCTTGCGCGCGGATCCGCGTCAAACAGCGTCGCGATGTAGCGCGTCGCGTGCGGGCGGCCGGCCAGCGCTGCGTTCGCCATCGCGCGCACGACCGCGGGCATGTGGTTGGCGAACCAGTTGGCGACCAGTTCGTCGCGGCTGACGTTTGCGCGGCGGCGGATCAGGACGTTCATGCGGTAACCGGGCGTGGCGGCGATGGCCATGGCGCGTTCCTCCGGCGCCGTCGGCGGCGCACGCTCACGCTAGGGGAGCGCGCCGTTCCGCCGCGAATGCGACCCGCGTCACACTCGGCCGCGCGCTTGGGATTGCGCGCGATACCGCGCATCATCGCAGAACGGAGGAATGCGAATGAGCGACGAGACTCTCTCGCGGCGCGACTTGTTGGGGTCGGCCGCAGGCATCGGTGTGATCGCGCTCGCGAGCGGCGCGCTGGCGCAGCCGACGGCCGGTGGCGTGGCCACTGCCGGCGCGGTCGCGGGCGCGCCACACTTCGGCTTCACGAAGCTGATGGTCGGCGATCTCGAGAAGAGCGCGGCGTTCTACCAGGCGACCTGCGGCCTGGTGGAGCAGACGCGCGTGAACACCGAGAGCGCCGGCCGCAAGCTCTCGGAGATCTTGTTCAAGCCGACGGCTCCCGGCGGCGCGACGCTCGTGCTGATCCATTACTACGACACGCCGGAGCCGGCGCGGGGCGAGCTGATCCTCGGCTTCTCGACGGCGGACATCGACGCCTTCGTGGCGCGGGCGCTGGCCGCGGGCGGAACGCTCGAGCAGGCGCCCTACGCGATCCCGGAGATGAAGATCCGCGTCGCGTTCGTGCGCGATGTCGAGGGGCATCGCATCGAGGTCGTGCAGCCGGTGGCGTAGCCGTGTTACCTCCGCGCGGCGGCTGGCGCGGAAGCCGGCCGGCTGGAGGTGCGATGTCTCTCGAAGCTCTTCGCGGCGGCGTCGCGGTCATCACGGGCGCGGGCAGCGGCATCGGCGAGGGCCTGGCGCGCAGCGCCGCCAGCGCGGGTGCGACCGTCGTGCTCGCCGACCTCGCGCTCGATCGCGCCGAGCGTGTGGCGAGCGAGATCCGCGCCGCTGGCGGCACTGCGCACGCGCTCCCAGTCGACACCGCGGACGCCGCGTCCATCGAGCGCCTCGCCGCGCAGGTGCACGTGCGCTTCGGCGATGTACGCCTGCTCGTGAACAACGCAGGCATCGAGACGATCGGGCTCGCCTGGGAGCTCTCGGCGGCGGCGTGGGAGCGCATCGTGCGCATCAACGTGCTCGGCCCGATTCACGGCGTGCGCGCCTTCGCGCCGCGCATGCTCGCCGCGAAGCAGCGCGCGTACCTCGCGAACGTCGCCTCGGTGGGCGCTCTCGGCATGATGCCGGTGCAGAACCCGTACGTGATGAGCAAGCACGCGGTGCTGTCCTTCACCGAGGGCCTGCGCCTGGAGATGGAGCTCGTCGGAGCGCCGATCAGCGTGTCGGTGGTCACGCCCGGTCCCGTGGCGACGCGCATTTTCCGCGACGCCGCGCTCGCCGGCGAGGGCGCCGCGCATCACCAGCGCGTGATGGAGGGCATGGTCGGCGCGGGCATCAGTGGGCTCGAAGCCGGCGAGCGCATTCTCGCCGGCATCGCGCGCGGCGACTTCTGGGTATCGACGCACCCGGAGATGACCGCGGGCATGGCGAAGCAGCGCGCGGAGTACCTCGCGGCGCTCGCCACACCGTCGCTCAATGCGGCGACGCGCGCGCTGCTCGAGCCGCGCAACTGAGCCGGCGTGGAGGCTGAGTTGGAGCGCTGGGATCACTGGCGGCGGACGCACTCCGCGCGGTCACAGCTCCGGAGCCCAGGCCACCCCGTTGATGTGCGCGCCGCCGTCCACGAACAGCGTGTTGCCTGTTAGGTAGCGGCAGTCGTCCGAAGCGAGGAAGAGCGCGACGCCGGCGATGTCTTGCTCCGGATCGCCCATGCGCCCCATCGGGTTGGCGGCGGCCATCGCGCGCGCGGTCTCGGGATTCGCCTTGAAGAATGCTTCGTAGGCGCTGGTCGCCGCGGCGGGGCAGATCACGTTCGCGCAGATGCCGTGGCGCGCCCACTCGCGCGCGGCGGTGCGCGAGAGCGCGCGCAGGCCCTCCTTCGCGAAGTTGTATTCGGCGGTGCCCATGTGCGCGTTCACGCCGTTCAGCGAGCAGATGTTCACGATGCGCCCCCAGCTCTGCTGCTTCATGTGCGGGAAGGCGGCCTGCATCGCCCAGAACGCGCTCATCAGGCCGACCCGAAAGCCGTGCTCCATCAGCGCGTCTGACTTGTTCTCGAGCCTCCCGATCTGCCCGCCGCCCCAGGCGTTGTTGACGAGCACGTCGAGGCGGCCGAAGCGCGCGGCCGCGAGCTCGACCGCGGCGAGCACCTGATCCTTCACGCCCACGTCGGTCGCGATGAACTCCGCGCGCGCGCCGAGCTCGCGCACGAGCTCGGCGGCGCAGCGCTTGCCCGTCTCCGCGTCGCGCTCGGCGACCACCACGGCCGCGCCCTCGGCGGCATAGCGCCGCGCGATGCCGCGCCCGATGCCCGCGCCCGCGCCCGTAATCAGTGCGACGCGATTGCTCAGGATGCCCATGGGAATCTCCGGGTTGGGGTCAGCGTCCGACTCTCGCGCCGCCGAACTGCGCGATCAGCGCGTCGTCGCGGGCGAAGTCGAACGTGTATCGGCCGCGGCCCTCGCGCACGAACCACGCGTAGGAATCGCGGTAGCCGTCCTCGAGGCCGAAACGCGGGCTGAAGGGCAGGTCGCGCAGCGCTTTGTCGAGTGAGAAGTAGACGCTGCCGGTGAGCGCCTCGCCCCAGTGCACGAGCGGCGGCTGCGCGCGGCGCGCGGCCTCCATCGGCACGTGCAGAATCTGCGCTTCCACGCCGACGGCGCGCCCCATCAGGTGGATCATCGCGCTCACCGTCGCCGCCTCGCGGCCCACCACGTTGTAGGCCTGGCCGATCGCGCTCTCGCTCTCGATCACGGCAGCCATGCAGGAGGCGACGTCTGCGACGTGGATCAAATGCACGAGCGGGAGGCCTTCGCCCGGAATCGGGACCGGTCGCTTCTGCTCGAGCCGCGCGAAGAAGACCGGATCGCGCGAGGCGAGCGGCGACATCGGCCCGAGCGTGTGCCCGACGCGCAGCGTGGTGAACGGGAAGCCGGAGCGCGCGTGCTCGGCGGCGAGCAGATCCTCGACCTGCACTTTGCCGACGCCGTACGCCTTGCGCGGGTCCTCGTCGCGCGGATCGTGGCGGCGGAACGATTCCAGCACCGGCTGCACGAAGCTGCGTCGGTAGACCGCGGTCGAGCTGGTGAACACGAAGTGCTTCACCCGCCCGCGAAAGAGCTCGATCAGCGGCGCTACGTCCTTCGGCGCGTACGAGGTGTTGTCGAACACCGCGTCGAAGGCGTCGCGCTGCGGGCCGAGCACGCGCTCGAGCACGCCGGGCTGTTGACGATCGCCGTGCAGCCGGCGCACGCCCGCCGGCAGCGGGGCCTCGTGGCTGTTCAGGACGGTGACGTCGTGTCCGCGCCGCGCGAGCTCGAACACGAGGTGCAGGCCGATGTAGCGATTGCCGCCGAGCACGAGCACACGCATCGCGATCGCCCTCGCTAGAGAATCTGGAAGACGCGGTACTGGATGTGGAAGCCCGGCAGCATCTGCCCGTAGCCGACGGCGACGACGCGATTCAGCCACGCGTAGCGCGCGTGCCCCGTCTCGAAGGTCGGCGTCGTGCGCAGGTAGTAGTCCGAGCCGTCGCTGTCGCCGCGCGTCATCGCGCGCGCCATCGCGTCCGGCGCGCCGTGCATCAGGCCGGTGTACTGCACAAGGATGTAAGCGTCGTCGTCGGTTCGCAGCGTCATGCGCACGTCCAGGCGCCCGACGCCGTCGGCGCGCGTGAGGCCCCACTCGCCGCCGGGCGGCGACGCGATCACACCGCGCATGCGCGGGCCCGCGAAGTGGCCGCCGAGCACGGGGATCACGCCGCGATTCCCGAACGGGCCGGCGCCGATCGGCTGCGGCGCCCCGAGCTCGCAGGTGATCTCGTAGAGCAGCTCGGCGTCGAGCTTGGTCGTCATCGCGTCCTCCGTGCGAGTGCGGGAGGTAGCGCGAATCTCGCGCATCTCCTCGCTTGTTAAACGCAGATCGTTACCGTCCGCGCATGCCGCGCAGCACGAAGATCGTCGCGACTCTCGGCCCCGCATCGAGCGACCCACACACGCTGGAGCGCATGATCGCCGCCGGCGTCGACGTGATCCGCTTCAACTTCTCCCACGGCGGCGACGAGGCCGACCGCCTCGCGCGCACGCGCATCGTGCGCGAAGCCGCCAAGAAGTGCGGGCGCGAGGTCGGCATCCTGGTCGATCTCCAGGGCCCGAAGATCCGCGTCGGGCGATTCGCCGGCGGCAAAGTGCAGCTCGAGCCCGGCGCGCGCTTCGTGCTCGACCCGGGCGTCACGATGGGAAATGCCGAGCGCGCGGGGCTCGACTTCCAGGACCTGCCGCGCGACGTGAGGGCCGGCGACGTGCTGCTGCTGAACGACGGCATGATCGTGGTCGACGTCGAGCGCGTGATCGGCCAAGAGATTCACACCGTCGTGCGCACGGGCGGCGAGCTCTCCGACAAGAAGGGCATCAACAAGCAGGGCGGGGGGCTCTCGGCCAGCGCGCTGACCGAGAAGGACGCGCGCGACATCGAGATCGCGATGAAGTGCGGCGCGGATTTCATCGCCGTGTCGTTCGTGAAGAGCCGCGCGGATGTCGAGCTCGCGCGGCGCCTGGCGGCGCGAGCGGGCGCGGCCCACGGCTCCGAGCCGCTGATCATCGCGAAGATCGAGCGCGCCGAGGCGATCCCCGCGCTCGATCAGATCCTCGCCGCCGCGGATGGCATCATGGTCGCGCGCGGCGACCTGGCGGTGGAGGTGGGCAACGCGCGCGTGCCGGCGCTGCAGAAGCGAATGATCACGGCCGCGCGGAAGGCGCAGAAGCTCGCGATCACGGCGACGCAGATGATGGAGTCGATGATCCAGAACGCGATGCCGACGCGCGCGGAGGTGAGCGACGTCGCGAATGCGGTGCTCGACGGGACGGATGCGGTGATGCTCTCCGCCGAGACCGCGATCGGGCGCTATCCGGTGGAGACGATCGAGGCGACGGTCGCGATCGTCACCGAGGCGGATCGCTCGGAGCAGGTCGAGCTCGACCTCCAGTTCCTGAACCAGACCTTCTCGCGCGTGAATCAGTCGATCTCATACGGCGCGCTGTTCACCGCCTACCACCTGCGCTGCGCCGCGATCTGCACGCTCACGGAGTCTGGCCAGACCTCGCTCTGGATGAGCCGCCACGACGTCGACATCCCGATCTACGCGCTCACGCCGAGCGAGTCGACGCAGCGGCGGCTCTCGCTCTACCGCAACGTGCACCCGGTCTTCATGGGCCGCACGAACGACCGCGAGGGTGCGCTGCGCGCGGCGGAGCGCATCCTGCTCGAACAGGGCGCGGTGAAGCGCGGCGACCTGCTCGTGCTCACCGTGGGCGAGCCGATGGGGCAGCCGGGCGGAACGAACACGCTGAAGATCGTGCGCGTCGGCGAGCACGCGAGCGCGCACTAGCGCGGACGCGGGCCCCGTCGGGGGCTACTTCGCCGCCACCGTCGCGGACGACACGCCGGTGCGCGCCATGTGCAGGCTGGTCAGCGCGTCGTTCTTGGCCGAGCGCACCGCGCCGTCGATCGCGGTGCGCACGCACTCCTTGTGGCGCAGGGTGGCGCTGACGCTGCGGCCTTCGGCCTGCTTGCACACGCTCTGGCCCGCGTGGCGAATGCGCGCGTAGAGGGCCTGCACGCCGGCGTCGCTCGCGAGGTTCAGGTCGCTGGTCAGCACCGATACGGAGCGCGCCTCGCCGCCGTTGGCGAGCATGGGCGCCGCGAACGCGGCCGTGGCGAGAGCGAACGAGAGCGTGAGTGCGAGCTTCTTCATGGGGGCTCCGGGGGGGTTGGGCGTCCGATGAATCCGCACCCGCGGAGGGCGGCGCCGCCTTCACGTTGGGCTCCTGTTTCGGCAGGCCTCCCCCGGACTGAAGTGAAAAAGCCACGCTGGAACGGCGACACGAGGTCGTTCAGCAGCCGCAGCGAGCTCGAGGCGCGCGGCCGGGATCCGAGGCGGTGAGGAAGAGGGAGCGCGGGGTGGCGCGCTCAGTCCGAGGAGCTCTCGGTGCCGGCTTCCTGCCGTCTCCAGCCGCGATCCTGCATGCAGTTCTCGCGGATGCGCTTCCCGAAGGGGCGGAACAAGGTTGGCCGCACCTTCGGGTAGAGGCGGAACTCGATACCGATGCCCCCGCGCACGTAGCCATTGGCGTAGTCGGCAATCACGCTCGCGTCTTGGGCGCAGTCGTTGAAGTCGCCGTACCAGTCGCTGCGGCTCTTCGCATCGTTCGACCAATGCGAGCAGCCGACGACACACGAGAGAGACAGGACGGCGACCGCGGCGAGCGTGCGTCTCATGAATCTCCCCTGGCGTCCGAGCGGGGGCGAAGCTTCGCCTTCGCATCGGCAGGACGCCACCGGATTCTTCAGTGCCGGCATCACTGCCCCACCTCGGGGGGGCCGAGGCCGACGCTCGCGGTCGGCCCGGGGTGCGCTGCGCACAGGTGTTCGATGCCGTAGTCGCGCGGATCGGCGAGCGAGCCGTCACGCACCATCTGGTCGAGGATTCGCTCCGTGTACGAATGCGTGTCCCGCGCGGCGTACGCCTCCCGGCGGGCGCGGACCACGGGGTCGCTGAGCTCGCTGCAGTGCCGCTCGATCTCCGGCTTCACGTGTACCCAGCGTCCCTTCAGCACCACGTTCGGGAGATAGGACTCGTCCCAGTCGGGCGAGACGAAGGGGCGCAGGTCGAAGCGCTCGCGCATGCGCCAGCCAGCGTCCGTCCGCTCGAGCATCGGTGCGGCGCCGTCGCACAGGCCGATGTACCAGTCGAGTCCCTGATAATTCGCCTCGAGATCGGCCGGCGAGATCACGCCCGAGATCACGCCGCCGAGCACGGTCGTCTCGATCGCGATGCCGCGCCGCACCGCGAACTCCACGGCCTCGTCGTGGGACATGCCGCGCTCGCGCGCACCGTCGTACCAATCGAGGTAGTAGTGACCCTCGGAGAAGAAGTGCGAGATCTTGTCGGTGCCGAGGCGAACGCCGGCGATCTCGATCGTCGGGCTCGGCGGAACCGTGCGGCTGAGGTCGTACCAAGCGACTTGGCCGTAGATCCAGTTCCGGCGGTAGTCGAGCTCCTCGACCTCGTCGACGGGGATGCGGCTCAACACCGCCGTGCGCTGCGCCCACAGCTCGATCTTCTGGAAGATGAAGAGCGTGTAGCGCGCGTGGATCGCCTCGAGCACGTCGCGACACGAAGCGCCGCGCCCTGCGTCCTTCGCGTTGATCTTCTCGAGCGCGGCGTCGATCTCGAAGTTGATCTTGGCGTTGAGCGCTTCGCTCGAATCGGCGAGCGGGCGCCGCCACGCGTAGTACTGATCGGTCTCGAGCGTGTGGGCGGGCCCCGCGAACGCGACACACGCGAGCGCGAGCGCGGTCGCTCGCGTCGCGGCGCTGGTTCGCGCTCGGGTCAGAAGCCCCATCCGATTCCCCCGGAGACCAGCCACGGCTCACCGTGGCCGTGCTCGCCTACACGACGATAGACCCCGAACGTCAAATTCAGGCTGACGACGGTGAACTCTCCCTCGATTCCGGCGAGCCATTCGCGATCGGGGCGATAGGGCGTCTCGCCCCAGGTGCGCATCACGGAGCCGCGTACCGAGTACCCCATGTAGCGGCGCGAGAGGAAGTACTTGTTGTCTCCGAGCTCGCCGATCAGATAGGCCGGACCGAGATTGAACACCGCGCCGCCCGCGCCCGCCTCGACGCTCGCGAGCCAGCCGTCGACCTCGCACTGGATGGTGCAGTCGTACGCCTTCGAGCGCTCCCCGATCAGCATCCCGAGGCCCACGGACGCGAGCTGCGGATACGACACGCGCGCGCGGGCCATGCCGAACAGCTGGTGCTGGCGCTCCGTCTCGCGCCGCAGCTCCTGGTCGATCGCGTCGAGCCGATCGGCGTCGGCCTCCGGCGACGCCGGCGGGGCCGCATCCTGTGCGAGCGCTCCGGCCGCGAGCAGCCACACGCTGAACGCGAGCGCGATTCCCCGGAACTCGAGCTTTCCCCACGGCGCGACCGGCACTCGGCTCTCCCGCCCCTTCGACGCGCGCCGTTTATCGCAGTGCATCCCGCGCCGGGCAAGCTTCAAGGGCGCTCCGCGAGTGGTCGATTGCATGCGGCATGGAGCGACGCCGAAGCGGCCGAGTCCGGCATCGATTGCCGGCGGAGATCGTGTACGCGGGCGAGCGCTATCACGGCTTCCTGATCGACGTGTCGGCGGACGGCGGCTTCATTCAGATGCCGCGTCCGGTCGCGGTCGGGGAGGAGGTCGAGCTCTGGTTCGCCGACGAGCAGCTCAGGCCGCAAGTCGCGCGCGCCCGCATCGTGCGCCGCAGGGCCGTGCCCACCGCTGCGGCCGCGATCCTGCGTTCCGGCGTCGGCTTCGAGTGGACCGATCCGACGCAGTTCGCGCGCTCGCTCGGCAGTCTCGCGATCGAGATCGAGATCGAAGACCCGCCCGAAGCGGAGCAGCCCGCGCGCGCGCTCGACGAAGCGACGCTGTCCGCGCCGGCGGCGCACGAGCCGCACGCGAGCGCGCCCGCGGCTCCGCTCCAAGCGAACGCGGAGCTCGACCCACCGGGCGAGATCGTCCCCGTGGAAGCCGCCTTGCTGGTCGAGCGGACGACCGAGCTCGCGCCGGCCGCCGTTCGTGCGGAGGTGGTCGTGATCGACGAAGGCGAGCTCGGCGCGTTCGAGGAGCTCGCGCGCTCGCTCGGCGCGCGCACGCTGCGCCTGCGCTGGGGCGCGCAGGCGGATCCGGTGGTTTGGGAGGCGCCGCCTCAGCTCGTCGTCGTCTCCGCCCGCGTCGCGATCGCCGTTCCGCTGAGTGACACGATGCTCGGCGCCGGCGCGCTCGGCGTCGCGGTCTGCGACTCCGAGGCCAACACGCTGCGCGCGCGGCTGCGGCGCCAGGGCTACGAGCTCGTCGTACAGCGCGCCGCGCA
>DATBRS010000181.1:0-48774 GCA_036560185.1 Myxococcota bacterium
CTCGCCGCGGCGAACAGCGCCTCCCAGACGTTCCGCCAGCTCACCATGCTCTTCCTGATGGGCCTGCAGACCGCGACGCAGATGTTCATCGCGCGCATGGTCGGCGCGCGCCAACGCGAGCAGGCCGAGCACGTCGCGGGCCAAGCGCTGCTCGCGGGCCTCGCGTTCTGGGTGGTGGCCGCGCTCGGCAGCCTGCTGTTCGTGGATCCGCTCGCGCGGCTGATGTCGCCGGATCCAGAGGTCGCCGCCGGCATCGCCGTGTTCGCCCACATCATCTTCGCGCTGCTGATCGGGCCGATCGCGATCCAGCTCGGCGCGTCCGTGCTCGCGGGAGCGGGCGACGCGACCACGCCGATGCTCGCGAACGTCGTCGCGGCGGTGGTGATGCTCGTGGCGCAATACGCGCTCGCGTTCGGCGAGCTCGGCATGCCGCGCCTCGGCCTCGCTGGCATCGCGCTCGGCGCCGGAATCGGCTCGCTCGCGGGCGGCGCGCTCATCCTGCGCGCGCTCGTGCGCGGCGACGGGCGCGTGCACCTGCGTCGCGCGCACTTCCGGCCGGATCGCGCGCTGCTGCGGCGGCTGCTCGCGTCGTCGTGGCAGCCCTCGCTCCACATGCTCGCGCGCACGGGCATCCTGATGTTCTTCACGATCTTCGCGGGGCGGCTCGGCCCCGCGGTCGTCGCCGCCTACGGCATCGGCGTGCGCGTCGAGATGGTCGCGATCATGATCGCGTTCCCGATCTCGAACGCGTGCGCGACGCTCGTCGGACAGAACCTCGGCGCCGGGCACCCCGAGCGCGTGTGGCCCGCCGTGCGCATGAGCTTCCTCGCGACCTGCGCCGCGCTCTGGCCGTTCGCTGGCGCGCTCTTCCTCTGGCGCGGCGGGTTCGTCGCGCAGTTCACGAGCGACCCGGTCGTCGCCGCGCACGCGACCGAATATCTCGCCTACACCTCCGTGCTGCTGCTCTTCTACGGCCTGTACTTCGTCGCGTTCCGCACGCTGCAAGCGGCGGGCGACATGCTCACGCCGATGTTCATCTCGGTGGGCGCCGCGTTCGGTGCGGGCATCCCGCTCGCGTTCGTGCTCGGCTCGCGTCTCGACTACGGCGCGACCGGCATGTGGATCGCGAACCTCGTCTACGCGCTAATCAATGCCGGGCTGATGCTGGCGTGGCTCGCGCGCGGGAAGTGGCTGGAGGCGGCCGGTCAGTCGAGCCGGGCGACGTAGAACACGTAGCCGAAGCTGCCGACGCGCTCGCGGAAGACGGCGATCTCCTCCGCCGCCGCATCGAGCACCGCGCGCGCCGCGGGCTCCGCGTGCTGCGCGCGCAGCGCCGGGAGGCGGCGCGTCAGCTCGGCGTGATAGCCGTCCTCCCAGTCGGCGTCGGGCAGCGTGAAGCTGCCCGCCAGCGCGTAGCCGGCGCTCGCGAGCGCGCGCAGGTTCTGCTCGTGCGCGCGCATCGCCGGGTAGCCGGCGCTCCAGAAGCGGCGCGCGCGCTCGGGCGCCTGCGGCGCGAGCCACGCGAGCTCGGAGATCGCGAGCGCGGCGCCGGGCGCGAGCCAGCGCCGCCACGCGCGCAGCGCCGCGTCGAAGCCGAGCGTGTAGACCGCGCTCTCGCACCAGACGAGATCGAAGGCGCGCTCTCCGAGCTCGAGCGCGCCCATCGACTGCTGCACGCACGCGATGCGGTCGGAGAGACCGGCCGCGGCGGCGCGCTCGCGCAGCGTCGCGAGCGACGGCGCCCAGACGTCGACGGCGGTGACGTGGCCGCCGCTCCGCCGCGCGAGCTCCAGCGACTGGCGGCCCGTGCCGCAGCCGAGGTCGAGGATGCGCGGCGCCGGCGGCAGCGCTCCCACGAGGGCGAGCGCGCGCGCGGTCGAGGCGTCGCTACCGGGGCCCTGCTTCGGGAGCCCCGCGTGCAGCTGCCAGAACACGTCCTGCGCGAGCGACATGCGCGCACGGTAGTCGCTCGCGACGCGCGCCGCGGTGAGCGCGCGCGCCGTGATAGCTTGCCCGGCTCGCCGCCCGCCGCGGAGGTTGCATGTCGTCGATTCGCGCCCGCGTCGCGTGCTTTGGCGCGCTCGCGCTGGCCCTCGCGCTCGCTGCGCCGGCCGCGCGCGCGGCGCCTCGCGTCGTGATCGTCGGCGTCGACGGCGCGAGCTGGAGCGTGATCGATCCGCTGCTCGCGGCGGGCAAGCTGCCGAATCTCGCGGCGCTGCTCGCGCGCGGCGCGTCCGCCGAGCTCGAGACGGTCGAGCCCGTGATCTCGCCGGTGGTGTGGACCTCGATCGCCACCGGCCAGCCGCCGGAGGTCCACGGCGTCGGCGACTTCTTCGCGGATGCGCGCAGGATCAAGGCGCCCACCATCTTCGAGCGCCTCGCGGCGCAAGGCCTGCGCGTCGGCACCTACGAGTGGCTCGTGACGTGGCCGCCGCGTCCGCTGCCGGGCGGCTTCGTAATCCCCGATTGGCTGCGGCGCGACGGCTCGCTCGCGCCGCCCGACGTGTTCGCGCGCGCGGGCGTCGACGACTATCGCTACTCGAACCGCGGCCTGACGGCGCGCGCGGGCTTCTACACCACCTCGTTCCGCGAGCTCGAGGCGCGGCCTTCCCACTGGAACGCGCTCGCGCGCGCCTACGACTTGCAAGCGGGCGCCGTCTCGTTCTACGCGCTCGACGCGCTCTCACACCGCTTCTGGGGCGACTCGTATCCCGAGCAGTTCGACGCCGACGCGCCGCCACCGCGCGAGGCCCGCTACGCGCGCACGATTCCCGAGGCGTACGCCGCGTTCGACCGCGCACTCGGCGAGATCGTCGCGGCGCTACCGCGCGAGAGTGCCGTGATCGTCGCCTCGGATCACGGTTTCAAAGCCGCGGACGAGTGGCGGCGCGTGTGGTCGTTCCAGCTCGGCGCCGCGCTGGCCGACGCACGACTCGCGCCCAGCCCGGCGAGCTTCGAGGTGAGTGAGTTCGCGTTCGCAACCGCGCGCATCGCGCCCGGTGGCTTCGCGGAGCGCGAGGCGCTGCTCGCGCGGGTGGTCGCGTTCTTCGCGGGCGCGCAGACGGAGGCCGGCGCGCCGATCTTCCGCGTCGAGCGCCTCGACGCCGCGCCGCGCCCAGCGGGTCACGAACGCGGCCTCGCCGATCGCCTCGAGCAGTGGGCAGTGCGGCTGGCGGCGCGCTTCCTGTTCTCGACCGAGTTCAGCGCCGACGCGCATGCCTGGGTGATCGCGATTCCGCAGGACGAGGCGCTCGAGAGCGTGCTGCCGAGCGGCCGCGTGCGCATCGGCGGGAAGCTGCGCGCCGCACGCGAGGTCGTGTTCGGCGACGGCTTCAGCGGCGCGCACGATCCGGTGGCGGTGTTCGTCGCAGCCGGCGGCCCGCTCCGGCACGTCGCCGCGCGCGGTCGCCTCTCGGTGCTCGACATCGCACCGCTCTACGCCTACCTCGCCGGCGCGAAGATCCCAGATGACCTGCCCGGCCGCTTCCCGAGCGAGCTGATCGAGCCGAACGCGCTCGCCGCGCGGGCGCCGGAGCGGATTCCCGCCGCGTCGCTCGCGCGCTTGCCCGCGCCGATTGCGCCTACGATTCCCGATGCCGAGCTCGTCGATCGGCTGCGCGCCATGGGGTACGTCGAATGAACGCTTCGCCTCGCCACCTGAGCCTCGCCGAGCTCGACGCCGGCCTGCGCGCGCTGCCGCCCGCGCCGCGCGAGCGCGGCGCGCTGCGCCTGATCGTGCGGCGCCGCGCGGATGGCTCGCGCGAGACACCCACCCGCGTCGTGCTCGGCTGCGCCGAAGGCGTGCCCGGCGACGACTGGATCCGGCGCCCGCCGCAGAAGCTCGACGCCCAGCTCGCGGTGATGCGCGCCGACGTCGCGGCCCTGATCGCGGCCGGCCAGCCGCTCACGACGTTCGGCGACAACTTGTTCGTCGATCTCGACCTGAGCCACGCCGCGCTGCCCTTCGGCACCCGGCTGCGCGTCGGCCGCGCGCTCGTCGAGATGACGCCGGAGCCGCACAACGGCTGCTCCAAGTTCAACGGGCGCTTCGGCAACGACGCGCTGCGGTTCGTGCAGCGCAAGGAGACGCGCGACCAGAATCATCGCGGCGTCTACTGGCGCGTGATCGAGGATGGGGAGATCGCGATCGGAGATGCGATCGAGGTGCTGCGGTGAGCGCAGCCGACAGGCGGCGCACCCGCGACGGCGGGGAGTGCGCTCGCGGGAGAATCGCGTGTCCGCGTCGGTAGTCGCCTCGTTCCGCGACGCCCACGAGGCACACCTCGCGCGCGCGCTGCTCGAGTCCGCAGGACTTCCCGCGTACGTCGTCGACGAGCACACGATCGGGAACATCTGGCTCTACTCGAACCTGCTCGGGGGCGTGAAGGTTCTCGTCCCGGCGGATCTCGCCGCAGAGGCGCGGTCGATCCTGGCTGACGGGAATCCCCCGCCCGAGCCGGAGCCCAACTCGGTGCCGAGCGCAAGGCCCGAGCGCTGCCCAGTCTGCAGCGGCGCAGTGCGCTCGCTCGACCCGACGGATCGGCGCGTGCGCGCACTCTCGATGCTGATCGGCTTTCCTTTCGCGATCGGGCGGCGCCGCAGGCGCTGCGACGATTGCGGACACACCTGGCGCGCACCCCGCACCGCCAGAATCGAGGAGGTCTCATGAAGTTCGGAGCGATGGTCGCCACCAAGATCGACGACTGGCAGCTGCTGCAGTACGCGGAGCAGCTCGGCTACGACCACGGCTGGGTGCCCGACTCGCAGATGATCTGGTCGGATTGTTATGCGGTGCTGGCGCTCGCGGCGCACCACACCTCGCGCATCAAGCTCGGCACCGGCGTGGCCATCGCTGGCACGCGCAGCGCCCCCGTCACCGCGCACTCGATCGCCTCGATCAACCGCATCGCGCCCGGCCGCGTGTTCCTCGGCATCGGCACCGGCCACACCGCGATGCGCGTGATGGGCTTCGACCCGGTGAAGCCGAGGGAGTTCCGCGACTACCTGCGCGTCGTGCGCGGCCTGCTCCGCGGCGAAGAGGTCGAGTACACGCTGAACGGCGAGACCAAGCCGATCCGCTTCCTGCACCGCGAGCTCGGCTTCGTGGACGTCGCCCACGAGATCCCCATCTGGGTCGCCGCGAACGGGCCGCTCGCGCTCGCCGCCGCGGGCGCCTACGGCGACGGCCGCATCTCCGCCGGCGGCGAAGCGTACGACCACATGCGCCGCAGCCTCGGCGCGATCCGCGACGGCGCGGCGAAAGCGGGCCGCGAGCTGCCCGCGAGCTTCCACACCGCGGCGCTCACGTTCTCGTGCGTGCTGCGCGCGGGCGAGAAGCTGACGAGCGAGCGCGTGATCGATGCGGTCGGCTCGATGGCGAGCGCGACGCTGCACTTCTGGTGGGAGCTCGCGCAGCAGTCGGGCAGCGACCGCTTCATTCCCGACGCCGCGCGCGACACCTGGGACCAGTACCTGCGATTCCTCGCGGCGCTCGGCATCCCGAAGGAGCGCCTGCACCTGCGCGTGCACGAGGGGCACTGCACCTACCTCGTGCCCGAGGAGCGCCGCTTCATCACGCCCGAGGTGATCCGCGCGAGCGGTGGCCTCGTGGGCGAGCCCGACGAGATCCTCGCGATGCTGAAGGAGCACGAGCGAGCGGGGCTGCGCGAGGTGACCTTGCTGCCACCGATGGCGAACGCGCGCGAGCTCTACCGCGAGTTCGCCGAGCAGGTGATGGCCAATCGCTGAGGCGAGAGCGCGGGGCTCAGATCACACCCGCGCGGGCCAGCTCGGCGAGCTCCCCCGCGCGGATCCCCAACAACTCGCCGTAAACCTCCGCGTTGTGCTCGCCCAGGTTCGGGTTGCGCGCGGCGCGCGCGGGTTCCGCGCCGTGCAGCCGCAGCGGACTCTGCGGCAGCGCGATGCGACCGAGGCTCGGGTGCTCGAACCACTCGAGCGCGCCGCGCTCGTGGAGATGCTCGCGCTGCAGCGCCTCGCGCACGTCGCGCACGGGCGCGGAGGGCACTCTCGCGTCGCGCAGAATCGCGGCCGCGTCGTCACGCGTCAGCGAGGCGCACCACGCGCCCACGAGCGCATCGACTTCCGCGTGATGCCGCAGGCGGCGCGGCGTCGTGCGGAAGCGCTCGTCGTCCGCGAGCTCGGGGCGCCCCATCGCCGCGGCGAGATTCTTCCAGTGCGGCTCGGTGAGGCAGAGCAGCACGATCGCGCCGCCGTCCTTCGTCTCGTACGCGTTGTAGGGCGCGAGCATGAAGCTGCCCTGCTGGTTGCCGACGCGCGGGGGCACCTCGTCCTTGTCGTAGACCCACTCGAGCTGCGAGGCGACGGTGTGGACCGCGGTGTCGAGCATCGCGATCTCCACGAGCCGGCCGCGACCCGTGCGCTCGCGCTCGAAGAGTGCGGTCAGCACGCCGGCATACATGTGCGTTCCCGAGAGAAAGTCGATCCAGGTGGGCCCCGCCTTCACCGGCGGGCCGTCGGGAAAGCCCGTCACGCTCATCGCGCCCGACGCCGCCTGCACCGTGAAGTCGAGCGCGAGGTGATCGCGATCAGGCCCTGACAAGCCGTAGCCCGTGCCGGTCGCGTAGATGAGCCGCGGGTTCGCGGCCATCAGCACGTTCGCGCCGACCCCGAGGCGATCCATCACGCCCGGCGCGTAGTTCTCGATCAGCACGTCGGCCCGCTTCGCGAGCGCGACGAGCAGCTCGGGCCCGCGCGCGTGCTTCAGGTTCAAGGTGATGCCGCGCTTGTGCTGGTTCAGCGTCGCCATCGCGGGCAGCGTCTTCTTGCCGGTGAGCTCGCGCGCGCGCAGCGGCTCGCCGCTCGGCGGCTCGATCTTCACCACGGTCGCGCCGGCCTGCGCCATCAGCTGCGCGGCGTAAGGGCCCTGATAAACCTGGCCGAGGTCGAGCACGACGATTCCGGAGAGGGGACCGCGCGCAGTGTCAGTCGGGCTCGACATGGGGGCGCGAGGATATGCCGCCGGCGCGCGCTGCGGCGAAGGGATCCGAGAAGCGCGCGTCCGTCACGAAGACCTCGTCCGTGAGCGCCTCCAGGAAGGCGATCAGCGCACCCGCGTCTTCTTCGCTCAGCGCGAAGCCGCGCAGGCGCGCGCTCTGGTATGGGTTGCGCGCGCCCGGCTCGGCGTGCGGCGCGGCGCCGAGGTTGCGCCCGCCGCGCGCGTAGTGCGCGAGCACGTCGCGCAGCGACGCGACGCTGCCGTCGTGCATGTACGGCGCCGTGAGCGCGACGTTGCGCAGGCTCGGCGCACGGAAGCGTCCCATGTCGGAGGGCGCGTGGGTGCGCGCGAACAGGCCCTGCCCGTCCCGGGGATAAGCGCCCGCGCCGTCGAGGTTGAAGAGGCCGGTGTTGTGGAACGCGTCGTCCGAGCCGCCCACGCTCGGTCCGCCGTGGCACTCGCTGCATGCGAGCTCCGTCGACGTGAACAGGCGCAGGCCGCGGCGTGCGCGTGGCGAGAGCGCGCTCGGCTCGTCGCCATAGACGGCGCGGTCGTACGCCGAGCCGCCCGAGATCAGCGTGCGCTCGAAGGCGGCGATGGCCTTGCGCACGTGCGCGAGCTCGAAGCCGCGCGCGGCGTCGGCGAAGACGCGCGGCATCTCGCGCGCGTAGAAGCGATCGCGCCGCAGCGCCTCGAGGATGCGCGCTTCGTTGCCGCGCACGCCGAGCTCGATCGGCGCGACGTTCAGCATCGGGATCGCGGCCTGCTGCTCGAGCGACGACGTCTCCGGATCCTCCCAGCCGAAGCGCTGGTTGTAGGCGACGTTCGCGAGGCTCATCGCGCTGCGCGGGTGCAGCTCGCCGGTGGCACCGAGCGCGCGCGCACGGCCGTCGGTGAATGCGCGCGCCTGCTGGTGGCACGCGCTGCACGAGCTCGCGCCGTTCACGGAGAGGCGCGTGTCGTAGAAGAGCCGGCGCCCGAGCTCGACCTTGCGCGCGGACATCGGGTTGTCCGCGGGCGCGAGCGGCGTCGGCAGCCCGCGCGGCACGCGCCAGCGCCACGGCGGCTCGGCGCGTGCGCCGGCCGCGGCGATCAGCGCCGCCATCGCGAGCGCCGCGCCGGCAGCGCGCCGCCCGGGTCGCACTACCAGCTCGCGAGCTCGGTCACCGTCGGCGCGGGCGCGAGGCTCGCGGTCTCCTGCGCGAGCGTGGCGCGCTCGTCGACCCACTTCGCGAACTCGTCGAGCCGCGCCTGTGCGCCGGGCGTCTGCTGGCTCTGCCTCGCCGCAGCCACCCAGGCCTGCATCTTCCGCAGTAACAAGTCGGCGAGCGGGCGCTCGCGGCCGAACAGGTCCATGTAGGCGGCCTTTGCCTCGTCCAGCTTGCCGAGATTCAGCACCGCCTCGCCGCGATACTCGACGGCCTGCGGAAAGCCGGGCTCGATCTTGAGCGCGCGGTCGTAGTCGGAGAGCGCGGTCTCGTAGTCGCCCAGCATGCGGTGGCAGAAGCCGGAGCCGTTCCACGCGAAGTACGCGCGGCGATCGGCGCGCGTCGCGTCCTTGTAGTAACGCAGCGCGCGCTTGAACTTGGCCGTCGCCTGCTCGAGCGCCGCCGCTCTCGCAGCCTCGTCGGAAGCGGCCTGCGCCTGGGTGATCGCCTCGATGCCGGCCTTCCTCTGCTTCTCGCCATTCTCGAAGTGCGCCATCGCGAGCTCACGCGGCGAGCTGCCACTGCCCGACATGCTGCCCCCGCCGCCGCCACCGCCTCCGCCTGCGCCGAATGCGGCAATCGGCAGCCCAAGTGCGAGTACGAGTGCGAGTGCCGCGGCGAACGAGCGAGCGCGAGACATCGAGAATCCTCCCATCGGTGCGTGCGACCCTATCAAAGGAAAGCCGGGCGGAGGGGCGCTCTCGCCGCTCGAGCTCGGCTGCTCCTCGCGAGAAACCCGCGATCCGCAAAATCGGCTCGCGCGTGCGCAACTTTCCGTACCCGCCCCCGCCGGGATTGTGCAAATCTCCATCTTCCGAATTCGGCGGCCTACGCCGGAGCGGGGGGTGGAGGAGCGAAAAAGCGGTACCGACCGCGCGCTCCGTGGCCACTCATTCCGATCAGATCCAGAACGCCTCTGGGATTGGAGCTGGACGCCCGAACCCCGAGGCCGCCGCATTCGAGAAAGGGCTGCATCCGCATGGGCACCACGGCTCCGACGCGCAACGCGAAGCTCCTGGCCTGGGTCGAACGAGTGGCGGCGCTGACCCAGCCCGACGCGATCCACTGGTGCGACGGCTCCCAGGCCGAGTACGACGCGATGTTCGAGCGCATGCTCGCCAGCGGCACCGCCCAGCGCCTCGACGCGAAGAAGCGCCCGAACTCCTACCTCGTGCTCTCCGATCCCGCGGACGTCGCGCGCGTCGAGGACCGCACCTTCGTGTGCTCTGCCAAGCGGGAGGACGCCGGCCCCAACAACAACTGGCGCGACCCGGCCGAGATGCACGCCACGCTGAACGGGCTGTTCCGCGGCGCCATGCGCGGCCGCACGATGTACGTCGTGCCGTTCAGCATGGGCCCGCTCGGCTCGCACATCGCGCACATCGGCGTCGAGATCTCGGATTCGCCGTACGTGGTCGCCAACATGCGCGTGATGACGCGCATGGGGAGAGCCGTGCTCGACGTGCTCGGCGAGCACGGCGAGTTCGTGCCCTGCCTGCACAGCGTCGGCGCGCCGCTCGCGCCCGGGCAGCGCGACGTCGCTTGGCCTTGCAATTCCGATAACAAGTACATCGTCCACTTTCCCGACACGCGCGAGATTTGGAGCTTCGGTTCGGGCTACGGCGGCAACGCGCTGCTCGGCAAGAAGTGCTTCGCGCTGCGCATCGCCTCGACCATGGCGCGCGACGAGGGCTGGATGGCGGAGCACATGCTCATCCTGAAGCTCACCTCGCCGGCGAACGAGGTGAAGTTCGTCGCGGCCGCCTTCCCGAGCGCGTGCGGCAAAACGAATCTCGCGATGCTCGAGCCCACGATCTCGGGCTGGCGAGTGGAGACGGTCGGCGACGACATCGCGTGGATGAAGTTCGGCCCGGACGGTCAGCTCTACGCGATCAATCCCGAGGCGGGCTTCTTCGGGGTCGCGCCGGGCACGAGCATGGCGTCGAACCCGAACGCGATGCGCGGCCTGCACGGCAACGTGATCTTCACCAACGTCGCGAAGACCGACGACAACGACGTGTGGTGGGAGGGCATGGGGCCGAAGCCCGCACACCTGATCGATTGGCAGGGCAAGGACTGCACGCCCGAGTCGAAGACGGCCGCGGCGCATCCGAATGCGCGCTTCACCGCGCCGGCGAGCCAGTGCCCGGTGATCGCGAAGGAGTGGCAAGACCCGAACGGCGTGCCGATCAGCGCGATCCTGTTCGGCGGCCGGCGCGCGACCGTCGTGCCGCTCGTGCACGAAGCGCGCGACTGGCAGCACGGGACTTTCCTCGGCTCGATCATCTCGAGCGAAACGACCGCCGCCGCAGCCGGCAAAGTCGGCGCGCTGCGCCGCGATCCGATGGCCATGCTCCCCTTCTGCGGATACAACATGGCCGATTATTGGGCGCACTGGCTGAAGCTCGGCAAGCGCGCCGGCGCGAAGATGCCGCGCGTCTACTACGTGAACTGGTTCCGCAAGAATGCGGCCGGCGAGTTCCTCTGGCCCGGCTTCGGCGACAACGGCCGCGTGCTCAAGTGGGTGTTCGAGCGCTGCGCCGGCAAGGCCGACGGCGTCGTCACGCCGATCGGCGTGGTGCCGAAGCCGGAAGATCTCGACGTGTCCGGGCTCGCGCTCGACGCGGACGACGTGGCGGAGCTGCTCGCGGTGGATCGCGAAGGCTGGACGAACGAAGTGCCGCTGATCCGCGAGTACTACGCCTCGTTCGGAGCGCGCATGCCAGCAGAACTGCAGAGCGAGCTCGACGGCCTCGAGAAGCGGCTGCGCGGGAACTGAGCGCTGCGCCTCACGGCTCTTCGCTCGCGCCGCCGAGCCTGCGCATCAGCCGCTGCATGAACTCGAGGCCTTGCGCGAACGCGGCTTCCGCGATGCGCTCGTCCGGGCCGTGCGAGCGCACGTCGTCGACGTCGAAGTAGATGCCCGAGACGCCGTAGACGGGAATGCCCGCGCGGCGCAGCAGCGCACCGTCGCTCGCCCAGACGTCCATCACGGGCAGCACCGGCACGCCCGGCCAGCAGGCTGAGCTCACCGCCTCGATCGCGGCGAAGAGCTCCGGCTCGAGCGGCGACGCGGGTGCGGGCTTCGTTTCTCCCTGCGGCGTCACGCGCACGCGCGGATCGGCGATGCGCTCGACCAGCAGCGCGCGCACGCTCGCCGGGTCGGCGTCGGGCAGCAGCCGGCACTGCAGCATCGCGGCCGCGCGCTCGGGCAACGCGTTCTCCGCGTCGCCGGCGGCGAACAGCGTCGGCGTGCAGGTCGTGCGCAGCGTGCCGTTGTAGAGCGGGATCGCGGACAACGTCGCGACCGCACTCGCGTCGGGCGGCTCGGCCAGCACGCCGCGGAACGCGCCGGCGAGCTCGCTCGCATCGCTCGCGGCGAGGCGCTCGAAGAACGCGCGCGTGGTGGCGTTCAGCGCGACCGGAAACTCGAGGCCCTCGAGCCGCGCGAGCGCGCTGGCGAGGCGCGAGATCGCGTTGTCGCGCGTCGGGAACGCGCTGTGACCGCCCGCACTCGTCGCCTCGAGCCGGAACGAGAGATAGAGCTTCTCGCTGGTCTGGATCGGCATGCGCACGAGGCGGCCGTGCTGCTGCTGGAGCCCCGCGGCGTCGGTGTTGATCACGTATGCCGCGTCGAGCCACTCGCGCCGCTCGGCGAGCAGCCATTCGACGCCGTTGGCGTCGCCGCCCTCTTCGTCGGCGGTGAGCGCGAGCACGAGATCGCGCTCGGGCACGAAGCCCGCGCGCTTCAGCCGCATGAAGTTCGTGACCAGGTCGACGACCTCGCCCTTGATGTCGAGCGTGCCGCGGCCGTAGAGGAACCCGTCGCGCTCGGTCAGGCGGAAGGGCTCGACGGTCCAGGCCTCTCGCGATGCGGCGACCACGTCGAGGTGCGAGAGGAAGACGATCGGCCGCTGCGCGGCGCCTCCACGTGGATTTCCGCGCAGCCGCACGACCAGGTTCTGCCGGTTCGCGCGCGGGCCGCCGATCGAGAGATCACCCTCGCGAAAGCCCGCCGCGCGCAGGCGCGCCGCGAGCAACTCGACGGCGGGGGCGGTGCTCCCCGCCTGCGTCGTGTCGATGGCAATCAGCTCCGCGAGCAGCTGCTTCGCCTCGGCCAGCACCTCGGGCGCGGCGGACGGCGCTTCGGGGCGCGCGGCGGAGGTGGCGAGCAGGAACGCGAGGGGCAAACTGCAGAGCAGAGACGTTCGGCGCGACGGCATCGCGGAAGTCTACGAGGACCGGCGCCGCCTCGCGCGACGTCAGCGCGCGCGCCGGCCCCACGCCGCGAAGCCGCTGCTGAAGGGCGCGAGCGGCGTCGCGCACCAGGCCCGGTCGAGCCAGGCGAGCAGCTGGAGCGGGAGCGCAGGGCCGCGCCGGATCACATAACAAGCGGGGATCAACGTCAGGTCGACGTGGCGCAGCCCGATCTCGACGAGGCCCGCTGCGCGCAGCTGCGCCAGCGTCTCGTCCGGATCGAGCTCGCGCTCGTCGGGCGAGTGATAGGCGTCGTAGCGCTTGCCGAGCACGACGCGGCCGATCGCGCGCAGCACGCCGCGCACGTTCGGATCCTGCGAGAAGAACAGGCCGCCCGGCGCGAGGTGGTCGTGGCAGGCGCGCAGGAAGCCGGGCAGCTCGGGCTCCGAGACGTGATGCAAGAACGCGAGGCACACGATCGCGTCGAAGCGCTCCTCCCAGGGCAAGTCGCGGAACGACATGCAGCGGAACTCGACGTTGCGCACGCCCGCGAGGCCCTGCGCGCGCTGCGCCACGGCGATCGCCTCGGGCGAGAGATCGACCGCGAGCACCGATTCGGCGTGCCTCGCGAGCAGCAGCTCGAACGCGCCGTCTCCGCAGCCGATCGAGAGCACGCGGCGGAGCTTTGTGCCGGACTCGCGCGCGGACCCGCGCTCGGCCGGGTTTGCGCCGCTCTCGCGCGCGGCGGCGGCGAGCAGCACGCGGAGATCGCGTTCCATGCGCAGCCGCCAGCCTGCGGGGTGGTAGCGCTGCTCGGCGTAATAGCGCGCGAAGAAGGCGCGCTCGTCGGCCTCGGTGCGCGCGCGGTTCGGCGTCTCCATCTGCACTCCCCGCGCGCTCTCTGCGCGCGCTCGCTGCCGCCCGGCTGCGGCTCGCGCGAAGTTTCGCGCCCCGGTGGGTGGCCCGCAGCGCCATAATGTGGACGTGAGCGCGCCCGATCCGGAAATCTCGTTCGTGCTGCCCTGCCTGAACGAAGCGCGCACGATCGAGGCCTGCATCCGCGAGATCCAGGCTTGCATCGCGGAGCACGCGCTCTCCGCCGAGATCCTCGTGGCGGACAACGGCTCGAGCGACGGCTCCGCCGAGCTCGCCGCCGCGGCTGGCGCGCGCGTCGTGCCAGCGCCCGAGCGCGGCTACGGCGCGGCCCTGATGGCCGGCTTCGACGCCGCCCGTGGCAAGTACCTCGTGATGGGCGACGCCGATCTCTCCTACGACTTCCGCGAGGCGCCGCGCCTGATCGCGAAGCTGCGCGAGGGCGCCGACCTCGCGATGGGCACGCGCTTCGGCGGCCGCATCGAGCCCGGCGCGATGCCATTCCTGCACCGCTACCTCGGCAATCCGGTGCTCTCGTTCCTCGGCCGCCGCATCTTTCGCGTTCCGGTCTCGGATTTTCACTGCGGCCTGCGCGCGCTCAGCAAGCGCGCTTATCAGGAAATGCGGCTGCGCACGACCGGCATGGAGTTCGCGAGCGAGATCGTCGTGAAGGCGGGCGTGCGACGCCTGCGCGTCGCCGAGGCGCCGGTGACGCTGCGGCGCGACGGCCGCGATCGGCCGCCGCACCTGCGGACGTGGCGCGACGGCTGGCGCCACCTGCGCTTCCTGCTGACGCTCTCGCCGCGCTGGACGCTGATGTTTCCCGGCGCGCTGCTGGGCATGATCGGCGTGGTGCTGCTGCTCGTCGGCTGGTTCGGCGAGGGAGGAGCCGGTGGCGTCGCGCGCGCGGTGAACCGCATGCTGATCGGCAGCCTGCTGGTGACCGTCGGCTACGGCGCGATCACGACGGCGTTCGCGATGCGCATCTTCGCGCTGGTCGAAGAGCTCGGGCCGCCGGCGCCTCGGCTCGAGCGCTCGTTCGCGTTCCTCACGCTGGAGCGCGGCATCGCCGCCGGTGCGCTCGCCACGCTGGCGGGCGGCGCCGTGCTCGCCGGGCAGATGTGGTCGTGGGCGAGAGCGGGCTGGTCCCCGCTGGACGGCCCCGCGGTGCTGCGGCCGACGATCGTGGGCGCGACGCTCGTCGCGGTCGGCGTGCAGACCGTGCTCGCCTCGTTCGTGTACAGCATGCTCGGCATCCGGCGGCGCGACGGCGCGAGCCCGCACAGTCATTAGGGCGCGCGCTGCGCCTCGGCGCTCGCGAGCGCGCGGCGCAGCCAGAGGCCGAGCAGCGCGACCAGAGCCGCCCAGGCCGCGAGCAGCGCGAGCGCGAGCGCGGGCTTCCCGGGCTGCCCCGGCCAGCCGAGCGCGGTGCGCGGCAGCCAGAGATCCCAATAGATGGGTTCGAACGCATGCCGCGCCGCCGCGAACAGCGGCGCCGCGTGCCAGTCGAACACGAAGCCGAAGTCGGGCCGCCACAGCCCCCAGCCTTCGGCGGAGAGCAGGCGCGCCCACGAGATCGTGATCGAGAGGCCCTGCACTCCCGCGCCGGCGGCGGCGAGCACGACGAAGCTCGCGCGCGCCGGCAGGCTGCGCGCGGCGTCGAGCCACGGCCCGAGCGGCAGCATGAGAAACACCATCGCGGTGAACAGGTATCGCGGGCCGGGGCACGAGAAGAGCCCGGTCCAGAGCGCGTAGGTCGAGTAGAAGCCGAGCGTCGTCGCGAACAGCGCGAGGATCGCGACGCACTCGGGGCGATGGCGCCGCCAGAATGGCGCAAACGTGAACGGCGCGAGCAACAGCAGGGGCGAGTACAGGAACACGCTCATGCCGGGGCTGAGCAGGAACCCGAACAGCGCCGCGCGCGGGTCGCCGCCGAGCGTGCTTCGCTCCGCGAGCTGCGGCGACTCGAGCCACGTGCCCCACTTGAGCCAGTTCATCGCGACGTAGAACGTCGCCGAGCCCGCGACAGGCAGCGCGACGGCCGCGAGTGCGCGCGGAAGCTGCGCCGTGGCGTCCGGCCGCCGCGCGCGCTCCGCCAGTGCGAACGCGAGGTAGGCCCCGAGCGCGAGCCCGTTCAACGCTCCGGCCGCGCGCACGTTGAAGATCGCCGCGGCGCACGAGCTGCCGAGCAGCACGTCGCGCGTCGCGCCGGATTCGCGGTAGCGATGCCAGAAGAAGAACGCGGCGAGCGCGAGCAGCGCTTCGGTTCCGTGCTGCAGGAACAGCGTCGAGATCAGCGCCGCGTGCGTGCAGCCCGCGAGCGCGCAGCTCGCGAGCAGCGCCGCGCCCCGCGATGCGCCGAGCCTGCGCTCGAACAGGAAGAACAGCGCCGCGAGCGCGCCCACGACCGCGGGCGGGTAGAAGAGGACGCTGAACGCTCCGGCGCCCACCATCGGCTCGCCCAGCCAGCTCTGCATTCCGAGCGGTCCCGCGAGCGTGCGATGCGCCTCCATCCCGAGGCGCGCGGTCGCGATCCTGCCGAGCGCGTGGAACGGCGCGGCCAGCAGCGACTGCCCCACGACGTATTGGCTGTAGCTGCGCACGTCGCGACCGGGAAACGCCATGTGCACGCGCACCGGCACGGCGAGGCTGCCTTCCTCGGCGATCGCCCTCGTCTGGAAGTAGAGCCCCAGCTCGTCGGTGGACATGAAGTGACCGCGGTGGAAGAGCGCGAGCACGGCGGCGAGCAGGAGCGCGAGCCGGAACGCGATGCGGCGGTCGTGCGCGCCGTCCTCCACCTAACGCTTCTCGCTCGCACCGAGGTATTGCGACGAGGTCACGCCCATCGACACGTAGATGCTCGTGAGCGCCTCCATGCCGATTTGCGCGGGAGTGACCCACGCCTCGGGCACGTAGATCAGCGCGCCGCCGATCGGGATGGGCGCGGTGGGAATCAGCACTGCGCGAAAGCGCTGGCCGCCGATCTCGACGGGATCGGGCGACGAGAGCAGCCCCAACACCGCCGCGCCGCCCGGGCCGCCGAAGTGGCACCAGACCGGGCTCATCGAGCGCGGGCCCTCCGCCTCGCGCCGTGAGAGCATCTGCACGAAGCGGTCGATCGTGTCGTAGATGTTGCGCACGATGGGGATGCGCTGCATGAACGCGTCGAGCGCGGCCTCGAGCCCGCGCTGCGCGCCCGCCTCGACGAGCACGCCGAGCAGGAACACCGCGCCGACCACCAGCGCCACGCCGATCGCGTAGCCCGCGAGCTCGGAGCCCGCGACGCGCAGCCCGAGCTGCCCGAGCACGCGGCCGAGTGCGCTCTCGGGGCCGAGCCACGCCATCACGAAGCGCACCGTGAACGAGAGGATCAGAAGCGTCGCGACGAGCGGCAGCGCCGCGATCGAGCCGGCCACGAAGGTGCGGGCGAAGCGGCGAAAGCGGGAGCGCATCGCGGCATTATGCCGGCGTGGGCGCGCGACGCGAGGGCGCTTGCGCACGCGGCACGCGTTACCGTGCGCCCCGCGCGCTCACGCGAGGAGACCCATGCCGCTCTCGATGCATCAAGCCAGCGCCCCGATCTTCCTGCAGATGCTGAATGCCATGCTCGCCTGGCTCGACAAGGCCGAGGCGCACGCCAAAGCCAAGAAGTTCGACCCCAACAACTTCGTGAGCTCGCGCCTCACGCCCGACATGCTGCCGTTCTCTGCGCAGATCGGGATCGCGACGGACCACGTGAAGGGCTGCCTCGGCCGGCTCGCCGGCGTCGAGGCGCCGAAGTGGGCGGACGACGAGAAGACGCTCGACGACCTACGCGCGCGCATCCGCAAGGCGATCGACTACGCGAAGAGCATCCAGCCCGGGCAGCTGGAGGGTTCGGAGTCGCGCGAGATCACGCTGCCGACGCCGCGCGGCCCGTTGAAGTTCAGCGGCGAGGCGTACCTGAAGGGCTTCGCGCTGCCGAACTTCTTCTTCCACGTGACGATGGCCTACGCGCTGCTGCGCCACGGCGGCGTCGAGATCGGCAAGATGGACTACCTCGGCGCGGCGCCGCGCTGAGCGCGAGCGACGCGTGACGCTCTTCGAATACCTCGCGGTCTCGTTCTCGGTCGTCCTCTCGCTGGCGGTGGTGCGCATCCTCGGTGGAATCTCCGACGTGTTCGCGCGCGGGCGAATCTATTGGGTCCACGCGCTCTGGGTGGTGCATCAGCTCCTGTTCGTGACGTTCGACTGGTGGAACATTTGGTCCTACCGCGACGTCGCTTGGAACTACGCCTCCTTCCTGGCGGTCATCGCGAACCCGAGCCTGGTTTACTACCAGGCGGCGGCGCTCGTGCCGGCGTCGACGGCAGGCGTCCAGTCTTGGCGCGAGCATTTCTACCGCTCGCGCCGTCAGTTCTTCGGTTCGTGGGTCGCGTGGGCACTGCTGGTCATGTTCAACTCGTCCGTGATCCTCAGCCTGCCGTTGCAGCACCCTGCTCGGATCTCTCAGGTGGCCGCGCTCGCCATCACGCTCGTGGGCGTTTCGACCGCGCGACCCTCGGTGCACGCCGTCCTGGCGCTACTGATGGCGCTCGTGGTTTGGCCGGCCCGCGTCGCGATCATGTTGAGCCCCGGAGCTCTCATCGGCCATTGACGGGCGCGCTCCAGACGCCCTGCGGGCTGGACGAACCGAGGGCATGGATCGCTGGCGCGCAGTCGCACTCACGATCGCGCTCGCCTCGTGCGTGCTCGCGGCGTGCGGCCGCGACGCCGCAGAGCAGGCGTACTTCGCAGCTCTCGAGCAGGAAGGCGCCGGTGTGCCCGCGCGGCAGCTGATCCCGTACGTCGACCGCGCGATCGCACTCGCTCCCGAGCGGGCGCACTACTGGCAGAAGCGCGGCGAGTACCGCGCCGCGCTCGGCGAGCTCGAAGGCGCGGAGGCGGACTTCGATCGCGCCCTCGCGCTCCGCGAGGCGCCCTTCCTTCGCTTCGAGCGCGGCCTTGTGCGGACCCAGCGCGGCAACCTCTCAAAGGCGCTCGCGGACTTCGACGCCGCGATCGCGGCGCAGCCGGCCAACGCGCAGTTCTACCGCGGCCGCGCGCTCGCGCGCGTCGCGTCCGGCGAGGCGCGCGGCGGCCTCGCGGACGCAGCGCGCCTGCTCGCGCTCTCGCCCGCGGACGGCGAGTCGCTCTATCCGCGCGGCGTCGCGCGCGCCGCACTCGGGGATCTGCGCGCGGCGCTCGCCGACTTCGACGCGGTGTTGCGCCGCCGCCCCGATCTCATTTACGTGCTGCTCGCGCGAGCGAATTGCCTCGATCAGCTCCAGTACGTCGTTCGCGCGCGCGCCGACCGCGCGGCCTTCGCGCGTGCAAGCTCAGGCCCCGACGCCGGCTGCGGCGTCTGCGAGAACCCGCTCCATCCCTGAGCAGTCGGCGCTCAGATGCGCTCGATGATCGTCGCCGTGCCCATGCCGCCGCCCGTGCACATCGCGACCAGGCCGGTCGTCTTGTCCTGGCGCTCGAGCTCGTCGAGCACGGTGCCGATCAGCATCGCGCCGGTCGCGCCGATCGGGTGACCGAGCGCGATCGCGCCGCCGTTCACGTTCACTTTCGCGGGATCGGCACCGGTGTCCTTGAAGAAGCGCAGCACCACGGCGGCGAACGCCTCGTTCACCTCGAGCAGGTCGATGTCGCTCATCTTCATGCCCGCGCGCTGGAGGCACTTGTTCGCCGCCGGGCCCGGCGCCGTCAGCATGATCAGCGGCTCGTCGCCCGCGACCGCACTCATCTTGATGCGCGCACGCGGCTTCAGGCCGTGCGCTCGCGCGTAGTCCGAGGACGCGATCAGCACCGCGCCGGCGCCGTCGACGACGCCGGAGCTGTTGCCCGCGTGGTGCACGAAGCGCAGGTTCACGCCGGGATACTTCTGCTGGATCAGGCCGAGCATGTCCTTGTCGGCCTGCTCCATCTTGAAGCCGAGCATCTTCTCGAAGGAGGACGGCAGCGCGGAGAGCCCCTCGAGCGTCGTGCTCGGGCGCGGATACTCCTCGCGGTCGAGCGCGAGCGAGCCGTCCTCGTTGCGGATCGGCACGAGGCTCTTGTCGAAGCGCTTGCCCGCGAGCGCGGCCGCCGCGCGCTTTTGGCTCTCGAGCGCGAGCGCGTCGCACTGCTGGCGAGTCCAGCCGTCGACCGTCGCGATCAGATCTGCCGAGAGGCCCTGCGGTACCTGCGGGTGTCGGTCGAGCAAGTGCTTGTTATTGGCGTGGAAGCCGTCGGTGCCGTTGCGCGCCGGCCGGCTCATCGACTCGACGCCGCAGCCGACCACGAGCTCCTGGTGTCCCGCGGCGACGCCCATCGCGGCGAAGGTCACCGCCTGCTGGCCCGAGCCGCAGAAGCGGTTCAGCGTCACGCCCGGCACCGTGATCGGCCAGCCGGCGTCGAGCACCGCCATGCGGCCGATGTCGTGGGCGGAGTCGCCGGCGTGGGAGCCGTTGCCGCACACCACGTCGTCCACGTCCTTGGGATCGAAGCCGGCCTTCTGCTGGAGGGCGTTCAGCACCTGCGCGAGCACGCGCTGCGGGTGGAGGTGCGCGAGCGCGCCCTTGCCTTGCTTGCCCACGCCTCGCGGCGATCGGACGGCGTCGACGATCCAGGCTTCGCGGGTCATGGCGTTCTCCGGGTGGGTTTCGGTGCGGGTCGCGCATGGTGCCATCGCGCGGGCCCGCTGCGCCAACCGCCTAGCAGTCTCCGACGAGAGAGATCTCGCTGTATCGTGCCCGCGGAGGCACTCCGATGAAGGCCGTCGTTTATCACGGGCCGCGCGACTTCCGCGTCGAGAGCGTGCCCGACGCGAAGCTGCACGACGCGCAGGATGCGCTCGTGCGCATCACGCGCACCGCGATCTGCGGCTCCGACCTGCACCTCTGGCACGGCATGCCGTCGGCGGCGAACGGCTTCGTGACCGGCCACGAGTTCGTCGGCGTGGTCGAGGACGTGGGCAGCGACGTGCAGCGCGTGAAGCGCGGTGACCGCGTCGTCGTGTCGTGCACTGCGGGCTGCGGCGAGTGCGGGCTCTGCCGCAAGCGCGAGTACTCCGGTTGCCAGGTGCTGGGCGCCGGGGGACCGGCCACCAACGTGTTCGGCTTCGGCAATCCCGCGCTGAACGGCGGCCAGGCCGAGGCGGCGCGCGTGCCCTTCGCGGACATCAATCTGTTCAAGATCCCGGCGAGCATCGACGACGAGCACGCGCTTTTCCTGACGGACATTCTGCCGACTGGCTACATGGGCGCAGAGCTCGCCGAGGTCGCGCCCGGCGACGTGGTCGTCGTGTTCGGCTGCGGGCCGGTCGGCACCTTCGCGCAGCGCTCCGCGCTGATTCGCGGCGCGGCGGCGGTCGTGGCGGTGGACCTGGACGACGGCCGCCTCGCCCGCGCGCGCGAGCGCGGCTGCATCCCGCTGAATCCGAAGCGCGAGGATCTGCGCGCGCGCGTGAACGAGCTCACCGAGGGCCGCGGCGCAGACGCCGCGATCGAAGCCGTCGGGCGCAGCGAGCTCGTGCGCAGCGCGATCGACATCGTGCGCGCCGGCGGCCGCATCGCCGTGATCGGCGTGGTCTCGGACGCCGAGGACGTGCCGATCCCGTTCCTGCGCGGACTGATGGCCCGCAACCTCACGCTGCGCTCCGGGCTCGTGAATCCTCAGAACCACGTGCAGAAGCTGCTGCCGCTGATCGAGCAGGGCCGCCTCGATCCCACCGACATCATCACGCACCGCTTGCCGCTCGCCGACGGCGTGCGCGGTTATCAGGTGTTCGAGGCCCACAGCGAGAACGTGCTCAAGGTCGTGCTGAAGCCCTGAAGCCACTCGGCCTGGGCGCCGCGCCCTCCCCGCACTAGGCAGGCGCAGCGCGCACGCGCAGCGCGGCACGCACGCTCGCGACGAGCAGCCCGAGCAGCGCCACGCCGATCGCACTGAGTGCCAAGGCTCCCGTCGCGGGCAGGCTCGTGATCGTGAAGTTCGCGACCTGCCCGGTGCCGAGCACCACGGGCGTGAACGGCGCGACGTCGAAGGGCGCGTCGGGGTTCAGGTTGTGCCCGAACACGTAGAGCGCGTAGGCGAAGCGCGCGAACGAGAAGGCGCCGAAGTAGGTGAACAGCGCGGCCAGGTCGACGAGCGCGCGCAGGTCGCCGATCGCGGCGACGCGCAGGATCAGCAGCGCCGCGGCGCCGATCGCGAATGGCAGCCAGTCGAGATCGGAGAGCGCGGCGCGGTCGATCGCCGCCATCCCGATGTAGTGGTTCAGCGTGTTCACCTCCTGGATGTCGCCCTCGACGGTGTACGGGTAGATGCGCAGCTCGAGCCCGGCGGGGTATTGGGGCGCCACCATTCGCAACGTCCAGAGCGGCGCCGCCGCCGCGACGCCGAGCGGGATCAGCAGAGCGAGCACGAGCGCGCGCGTGCTTCCACGCAGCGGCGTCGCGAGGGCCCGGTTCCATGCGATCAGCCAACGGTTCATGCATTCCTCCGCGTCTCGGGGTTGCGCTCACACCAGGTCGTCGCGCCCGAACTTGCGCCATGCGATGCCGAGCGCGAGCGCACCGAAGGCGATCGGCCAGGCGACGCCGAGCGCGAACAAGAGCGGCGCCCCGATCTCGTTCGCGAGGTAGAAGCCGACCGGGCCGAGCGTCGCGAGATCCGGCGCGGCGCCCGAGAGCAGCGCGAGCCGCGCGGACTCGACTGGATTCAGGGCCGCGAGCGCGAACACGAGGCGCGCGGGCAACGGCGTGCGGAGCAGCAGCGCGATCAGCCCGAAGTCGAGCAGCGCGACCGACGCGAGCCAGGCGACGACCCAATAGGTGAGCGCGCGCGCGCTGCTGCGCGCCACGGCGGAGATCGCGACGCCGAGCGCGCAGAAGCACAGCAGCAGCGCCGAGCTGATCAGCGCGCTGCGCGCCAGGAAGTGCCACGGCACGGGCTGCGCGAACAGCAGGCGGCTGAGCAGCGCCAGCGCCGCGAACACGAGCAGCAGCGGCGCGATCAGCGCGAGCGCGCGCACGCCGGCGATCGCGGCGAAGTAGCTGCCGCGCCGCACGGGCAGGCTCATCCAGAGCTCGAGCGAGCCGTCCTCGCGGGCGCGGCCGATCACCTGCCCGGTCACGCCGAGCGCCAGCAGCGGCAGGAAGAACACGAGCGCGTGACACAGTGAGAACAGCACGCGGCCCATGCCGGTGAAGCCGACGATGCCCGACTCGCGCGCCCCGAAGTAAAGGAACGCGCCCGCCAGCGCGACGTAGAGCGCGCCGCAGGTCCACGGCCAGCGCGAGCGCGCCAGCTCGGCGGCATCGAGGCGCGCGATCGCGCGTAGGTCGGCGAGGGCGCGCATCAGTGCGCCTCCGGGAGCGCAGCGAGCGCCGCGTCGGCGCCCAGCGCCGCGGGCTGGCTGCCCGCGCGCACCGCGGCGAGGCCGTAGCCCATCGGCGTCGGGTACCCGCGCGCGAACGCGACCTCCCTCTCCGCGAGCCAGCCCTCCCCCGCCGAATCGTGGAACCAGGCCGCGCGTACCGGCCGCCGCAGGCGCGCGCGCTCCAGTAACAAGCAGCCCGGGTCGTCGAAGTACAGCACTTCGCCGTCCGCGAGCAGCAGCTGCGCGGCGAAGCGCGGGTCCGAGACGAGCATGCGGCAGTGCGCGCAGGCCACACGGTCGTAGGCCACCGCTGCGGGGCCCGCATCGGGCGTGCACGCCGCGAGGAGTGCGAGCGACGCTGCGAGCACGGCGTTACGCATCGCCATGCACGCGCTCCGCGAAGCCGAGCTCGACGTCGCGCACCTCGAGATCGCGCAGCGCCGGCCCGAGCGCGTGCGCCAGCTCCGCCACGAGCTGCGCCTTCTCGCGCCGCGCCGCGATGCGCAGATAGCGCCCGTCGCCGAGCGCGCGGAAGCCGCGGGCGAGCACCGCGTCGGCGGCGCCCGCGGCCGGGCCGAGCGTGAGCTCGAGCACGCTCACGAGCGTCTCGTCGAGGAACTCCTCCAGCCCGCTCGCGCGCGCGACGCTGCCCTCTGCGAGCACGAGCACGGCGCTCGCGAGCTGGCGCACCTCTTCGAGGCGATGCGAGCAGAGCAGCAGCGTCGTGCCGCTCGACTGCGCGGCCACGAGCGCGAGCACGCGCGCGCGGCTGGCGGCGTCGAGGCTCCCGGTCGGCTCGTCGAGCACGAGCAGCTCCGGCTCGGCGGCGAGCGCGAGCGCGACCAGCAACTTTTGCTTCATGCCCCCTGACAAGCTCCGGAACGGGCGCGCGGCCAGCTCCGCTAGCGAGAGCTCGAGCTCGCCCGCGAGCTTCTCGACGCGCGCCGGCGCGAACCCGCGCAGGCTGCACACGGCGCCGACGAGCTCGGCCACGCTGGCCGCGAGCTGCGGCGCCGTCTGCGGCACGTAGGCGACGCGCTGCGCCAGCTCCGCGCGGGCGGCGAACGGATCCTTGCCGCCGACGAGTAGCTCGCCCTCGCACCGTAACAAGCCGAGCACGGCGCGGTTCAGCGTCGACTTGCCGGAGCCGTTCGGACCGAGCAGCGCGACGCGCGCGCCCGGCTCGATCGCGAACGAGACGCCCTGCAGCGCGCGCGTCGCGCCGAAGCGTTTGCCGAGCCCGCGCGCCTCAATCCGCAAGGCGCGTCTCGCTGCGCATACGCGGGCTGGGATCGATCAGCAACGTGGTCGGGCGGAACAGCGGCACCGCGGCGCCGAGCCACTCCACCAGCGCGAGCGCGGGCGTGCCGCGAAACAGCGCGAGCGCCGGCGCGTGCTGCGTCCACTCGGCGGCGAGGCTGCGCGGCTCGTAAGGCAGGTCTCCGACGCCGTCGCCGTCGAGGTCGTAGCCGCGATAGTCGTCGAAGCTGTTGCCGCGCCACTCCGCGGCGAGCGCGTCGCCGCCGCCTTCGAGCGCGACCTGCAGCGTGTTTCCGCGCAGCGTGTTGGCGCGGATGTGGTTCCGCGCGGCGCCGCCGAGGAAGACGATCGCGCGATCGTGCCCGGCCAGCAGGTTGCCGTCGATCCAGTTGTGGTCGCGCCTGTCGAGTGGGCTGGTGTCGAGGTAGAGGCCGACCGTGTTGTTCACGAGCCGGTTGTCGCGAATCGTGATCGCACCCGCCTCCTTGACGCCGATGCCCATGCCCGCGGCGCCGGCCGAGCGCTGGATCTCGTTGCGCTCGAGCACGACGCCACGGCTGTACATCACGAACACGCCGACCACGTTCGCGTCGAAGCGATTGTCCTCGACGTGACAATCGTGGCTGTACATGAAGTGAATCCCGTAGCGGCCGCGGGCGATCACGTTGTCGGCGAAGCGATTGCCGGGCGCGTACCAGGCGACCACGTCGCGCGCGTCTTCGACGCGGTTGCCCACGACGTCCGAGCCGCGCACCTCCCAGAGCCGGATCGCGTCGCCGCGCAGGCCGAGCGCCTTCGCCGCGTTGCCCGAGATTTCGTTCCGCGCAATGCGCACGCGCTTCACGCGCTCCGCGAGAATTCCGAACAGCGCGTGCTCGATGCGCAGGCCCTCGACGCGCCCGCCGTCCGCCTCGATCCGCACCGCGGCGTCGGCGTGCTCGAAGCGCGCTCCGCTGCCGTCGACCGTGAAGCCCTCCAGTGCCGCTCCCGCGCCGCTCAGCCGGATCGTGCTGCCGGTTCCGCTCGAGACCACGCGCGCCGAGCGAGATCCCCATAACAACACGCCGGCCGGAACCACCAACGGCCCGCGGTGCTCGCCGGCCGCGAGGCACAGCGCGCTGCCGGGCGCCGCGGCGTCGAGCAGTGCCTGCAGCGGCACGCCCGCCGGCACGTCACGGCAGCCCGGCGGTCGCGCGCTCGCCGCCGCGGCCGCGCCGCTCCAAGCGAGAGCGAGCGCCGCAACCAGCCCGCTGGCAGCGGCGCCCACCCTCATTTTCCGCGGGGCTCGACGAGCAGATAGCCCGCCATCTCGAGGTGCAGCGCCGAGCAGAACTCGGTGCAGTACATCGGGAACACGCCCGCGCGGTCCGCCTTGAACGTGACGTTCGCGTGCTCGCCGGGCTCGAGGCTCAGATTGATGTCGTGGGAGCCGACCGCGAAGCCGTGCGTTGCGTCGTACGCCTGCTCCGTGTTCGTGAGGTGCAGGTGAACCGTGTCGCCCTCCTTCACGCGCAAGATGTCGGGCGTGAAGTGACTGCGCACCGCGGTCATCCATACATGCACGCCGTCGTCCTTGCGCTCGATGCGCTCCTTGCCGGCCGCGACCGCGTTGGGGTCGACGCGGCGCGCTACGGGGTCGGTGCCGACCGGCGTGTAGACGTCGATGATCTTCAGCTTGTCGGCCTTGATCGTCTGCGCGTAGTGCGGCTCGCCGATCGGGATCGGCATGTCGTAGAGCAGCTTCATCTCCTGCCCGCTGATGTCCACGAGCTGGAGGTTCTGCGGCAGCAGCGGGCCGACCTTGGCGAAGCGGTCGATCGCCCACTTGTTGATGGCGATCAGGTATCCGCCGTCGGGGCTGACGGTGTCGCCTTCGGCCGCCGTGAGGTGGCCGATGTTGTAGTGCACCGGGAGCTTGCTGATGAGCTTCAGCTCTTTGAGGTTCCACTTCGCGACGACCGACTCGAGGAACACGGACGTGTATGCGCTGCCGTCAGGGCCGAACTGGGTGTGCAGCGGCCCGAGGCCGATCTCGACCTGTCCGCGGATCGCTTCCTCGTAGGGCAGGATCGGCACGCCGTAGTCGTCGTTGCCCGCGAACTTCTTGGCGGCGATCAGCGCTTTGATTTTCTCGGTGCTGTAGACCGTGGCGTGGGTGTCGAGCTTGCCGGAGACGACGATGTCCTGGCCGTCCGGCGAGACGTCGACGCCGTGCGGGCTCTTGGGCTCCGGCACCAGGTAGAGGAGGCCCTCCGCCGCGGCCGTCTCGAGCGGGATCACGCGCATGTCCGCGATCGTGCGCGTCTTGCCGCCGGCAGCCACCAGCTGCTCGGCCTTCTTCCAGTCGATCACGTGCAGGAAGTCCATGTCGTTCTGCGACGCGCCGGACTCGAGAGGCGGATTGCCCGCCGCCGTGTCGCCGTAGGCACGCTCCGTGTCGAACGAGTTGAGGAACACGTAGCCGTCGCTCGCGAGCTTGCCGGCGTCGGCGAGGTCCTGCGCGTACGGCGGCAGCTCGATCGCGAACGAGCGCGCGCGATCGATTGCACCCTTCTCGCGGTCGAACTTCCAGAGGATGATCGCGCCGCGGTACTTCTCGTTGTACTCGCTGACGTCTGCGTAGGCGCCGCCGAGTGGCGCCGCGTACTGCGTCGCCTCGATCACGTAGTCGGTGTTGGGCGTGACGAAGGCGCCGCCGTGGTCGGATTGGATCAGCCCACTGCGCACGATCTGGGTCGTGACGAAGTCCTCCAGATTGATCACGGCCATGCGCGCGTTGGCCTTGTCGTTGATGAACAGGTACTTGCCGTCGTAGTCGCCGTTCATCTCGCTGAGCGCAGGATGGTGCGTGTCGGCCCAGCGCAGCGCCTTGCCGTCGCTGTCGCCCGAGTGGAGCAACGCGTCGGTCGCGTCGTCGAAGCCGTAGCCCTGCCAGGGCTCGGGCGTGAAGACGGCGATCACCTTGAGAATGCGCATGCTCGGCACGCCGATCACGATCACCTGCCCGCTGTGTCCGCCGGAGGCGAAGGTGTAGTAGGGGTCGTGCACGCCGGTGGGCGTGTAGGTCTTCAGCGCGGCGGCGACGTCCGCCTCGGAGAGATTGCGCTGCTTCATCAGCGAGGCGACGTCCGAGCCGCCCGCTGCGCCCGGCCCCGTCAACTCGCTCCCCGGCGAGCAAGCGGTCGCGATCGAGACCGCGGCCGCCAGCACACAGCGAGCCGTGAGCGAAAGAATCCTGCGCATGTTCCCTCCCAGGTTGTTGGGCCTCGCGGCGCGCGCCGTCAGTGCGGCGCGCCGAGCGTCCGGATGTGCGCGACCAACGCCTGCACGACCTCGGGCTTGCTCATCAGGTCGGGGTTGCCCGGCATCGTGGGGCTCTTGCCCACGGCGGCGCCGCCGTACTGAATGATCTTGGCGATGTGGTCGTCGTCGACCGACGCCTGCCAAGCCGGATCGGTGAAATTGCGCGGCGGGGGAACGAGCGCCGCGGAGCCGGGGCCGTTGCCCTCGCCGTTCGGCCCGTGACACGTGAAGCAGCGGCTCGCGAAGATCTGCTGCGCTTCGTCAGCCGCCGCGCTCGCGATCGGCGCGCTCGCAGCCGGCGCAGCCGCCTCTTCAGCTGGCGCCTCGCTCGCAGCCGGCGCGCCGCTCGGCGCGTCTTCGCCTCCGCACGCCAGCGCGATCGCCGCCGCGCCCGCCATCAGCCAACTCCGAGCCGTCATCGCGCCCTCCGTTCGAGCACCGCGAGGCGGCGCGACTGGGCTGCAACGCAAGCGCTGTGCCGCATGCAGCGCGGTCTGCCGGGCTGCGCGTCGGCGCCGCCTGCGGCGTCCCTCCACAGCCGCCTGCTCGATTGAGGCACGGGGGTACGAGCTGCGAGCGGTTGCCCGCCGAGTGAGCGCAGTGAGAAGATGGGCGTATGCCGCAGCCCGCTTCGATGCTTGCCCCCTACCGCGTGCTCGATCTCACCGATGCGCGTGCCGAGCTCGCGACCTTCGTGCTCGCCGGCCTCGGCGCCGACGTGATCAAGGTCGAGCCGCCGGGGGGCAGCGCGTCGCGAAGCGAGGCGCCGCGGGGTCCCGCGCAGCCCGCGGCGCTCGCGAGCCTGCGCTTCCACGCCTTCAATCGCGGCAAGCGCAGCGTGGTGCTCGAGCTCGACTCGGCGCGGGGCCGCGACGACTTCCTCGCGCTCGTGGCGAGCGCGGACTTCGTGTTCGAGAACGCGGCGCCGGGCGCGCTGGACGCTCGCGGCCTCGGCTTCAGCGCGCTGCGCGAGGCGCGGCCCGATCTCGTGTACGTCGCGATCTCGCCGTTCGGCCAAACGGGCCCGTACGCGCGGCACGCGGCGACGGACCTGACGCTCTCGGCGATGGGCGGGGCGATGGCTCTGAACGGCGAGCCGGATCGCCGGCCGGTTCGCATCACCGTGCCGCAGACCTGGCACCACGCGGCAGTCGAGAGCGCCGTCGGCGCGCTCGCAGCGCACCAGCGCCGGCTGCTGACCGGTGCGGCGCAGTTCGTCGACGTGTCGGTGCAGGCCGCGGTGTTCTGGACCGGGCTGAACGCCATGATCGCCCACGCGATCCAAGGCAAGGACATCGAGCGCAACGGCACCGTGCTGCAGCTGAGCACGCTGGTGACGCCGCTCGTCTACCCGTGCGCGGACGGCGAGGTCGTGCTGATCGCGACCAAGGTGACGCTGCTCGCGCTGATCCCGTGGATGATCGAGAGCGGCGCGATCACGCGCGCGTGGGCCGAGGCGGAGGACTGGAGCAGCTATGAGCTGCGCATGCTGACGGGCGCTCCGCTCGTGCACTCGGTGGAAGCGATGCGCGCGGCCGTCACCGAGTTCACGCGCAAGCACGCGAAGGCGGCGCTGTTCGAAGGCGGCATCGCGCGCGGCGTGACGCTCGCGCCGGTGAACACTGCCGCCGACGTGATGGCGCTCGAGCAGCTCGCGCTGCGCGGCTACTGGGAGCAAATCACGCTGCCGAGCGGGCGCGAGCTGCGCGCGCCCGGCGCGTTCGTGAGAGCCTCGCGGACGCCGGTCGCGTGGACGCGGCCCGCGCCGGACGTGGGCGAGCACACGGCCGAGGTGTTGGGAGAGCTCGGGCGGGCGCCAGGTGCAGCGCCTGCGCGGCCCGCGCTCTCGGCCGCGCGTGTGCGCGCGCCGCATTCCCGCGCGATCGCGCCTGCGGCGCCCGCGCGGCTGCCCTTCGAGGGCGTGAAGTTCGCGGACTTCTCGTGGATCGGCGTCGGACCGATCACGGCGAAGGCGCTGGCCGATCACGGCGCGACCGTCGTGCACGTCGAGACCAACGATCCGGCCGATCGCCTGCGCCTGGTCGGCCCGTTCAAGGACGGCGTCCCGGGCATCAATCGCTGCCAGTTCTTCGGCTCGTTCAACACCTCGAAGCTGTCGCTCCACTTGAACTTGAAGCAGCCCGACGGCCTCGCGATCGCGAAGCGGCTGCTGCAATGGGCCGACGTCGCGCTCGACTCGTTCACCGCCGGCACGATGGCCGACTTCGGGCTCGGCTACGACGTCGCACGCGCCCTGAATCCGAGCCTGATCATGGCGAGCACCTGTTTGTTAGGGCAGACGGGGCCGGCCGCGCGGCTCGGCGGCTACGGCTACCACGCGGCCGCGGTGAGCGGCTTCTACGAGGTGACCGGCTGGAACGACCGCGCGCCCGCGGGCCCGTTCAACGCCTACACCGACACGATCGCGCCGCGCTTCCTCGCCGCGACCCTGATGGCTGCGCTCGATCACCGCCGCCGCACCGGCGAGGGGCAGTTCATCGATCAGGCGCAGATGGAGTCGTCGCTGCACTTCTTGGCGCCGGAGCTGCTCGCGGTGCAGCTGACGGGCGAGAGCCCGCGCCGCGCGGGCAACGCGTCGCCCACCGCGGCGCCGCACGACGCCTACCCGTGCGCGGGGCACGATCAGTGGTGCGCGATCGCGGTCGAGAGCGACGCGCACTGGCTCGCGCTGCGGCGCGCGCTCGGCGAGCCCGCGTGGATGAAAGACGATGCGCTGAGCGGCGCCGCAGGCCGCCTCGCGCGGCGAGCCGAGATCGACGACCAGCTCGCGCGCTTCACCGCGGGGCACGAGCCGCGCGCGCTGATGGAGCTGCTGCAGGCCGCAGGCGTCCCGGCCGGCATGGTGCAGCGCTCGAGCGACCACCAGCGGGACCCGCAGCTCGCGCACCGCGCATTCTTCCGACCGCTGCTGCATCCCGAGATGGGCGTCGTGCCGTACGAGGGCCACGCGTACCGCATCGCGGGCTACGACAATGGCCCGCGATTCGCCGCGCCCTGCCTCGGCGAGCACACTTATCAGGTGCTCTCCGAGGTGCTCGGGATGAGCGACGACGAGGTGGCGCGGGTGATGTCGAGCGGCGCCTGCGGCTGAGCCCGGGCTCGCGCGGACACCAGCAGCGGGCCCCCGATCTGCCGCTCAGGCAGCCCTCCGGGCCGTCGCGGATCCGGGCCCCGCTAGCAGGCCCGGCCCTGCTGCCAAATGCTGTCAGCAGCCCCCCCTGCTGCCATGCCTACTGCCAGATCGCTGTCACCGCGATGTTCTACTTTGTGGCTCCTCCCCGCCCCCCATCCTCATCCAAGTATCCGTTTCCAGAAAACTATTTCGAGGTGGTCCCGATGGCATGTCCGATTGTTTGGTTCGAAGCGCTGGGGCAGCATGGTGACAAGCTGCACAGCTTCTACGGCGAGGTGCTCGGTTGGCGATTCGACGCGAAACGCGCTGCGCAGGCGCCCTCCGCGCACCCCAGTGCGCGGCTCCGCGGGGCGCGCCGCGCGGAGGAACCGCACCGCGAGCCGCTCTGGTGGGTGACGTACTACACGCGCGTTCCCGACCTCGACGCGGCAATCGAGAAGGCGCGTTCGCTCGGCAGTCGCGTGCTGGTCGCGCCGACCCGCATGGGCGGCTCCACGATCGCGGTCGTCTCCGATCCGGCTGGGCACCCGGTCGGCCTATGCAGCTGAGGGCGCGAGAGGCGGTCGGCGATGCGGCGCGCTGACCGCCTCTTCCGCCTCGTCCAGCTACTGCGGGCGCGGCGCTTCGCGACCGGCGATCAGATCGCCGGCGAGATCGGCGTCTCGAAGCGCACGATCTATCGCGACATCGCGGACCTCCAGGGCTCCGGCATCCCGATTCGCGGCGAGGCCGGTGTCGGCTACCGGCTCGAGCGCGGCTTCGAGCTCGCGCCGCTGATCTTCACCAGCGACGAGCTCGAGGGCCTCGTGCTCGGCGCGCGCATCGTCGCGGCCTGGGGCGACGCGGAGCTCGCCGGCGCCGTCGGCAACGCGATGGCAAAGATCGAGGCCGTGCTGCCCGACACGCTGCGGCGCGTGCTGCTCGAGACGCCGTTCTTCGCGCCCGGCCCGCCCGGCGCGAGCGCGATGGCCGGCGAGCTCGGGCTCTTGCGCCGCGCGATCGGCGAGCGCCGGCTGGTGCGCTTCCGCTACGCGCGCGAGGACGGCCTCGAAACCGCGCGGGATGCACGGCCGCTCGGCCTCTACTTCTGGGGCCGCAAGTGGACGCTCGCGGCGTGGTGCGAGCTGCGCGCGGACTACCGCAGCTTCCGCCCCGATCGGATGCGCGAGGTGAAGCTGCTCGACGAGCGCTTCGACCCCGCAGACGGCATCTCGCTCGCGGGCTTCCTCGAGCACGGCGACCCCGCGGATTGGGAGCGTTGGCAGTGGCCGCACGAGCGCGCGCGCGCCGTCGCCGGAGCGCCGCGCGCGAGCGAGACGGACGCGAGCGCGAGCTGAGCGCGCTCAGCGCCCGAACTCGAAGCGCTCCTGCATTCGCTCCCGCACCTCGCCTTGGTGCAGCCAGTACTGGCGGAAGCCGCCGTTGTAGTTGCCGTCTTGGCGGCGGTTCGACTCGCCCTCGAAGTTGTAGTAGCCCGGCGTGCAGTCGTGATTGCGCGAGGTCTTGCCGCGGTGCGCGATCACCTCTTGCACCCACCACTCCTCGGCGTCGTGAGTCGGGTCGATCGTCGCGAAACCGTGCTCGCGCACCCATGCGATGCACGCCGCGATGTGGTCGCCCTGCGTTTGCAGCATGTCCGTCAAGTTGAACTGGAACGAGGCCTGATAACCGCCCATGATGAACAAGTTCGGGAATCCGCGGGTGTGGATGCCGAGCAGCGTGCGGATGCCGTCCGCGTATTTCGCCTCGAGCTCGACGCCGTCCCGGCCGACGATGCGATTCCAGAGTCCCGTCTTCTGCACCTCGAAGCCAGTCGCGTAGATCAGCAGGTCGAGCTCGTACTGCGCGCCGTCGAACACCGGGCCGCGCTCGCGGATCTCGGTGATGCCTCTGCCGCGCGTGTCCACTAGCTGCACGTTCGGGCGATTGAACGCGGGCAGGTAGTCGTTGTGGAAGCACGGCCGCTTGCACATGAACATGTACCAGGGCTTCAGCGCCTCGGCGGTCGCGGGATCGCGCACGATCTCGTCGATGCGGCGGTGGATGCGCATCATGTAGTCGATGTTCTCGCGCTCCTGCCGTTCGATCTTCTGCGCGCGCGTCTCCGGAGTCGCCGCGCGCCGCTGCCCGAGGCCGAGCATCGGCTCCGACAGCGCTCTCGCGCGCCGCTGCGCCTGCCAGTCGGGAGGCAGCGACGCCGCCCACTTCGCGTCGGTGGGCCAGTCGTCGCGCACGTCGATCGACGACGGCGTGCGCTGGAAGACGTAGAGCTGCTTCGCGTTCGCGCCGAGCTCCGGCACCGCCTGCACCGCGGTCGCGCCGGTGCCGATGATGCCGACGGTCTTGTCGTGCAGCTTCTCCAGCTTCTCCCCGGTGTAGGCGTAATCCCAGCGCGAGGTGTGGAACGAATGGCCGCGAAACTGCTCCATGCCGTCGATCTTCGAGAGCTTCGGCTTCGAGAGCGTGCCGTTCGCGCACACCACGAAGCGCGCGCGCATCTCGTCACCGCGATCCGTGCGCACGTGCCAGAGCTTCTCGTCCTCGTGCCAGATCGTGGAGGTCACCGTCGTCTGGAACACGGCGAGGCCATAGAGGTCGTAACGGCGCGCGATCGCGCGGCAGTGCTCGAGGATCTCGGCGCCGCCGGCGTAGTGCCGCGTCGGCACGTACCGCATCTCGTCGAGCAGCGGCAGGTAGTCGTAGGCGACCACGTCGCACGCGACGCCCGGGTAGCGATTCCAGTACCAGGTGCCGCCGACGTCCGCGCCGCGCTCGACGATGCGGATGCTCTCCACGCCCTTCTCGCGCAGCCGCGCCGAAGTCAGCAGCGCCGAGAAGCCGCCGCCGATGAACAGCACCTCGACGCGGTCGGATAGCGGCGCGCGCGGCGCGATCTCGCCGCCGTAGGGGTCGCGCGCGTAGCGCTCGAGCGCGCCCGTCAGCTCGGAGGTGAACTGCTGCGTTCCCTCGGGCCGATACGCGAGGCGCAGGTCGCGCTCCTCGGCGAAGCGGCGCTTGATGGCTTCGTAGTAGGCGGCGTCCTTCGCGGGTGCAGGCATGCGGCTCGCGCTCTCCCTGGAATCGAGCCCACGGTACAGCGAACGCCACGCGACTGAAAATTCCCGGCGCGGCCCGTCACACCTCGTCGCGCGCGAAGAGCAGCACGTAGAGGTAGGCGGCGACGAACGCGGCGGAGATGGCGATGGCCGTGAGGCGCAGCGGGGCGAAGGGCACGAACAGCGCGATCGCGAGCGTGGCTGCGAGCAGCACGAGCATCGCGATCAATCCCGCCCAGCGGGCGCGCGTGCTGGCGGACTGCCGGGCGAGCGTCGAGCCGGCGACGATCGCGATCGCTCCGATCGCCGCGAGCCGCAGATATGCGATCGCGAGTACGGAAACCGGGTCGCTCCCCAGGTTCACGCCGGTCGCGGCTTCGGTGAACCACTTGGGAAAGAAGAGCATCGCCGTCGCCGACACGCAGGCGACGGCCGCGTGCGCCAGGAACACGAAGTTCAGCACCACGGGGGCTCCTCACATGCGCAGCAGCGTGCGCACGTAGTCGTTGAGGAAGATCTCGTCGGGATCGAACGCATCGCGCACCTGCCGGAACGCTTGCACTGCGGCCGGCGCGTAGCTGTCGAGAATGCGCCCGGGCTCGAACGACACCTTGCCCCAATGCGCCCTGCCGCCGAGCCGCCGCCAGCTGCGCTCGACCGCGCTGAAGTGCTCCTCGAAGCGCGACGTGTTCGCGTGCGTGATCAGCTCGATGAACGCGCTCTCGCCGGGGCCGCCGTTCGGCGCGAGGAACGCCGCGCTCTGCGCGCCGAAGCGTGCGTGCAGCACGAGGTTCTGCGGATACGTCGCCTCGTGGCGCGCCGCCTCGACGCGATCCACCGCCTCGAGCCACGCGCGCTGGAACGCCGCGAATCCTCCCGGCGCGTTCACCGCGATCGGGATTGCGTAGCCGGTGTCGTACACGCGCGGGAAGAAGCGCTCGTACTGCATCGCGTCGTGAGCCGGAACGCGATGGTCGAGCGTCCCGAAGAAGTAGTGAAAGAGCCGCGAGAGCGGCGGCGTCAGGAACGGCAGCAGCGCGAGCACGAAGAACACGACGGGTCCGCCGACGTTCGCGACCAGCCACTGGCGAACGAAGAACCAGCGCGAGAAGCCCGGCACGTTCGGGTCGGGAATCGAGTCCCACGTGCGCACGAAGCACTCGCGATTGAACGGGAACCAGAAGATCTCCGAGAACTCGTGGTCGACGACGATCTTCCGGAGCTCGGCCTCGGATTCGATCGTGCAGCGCATCGGTGCGCGCGTGTCGAGGATGTGCGCGTTGTATACGGCTGTGCACTCGAGCTCGACGCGCACCATGACGCCGAGGCAGCCGAGGTTCACGATCAGCGCGTTCCAGTTCCGCCAGTCGTTCGCGTTCGCGGCGTTCGGTGGATCCAGCGGCCGCCGAAAGGAATTGGTCAGCGCTTGCTTCTGCCCGTTCACGTCGACGTACTGGACGATCTCGAGCGCCGTCACGAGGTCGGTCAGCGGCTTGTGGTGGATGCCCGTGCCGTGACAGCCGAGCGCGAGCGCGCCGCCCAGCTGGACCCATGGATTCACGGTCGACGTCTCGAGCATCAAGCCGCGCTTCGCGAGCTCTTCGGTGAGCTCGCGGAGCAGCGCGCCGGCCCCGACTGTCACGAGCTTCGTCGTGTGCGGGCTCAGCTGCGTGTCCGCGGGGTCGGGCGCCGTCGGCTCTCCGATGTCGTGCAGCCCGCGCATGTCGATCATCGCGCCGCGGCTGGTCGCGATCGCGTTCCACGAGTAGCGCCCGCCGAACGCCCGCACGGGCATGCGCTCGTCGATCGCTCGCTGCACCGCGGCCTCCACCGCGGGGATGTCCGCGGGCTCCACGATGCGGCGCGGGCGCGCCTTCACGATCAGCGCCCAATTGCGCCACGTCGGCGGCGCGATGCCGTCGCGCAGGGCTTCCCAGAGGCTGCGGAGCGCTACGCAGCCGAGCGCGAAGGTCGTCGCGACGCCGGCGGCGATCCCGATGCCGTAAGGCACGCCCGCCCAGAGCGCGTCCTGCGAATAGAGCGTCCAGGCCTCGAGGGCGGACGAGATCGGGGCGGCCCAGCAGCCGAAGATCAACGCCCAGCCGACCAGGCTGAAGGCGAAGCGCCCGATCCGGAAGTACGGCGCCGCGGCGGCGAAGCCGAGCAGCAAGAGCGCGTGCAGCAGCGCCTGCTCGTGGGCCGAGCTCCAGCGCTGCTCGGCGACGCTGTCGATCTTGCACGGGTGATCGGGTGAATTCGCGAGGCTGCCGTCCCACGGCTGACACCAGCGCGGCGTTCCGTCCTCGGGCAGCGGCCAATCGTCCGTGCTCAGCCTGCCGAAGTAGGCGAACCCGACGCCGACGCTCAGGGCCAGGATCAATGCCGCGTGAACCGCGAAGCGGCGGCGCCATTCGCCGAAGAACTCTTCCATCGCGCCCTCTCCCGCGCTGCTCGGCGCGCGTGCCGGCGAATCTGCATACACTCAGCAAAGGGGCCAGATCAAGGGCCTAATTCGCAGCGCGAGAAGAATGATTATGCACCCCGAACCGAGTGAGGCCCTCGGCGCGCGCGTGGGCGCACGATGATCTGCTCCGTCTGCGCACACGCGAATCCGCACGGCGCGCGCTTCTGCAATCGCTGCGGCGCGCCGGCGCGAGGCGACGGCGAGCCGCGCGGGGAGCGCCGGCAGCTGACCCTCATGTTCTGCGACCTGGTGGGCTCGGCGCGCCTCGCCGAGCAGGTCGATCCGGAGGAGCTGCGCGAGTTGTTGGGGCGCTACCACACGGTCTGCGCCGAGACGATCGCCCGCTACGAGGGCTACGTCGCCCAATATCTCGGCGACGGAATCCTCGCCTACTTCGGCTACCCGACGGCGCACGAAGACGACGCGGAGCGCGCGATCCGCAGCGCGCTCGAGATCCAACTCCGCCTCGGCCAGAGCGCGGTGCCCGGCCGCGTGCGCGCGCGCATCGGCATTCACACCGGCCTCGTCGTGATCGGCGAGATCGGCAGCGAGGGCCGGCACGAGACGCTCGCGCTCGGCAGCGCGACCAACGTCGCCGCGCGCATTCAAGCCTTCGCGGACGAGGGCGGCGTCGCGATCAGCGAGGCGACCTACGCGCTCACCATCGGCGTCGGCGCGAGCGACCTCGGGCGGCGCCGCCTCAAGGGCCTGGACGAGACGATGCGGATCTACGCCGTGGACCACGTCGGCGGCTCGTCGCGGCCGCTCGGCCGCCCGGCCGCGACGCCCGTGTTCGGGCGGCACGAAGAGCTGGTCCGGCTGCGCGAGTGCTTCGAGGCCGCACGCGCCGGGCGCGGCCGCACGGTGCTCGTGGGCGGCGAGCCGGGCATCGGGAAATCGCGGCTCGCGGCGGCACTGCGCAACGACACCGCGGCCACCGCGCGGCGCTGGATCGGCCTCGCCTGCTCCCCCTTCGCCACCGGTACCGCGCTCCAGCCACTGATCGCGCTGCTCGAGGATCGCTTCTCCCTGCGCGACGCTTCCTCCGGCTTCGCGCGCACCCAGCGCGTCGTCGCCGGGCTCGCGCAGGTGGAGGGCCTCGATCTCGCGCTCGTCGCCCCGTATCTGCTGCAGCTGCTCGGCCTGCCCGACCACGCGGCCTTTCCGCTCTCCACGCTCGCTCCCGAGGAGCTGCGCGAGCGCACGATGGCGGCACTGTGCACGCTGATCGACACGATCGCGGCGCGGCAGACCCTCGTGCTCGCGATCGAAGATCTGCACTGGGCCGATCCCTCGACGCTGCAGTGGATCGCGCAGCTGACGGCGCGCGCGCCGAGCGGCCGCTTGCTCGTGCTCTGCACGACGCGTCCCGGAGTGCCGCTGCCGTGGGCGGACGCCTCCGTCGAGTTCGTGTCGCTCAGCCGCCTGCCCGCGGACCCGACGCTCGAGCTGATCGCGTCGATCGCCGGCGAGCGCGCGATCTCCGCAGAGCTGATGCGCCGGATCGCCGACCGCTCCGACGGCGTCCCGCTCTTCGTCGAGCAGCTGACGCGCGCCGTGCTCGATGCGGACGTTCCCGCCGAAGTGGTCGCCATGAGCGCCGGTCCGCGCGCAGCCGCGGAGCCCGCGATCCCCGCGACACTGCGCGGGCTGCTGATGGCGCGCCTCGATCGGATCGGGCCCGCCAAGCGCGTGGCGCAGCTCGCCGCCGTGCTCGGCCGCGAGTTCGACTACGAGCTGCTCGCGGACCTCGGCGACCTCGGCGAGCCGACGCTCCGCGGCGGGCTCGCTCGCCTCGTCGAAGCCGACCTGATCACTCCGGCCGGCACGCCGCCGGCCGTGACGTACCGCTTCAAGCACGCCCTCGTGCAGGAGGCCGCCTACGAGTCGATGCTGCGCACGGATCGCCGCGCGATGCATGCGCGCGTCGCCGCGATTCTCGAGGAGCGCTTCCACGGGCTCGTCGCCTCGGAGCCCGCGGTGCTCGCGCGTCACTGCGCCGAGGCACAGCTGTACGACAAGGCGGCGACGCTGTACGTGGCGGCCGGCAGGATCGCGGCTGCGCGCTACGCGAACCACGAGGCGATGGCGCACTTCCGGCACGCGCTCGACGCGATCGCGCAGCTTCCGGACAGCGAGCAGCGCCGGCAGCGCGAGCTGTCGGTGTGCCTCGAGCTCGCGCCGCCGGCGATCGTCTGCCTGAAGCTCGACCATCCCGAGATCAACCGCTTGCACGCGCGCATCGCCGTGCTGAGCAGCAGCGCGACCGTCGGCGTTCCGGAGCTGCCTGCGCTGCTCTACCTCTCGCGCTTCTATCTGCGGCGCGGCGCGGTGGACCGGAGCGCGGAGGTCGGCGAGTCGATCCTGCGAATCGCGCGCGACGCGCAGATCCCGCTGATGGAAGTGGTCGGCCGCCAGATCGTGGGCTCGTGCGACATCCTGCGCGCGCCGGTGCCGACCGCGATCGCGCACCTCGAGCGCGCCGTCGAAGTGGCCTGCGCGATCGCGCTGCCGCCCGCGACCAGCCTGCGCGAGCCGGACTTGCTCGCGCTGCTGCGCGCGACGCTGAGCCTCGCACTCGCGATCGGCGGGCGGCTCGACGAGGCTGCGGCGCAGGCCGAGGCCGCGCGCGCGCGCGCGAGCGAGCTCGGGCACGTGCCGACGCGCGCGCTCGTGCTGGGCTTCTGCACGATCACGCTGAGCTTCATGAGCGCGTTCGAGACCGCGCGCGAGTGGGCGCGCGAGACCCTTGCGCTGGCCGAGGGGCGCGGCTTCGGCACCTCCGAGGCGCAGGCGCACGCGATGGGCGGCTGGGCGCGCGTCGCGCTCGGCGACGCGGGTGGCGTGGAGGAGGCCGAGGCGGGGCTCGCGCAGGCGATCGAGATCGGCTTCCGTGGCGGCCTGTGCCAAACGATTCAGGCCGTCGCCGAGGCCAACCGGCTCGCGGGTCGGGCCGAGCGCGCCCACGAGCTGATCGAGCTCGGCCTGAAGACCCACGAGTCCACGGGCGAGACGGCGGCGGTGGGCCGGCTGCTGCGCAGCCGCGGCCTGCTGTACGCCGCGCAGGGCGACGCTGAGCGCGCCGAGCGCGATCTGCGCGACGCGCTCGAGCGCCTCGAGCTGTACGGCGCGCGCTTCGAGCAGCTGATGGCGGCGGCGGATCTGCTGGCGCTCGCGCGCGGGCGCGACGACGCGCCTGCGCTGCGCGCGCAGCTCGAGAAGATCAGCGCGCAGATCGACGGCGGCGCCACGCTACGGCCCGTGCGGGCCGCGCAAGACCTGCTCGATGCAACGGCGCCGGAGCCGAGCGCGCGAGCGCTCAGGCGTTGAAGGCGAGCTTCAGCCCCGGGCGCGGCCAGCGGCACTTGTAGAGCCGGCCCGTGCTCGACGCGGTGATCCACGCGTCGCGCAGGTCGGCGCCGCCGAAGCAGATGTTCGTCGTGAGCGGATCGGGCACGGCGAAGTGCTCCGTGCCGCCGTTCGGATCGAAGGCCGTGATGCCGCCGTTCACGAGCGTGGCGACGCAGACTCTGCCGCTCGCTTCGACCGCGAGGCTGTCGAGCAGCTGATAGCCCGGTAACGGGCCGAGCACGGCGCCCGCGCTGAACAGATCCGTCGCGGGCGCGAGCACGCCGGGGCTCTCGATCTTGAAAGCCCACACGCGGCTCGTGTGCGTCTCCGCCACGTACAGCGTGCGCTCGTCGGGCGAGAGGCCGACACCGTTCGGCGTCAGCATGGCGTCGCGCGCGCGCGTGATCTTCGAGCCGTCGGGGCGCGCGTAGAGCACGTGCCCCATCTGCATCACGTCGCCGTCGCCCTTGCCGAGATCGCTGAACCAGAAGCCGCCGCTGCGGTCGAAGACGATGTCGTTGGGGCCGCGCAGGCCACGGCCGTCGCAGCGGTCGTAGAGCGTCGCGACCGCGCCGGTCTTCAGGTCGACGCGCTGGATCGAGCCCGTCTTGTAGTCGAGTGCGGTGCCGTGGGGCGCGAGCGTCCCGCCGGGACCCTTGTGCCACTGGAAGCCGCCGTTGTTGCAGACGTAGACCGCGCCGTCCGGCCCGATCGCCGCGCCGTTCGGTCCACCGCCGAGCCGCGCGATGATCTCTTGCGTTCCGTCACGCCGTACGCGCGTCAGCGTCTGGCGGTGAATCTCGACGAGCACGACGGAGCCGTCCGCCATCGCGATCGGGCCTTCGGGGAACTGCAGGCCTTCGGTGACGAGTTGGAGGTCGAGGGGCATCGGGCGCTCCTTGCGGTTCGCCTCGCGCGCGACGGTGCAGAACGCGCCCGGCGCTGACGCTCTCGCGAGCGCCAGCGCCGGCCAAGAGAACCGGGCTAGTTGCCGTAGCGGTAGGTCACCGTCACGCCGTAGGTCACCGGCATACCGGTGTACCGGAGGAGCACGTCGTTCACGTGGCTCGCGGCGTTCCAGTAGTTCTTGTCGGTGATGTTCCGGCCCCAGAACCAAGCGCGCCAAGGCCCGCGCTCGACGCCCGCGCGCACGTCGAGGAGCGCGCGCGAGTTGATGATCAGGTCGGTCGCGTTCGCCCCGTTTCGCGACGCTGCAGGGATGCCGCCGACGTACTGGCTCGTGCAATTGATCGGCGCGCCGGTGACGGTGTCGATCGAGCCGATCGTCTCGTTGCAACGGTCGTGGAAGAAGCCCTTCGTCTCCGACTGGTAGTTCAGGTTCGCCCCGACGAACGCGATGTACTCACCCATCGCCCACTCGTACTGGCCGTCGATGTTGAACTGCCAGGGCGGGACGTTCGGGAACGGAAGACCCGAGAAGTCCTTCGTCGCCCCGTTGTTTGCCGTGTTGTAGAACGGGTCGAAGTTTCGGAACGTCCCGTCGACTTCGCTGGCCGCGTAGCTCACCGACGGCGAGACCTGGAAGCCCTCGAAGGGCTGCCACACGCTCGACAGCTCGAACCCGATGATGTGCGACTCGGGCACGTTCACCAGCGCGGGCAGCGAGCCGAAGATGAGGTCCGCGACTGCGCCCAGGATCTGCTTGTCGGTGTAGTCGTAGTAGAAGAACGCGCCGTTCGTCTGCAGCGTGCCGTCGAACCAGCCCGCCTTCGCCCCCACTTCGTAAGCGAGCAGCTCCTCCTGCTTCGCCGGGAACAGCTGGTAGAACGCCGCGCTCGCCACCGTCGGGAAGCTGCCCGACTTGAAGCCCTTGCTCACATTGAGGTACCCGAGGAAGTCGTCGGTCAGTTGGTAGTTCGCGCCGACTCGCCACGAGACGTTGTCCTCGTCGAGCTCGTCCGTGAAACCCGCGGCGACGGGCGCGAAGGTCGGCCCAGGGCCGAAGCTCGCGCAGTTGCCAGGGCCGACGTCGGTCCCGCCGATCACCGGGAAGCCGCCGAGGATCTGCAGCAGCGTCTGGATCTCGGCCGAGATGTCCGCCCAGGTGCCGTCGCCGCCGTCGGATCCGCAGCCGCGGTAGTTGCGCTTCTGGTTCGTGTACCGGACGCCGCCCTGGACCGTGAGCCGATCGAAGATCGGATACTCGGCGTTCGCGAAGAACGCGTAGGTGCTCGTGTCCTGCTTGTTGTTGGGATTCGTCGGGCCGAGCGGAGTGCGCGTGAACACTTGCGTGGGCACGGCGGTCGAGATGCCATAGGTCTGCATGAAGCTGTCCCAGGTATCCGTCCACTCGTAGTTCACGCCGGCGACCCAGTTGCCCTCGCCCATGATCGATCCCGCGAGGCGCAGCTCCTGGAACGCCGCCTTGAGGAAGCCCACCTGGAAGGACTCGTAGTCCTGGTAGATGGTGCCGTCGCTCTCCAGCGTCGCGTGGCGATCGAACTTCGACCAGCTCGTCAGCGACGTCAGCGTCAGGTCGTCGTTGAGGTCGAAGTCCACGCGGAGCGTCGTCGCGTAGTAGGAGTTGTCGCGCTCCGCCGGCTCGCAGTTGTCGTAGATGCGGTTTGCGAGATTCTCCTGTTCACCCTCGTAGTCGAGGTTGCCCGTGACGTCCGCGGGGCTGCCGCCGTCCACGTTCACGCAGGGGCCCCAATCCGCCGAGCGGTTGTCGTGCTTCGCGAATGGATAGTTCGCGATCTCCGGGCGCAACGGGTTCACCTGGTTGAGCGGCGCGATGCCGAACAGGTTCGGCATCTGCGAGTCGCCCTTGTCGATGAAGCCACTGACGGTGAAGAGGGCGGAGAGCCGGTCGTTCGGCTCGTACTGCAGCGAGCCGCGCATGTTGTAGAACTCTTGGTCGCCGTGCTCCCGATCGAAGCGGTAGTTCTGATTGTTCGCCGTCCAGTACGGGTCGGGCGCGAGTCCCTGGTTGGCCGTGTGGCTCTTCTGCCAGGGGCCCGTGTTGCGCATGCCGAACGCGAAGCGCGCGGACAGCGACTCGACCAACGGGCCGCTCACGAATCCCTGGAGCTCTACGGAGTTGAAGCGGCCGTAGCTGGCGTCGAAGCCCGTCTCGAAGCTCTCGGAAGGCTTCTTCGCGATGTAGTTCACCGCGCCGCCGGTCGCGTTCTGGCCGAACAGGGTCCCTTGCGGGCCTTTGAGGGCCTCGACGCGCTCGAGATCGAGCGTCGTGCCGTTCGTCATGGCCGAGAACGGCAGCGGCATCTGGTCGAGGTAGACGCTCACGGTCGGACTGCCGGCGAGCGACGTGTCCTGGAAGCCGACGCCGCGGATCGTGTAGATCGACGTCCCGTAGTACGTCGTGTTGTAGTTGAAGCCGGTCACGACCTTGTCGAGCTGGCTCGGGTCGGTGATGCCGAGCTGCGTCAGCTGGTCGCCCGTGGCGGCCTGAATCGACATGCCGATGTCGTTGATGTTCTCTTCGCGCTTCTGCGCGGTCACGATGATCTCTTCAACGCCCGAGCGGTCGGCCTCGGGGGCCGCCGGCGCGGCGGCGGGCGCGGCCGCGGGGGCCGGCTCCTGCGCCAGCGCGGGCATAACAAGCAGGAGCGTTGCGAGGATCGGCCCGCAGTTGCGAGCCCAGAATGAACGCTGCATCCCTTCGTTCCTCCGTTAGGGCTGGCACCCAGCCCGGTAATCGGGCGGCAACTTGCACCACCCGGGCCCCACGCGTCTGCGATCATGCGCGCAGTTCGCGGCGCATACTCGCCCGTGCTCGCGCACGCTGGCCGGCCTCTGCGCCCGTGCGCCGACGCGGGCCACGCTAGCGCCGAATTGCCCGCGGCAATCGCTCGAGCATGCAATAGTCGCCAATGCCGCGCGTTGCATGCGGCCAAGGAGAGGCCGCGTGAAAGCCCTGCTGCGAATCCTCGGCGGCGTGATCGGCGCGCTGGCGTTGCTCGTCGTCGTCGTGCTGATCGGGGCGCGCTTCGCCGACGGCCCGCTCGCAATCGTCGCCGGCGGCCCGTTCAAGACGGGCGAGCTCGTGACGGGCCCCGAGCCGGATTGGTCGTTTGCCCACGACGTTCGCGAGGTCGAGTTCCAGCTCGTGGAGCCGCCGCGCTCGCGCACGACCTGGATCCTCGAGCACGAGGGCCGGATCTTCATCCCGTGCGGCTACATGACGACGTCGTGGGGCCGGATCTGGAAGAAGTGGCCGATCGAAGCGCTGAAGGACGGGCGCGCCATCCTGCGCATCGACGGCAAGCTGTACGAGCGCACGCTCGTGCGCATCGAAGACGGGCCGCTGCTCGCGCCGCTGACCGCCGAGCTCGCCCGCAAGTACGTGAACGGCGCCACCTTCGGCCCCGAGGCCGTGACCTCCGGCTACCTCTGGATCTTCGAGCTCGCGCCGCGTTCCTGATTGCCTGCGGCACAATGAGCTCCCCCGACCGGGGTCGCCCGACCCTGTCTTAGGAGCCCCGATGCCGTCCTCGATTCCCGCGACCGCGCTTCAGCTCACCTCCACTGTTCGCAGCAATGGAAAGCTCGAGCTCGCGCTCGCGAGCGTGCCCGTGCCGGAGCCCGGGCCCGACCAGCTGCTGATCCGCATCGAGGCCGCGCCCATCAATCCCTCCGACATGGGCCTGCTCTTCGGACCCGCGGACATGCGCACCGCCACCGCGAGCGGGAGCGCGGAACGCCCCGTCGTGAGCGCAGACATCCCCGCGCGCTTCATGCCCGCCATGGCGGCGCGCGCCGACCAGGCGCTGCCGGTCGGCAACGAGGGCGCCGGCATCGTCGTGCGAGCCGGCAGCTCGCCCGCGGCACAGGCATTGTTAGGGAGGACCGTCGCGTGCATCGGCGGCGGCAACTACGCGCAGTACCGCTGCGTGCCCCTCGCGTTCTGCCTCGTGCTCCCGGAAGGGACGACGCCGGCCGAGGGCGCCTCGTGCTTCGTCAACCCGCTCACCACGCTCGGCATGCTGGGGACGATGCGGGCCGAGGGACACAAGGCGCTGGTGCACACCGCGGCCGCGTCGAACCTCGGGCAGATGCTGAGCAAGCTCTGTCACGCCGACGGCGTTCCGCTCGTGAACATCGTGCGCAAGCCGGAGCACGTCGAGCTGCTGCGGCGCATCGGCGCGAAGTTCGTCTGCAATTCGAGCGCGCCGAGCTTCGAGGCCGATCTCGTCGAGGCGCTGGTCGAGACCGGCGCCACGCTCGCCTTCGATGCGACCGGCGGCGGCACGCTCGCGAGCCAGATCCTCACGGCGATGGAGGTCGCGGCCAATCGCTCGGCGAAGGAGTACAGCCGCTACGGCTCGACCACGCACAAGCAGCTCTACATCTATGGCGGCCTCGATCGCTCGCCGACGCAGCTCGAGCGCAACTTCGGCATGGCGTGGGGGATCGGCGGCTGGCTGCTGACGCCGTTCCTCCAGAAGGTAGGCGCGGCCGAGGGCCAGAAACTGCGCGAGCGCGTGGCGCGGGAGATCAAGACGACGTTCGCGAGCCACTACACACGCGTGATCTCGCTCGCGGAGGCGCTGCGGCTGGAGACGCTCGCCGTCTACGGAAAGCAGGCGACGGGCGAGAAGTTCCTGATCAACCCGAACGCCTGAATCGCCCCTAACACCCGAGCAGCTAGAACCAGCTCTGCCCCGAGAAGGGGTCGCACGGGCCGACCGTGTCGAGCAGGTCGAACGCGGCGGGTGCGGCCGGGTTGTAGACGCCCGTCGCGTTGCAGTTCGTGGGCGCGGTGCTGACGGTCGGGTTGCCAGGGAGCGGGTGCACGTAGCCGAAGGCAGACGGGATGAAGTCGCCGTCGAGGTCGCCGATCGCGCTCGCGCCCCACTCGGTCGCCGCCAGCGGCGCGTTGGTCACGATGCCGTAGCGGAAGTAGACCTCGCCTTCCGGCCGCCAGCCGAGCCGGTCGAAGCCGGGAGCGAAACCGGGAGCCGGCCACAACGCCTTCTGGGGGCCGGGCGGCACGAGCGGCAGCATCGCCGCGGGCACGTAGCTGCCGAACTCGGAGAAGTACGACTCCTCGGCCGTGCGAATGCCCGCGAGGTTCGTCTTCGCCTCCGCGGTCTTCGAGCGCAGCTGGAACATCATGAAGTTGGGGATCGCCATCGCCGCGAGAATTCCAATCACCGCCACCACGATCATCAGCTCGATGAGCGTGAAGCCGTGTCGGCGCTGTCGATGCGTGGCCATGACTCGTTCCTTTTCGAAGCCGGTGAGGATTGAGCAAGCGTCGTGCCAGGCAGGCTGCGCGCGCAGGGGGAGGCAACTTCGCCGCGCGACCGTCGGTGGGGACTCGGGAATTACGCGCGGGGGCGGACACCGGGCGATGGTGATGCGCGTACCACAAAGATGACGGCGCGCGGCACTCCGGAGCCGCGAATCGTCACCGCGCCCGCGCGGCTAACGCGGCCCGCGAAGGAACAGGGGCGCGAGCTGCGCTGAATCGTCCTCACTAACTATGATGGCCGTGGGCAGGACGCCCTGATAGGAGAGTCGCCGTGCTGAAGACTCGCGGACTGAACCACATCGACCTCGGCACGAAGGACATGGAGGCTACGCGCGCGTTCTACGAGGGCGTGCTCGGCTTCCCGCTGGTGCGCGCGGATCTGGTCGAGATCGGCAGCAAGGGTCGGCTGAAGCACTACTTCTTCGACATCGGCGGCGGCCAGCTCATGGGCTTCATGAGTGGCGAGGACGTGCGCGGCTATCCGACGGAGTTCGACGCCGGCATCAACAAGGGCCTCGGCCTCGCGCCGGGCGTCTACCACTTCGCGTTCGACGCCGAGACGGAGAACGATCTCGAGCGCATCAAGCAGCACCTCGTCTCCCACGGCGTCGAGGTGCGAGGGCCGGTCGACCACGAGGGCTGGTCCAAGTCGATCTACTTCCTCGACCCGAACGGACTGCAGCTCGAGGTCTGCCTCATGCTGCGCGCCTTCGTGGGCGACGACGCGATCCCGCGCGTCCGCTTTCGTCTGGAGGGCGCCCGCAAGCTCGAGCGTGCCGGCGCAGAGCGGCGCTAGCCGGGTTCGCCATTTCTCCGCTGGCCGCGCCACTTCTGGAGATGGGCCCCGGAGGATCGATGCGGCGCCGCTGGCGACTGATCGCGCTCGCGAGTCTCGCGCTCGCAGCGACGCCGAGCCTCGGCTCGCCCATTCTCGTGACCGGGGCGCCGGGAGCCGACGGAACGGACGGCGCACTCGGGAATCCCGGTGGTGACGGGACGGACGGCGCGGCGGGCGAGACAGTCGCCGCGGCGACTGCGACTCCGAGTGATCCCAACAACTCGGCCATCGCGGTGGGCGGCGCAGGAGGGCGAGGCGGCGCAGGCGGAGACGGACTCGGCGCGCTCGCTGCGGGCGGAGACGGCGGCGCCGGCGGAGGCGGGGGAAACGCTTCGGCGAGCTCGGCAACCGACGCGGTTGGCAACGCCACCGCGGAGGCGGCGGCAACCGGCGGCGACGGTGGCGCGGGGGGCGCGGCCGGCAGCGGTTCGGGCGGCGGAGCAGACGGCGCCGCGGGAAGCGGAGGCCGCGGCGGTGAAGCGAGTGCGTCGATCGACGCGGCGGGATCCGGCGGCGCCCACGCGACCGCGATCGCGACCGGCGGAGCCGGCGGCGCGGGAGTCGGTGACGCGGCGGGCGGCCCCGGCGGCGGAGCGATGCTCGGCACCGTCCACGCCGCGTCTGCCAGCGGATCGTCGGTCGCCTCTGGTCAGGCGTTCGGCGGGCGCGGCGGCGACTCGGAGCGCGGACGTTCGGGCGATGGAGCGAGCGTCGACGTCGCGGATGCCGTCTCGGGCACGAGCCCTTTCTCCGATGTCCTGTCGACCCAGTGGGCGATCGCCGGCGACGCGGGCAACTCCGGAGGCGGAAGCGTCGGCGTCGCGGGCGTCGCCAACAGCACGCTCCGCCAGACCCTGAGCGTCCCCGGCGCCACGCTTTCGATCGACACCGTTGCGGGGGGCGGACGCGGCGGCGACCTCACCGCCGCGACAGGCTCGGCGGGCAGCGGAGGCGACGCCAGCACGACGACCGACGCCGTCAACCCGACCGGCTTCGCCTCCGCGAGAGGACGAGCGTACGGGGGCTTCGGCGGAGACGGAATCGGAGGCGCCGACTCCGGCGCCGGCGGCGCCGCGATCGCCATGAGCAGCGGCAGTACGTCGCTCAGTGGCCAGGAGCTCTTCGTCGACGCAATCGCGGACGGCGGATTCGGCGGAACCGTCGTGGCCGGGAGCAGCACGACGCAGGCTGGCGCCGGCGGCTCGGCGCGGAGCGAGAGCACGGCGAGCGCAGCGGGCAACACCAACATCACGATGCGCGCCGCGGCAGCCGGCGGGCGCGGCGGCTTCGTGCAGACCGCGGGGCGCGCGGCCGCCGGCGGCGCCGCCACCGCGATCTCGACCGCTCTCGCCGACGTTGGCAGTGCCAATGCCTACGCCTACGCGACCGGTGGCGATGGAAGCCGATCGGGCGGCGGCCTAGGCGGTGCGGGCGGCGATGCGCTGGCGGTCGTCGACGCGTCGAGCGCCAGCGGAGCAGTCGCCGGGTACGCGGGCGCGGAGGGCGGGCGCGGAAGTGGCGGCGCGCTCGATGGCCGCGCGATCGCGCGCGTGCATGCCGTAGCCGCGAACGGCGCGTCCGCGCAGGCCGATGCGTTCGCGAAGGGCGGCGCCGTCGTCTCGCTCCGGCTCGATTCGTTCCAGAACGCATCGGGCAGCGTCGACATCGAGGCGCGCGCGAGCGTCGGGCAGGCGGAGACGCTCGCGACCTCCGGGCACGAAGGCGTCGCGATGGCCGTGGGGCTCCCGCTCTCGCAGAACGTGCAGGCGGCCGTCGCGGGCAACCCGAACGCGCGCGCGGGCCTGGCCGGAGGGACGAACCTCGCGCTCGCGATGCTCGGCGGCGCGAGTGCGCTCGACGGCGGCACCAGCACGATCGCGAGCTCTCTCTCGACTGCGATCGACCTCGCGCAGGTCTCCGTCGCGCCCTCGCTTCGCATCGCGTTCCTCGATCCGGTCGCGACGGGCAGCTCGATCTCGCGCGTCTCGCTCCGCATTTGGCTGGAGAACGCTCCCGTGTTCGCGCAGGAGTTCGACTCGGTTCAGGCCGCGTTCGCGTTCTTCGACGACGGCGTCGTCGCGCTCGGAGACCCGACAATCGGGCTGATCGGCGATCTCGACCTCGCGATCGAGCTCGACGTCGACGCCGCGAGCCCAGGCGATGGGTTCTTCGCGAACTTCGTGGTGGCTCTGGTGCCGGAGCCCGGCTCGTGGCTGCTGCTCGGGGCTGCGGGGGCCGCACTCGGCGTGCGGCGCCGGCGCTAGACGGCACTACCACGCGCGCAGACATGGCCGGGCTCGAACCCGCGACGACGGCTTGTTAGGCGGTGCGACTCCGGCTCGGCCTCGGGATCACCTGCCTGCGCTTCGAGAGAGCGCGCACGCTCGATCCAGAGCGACACGCTTGGGCTCTCCTCTCCGTCGGAGACGACTCTCTGGACCAAGACCGGCTAGCCGCTCCAATACAGCCGA
>DATBRS010000182.1:0-28780 GCA_036560185.1 Myxococcota bacterium
GTCGTCACGCCCGGCGGATCGACGGCGTAGAACCAGTTGTCGAACACGCACTTCTCAGGGTCGCTCGCGTGCGGGCGCGTGCGCAGGAAGTGGAAGCCGTCGGCGGTCACCGACACCGCGAAGTTCGGGAACACCGTGTAGTGGTAGAAGTCGGTGAGCTGCTCGTCGCGCAGCCGCTCGAAGTGCGCGTAACCGCGCGCGGGGCCGAGCGCGCGCTTCGCGCGCTGCAGCGCCAGCCGAGCCTCCTCCTCGCGACCGCGGAACGAAGCCGGGTCGAGCCCCCACTCGCGCAGCATCGAGAGCAGCGGCTCGCGCAGCCGCTCGCCCTCGAGGCTCTTCGCCGGCATGCCCGACTTCATGATCATGCGCGAATGGCCCTCGGCGCACATGTCGAAGCGCGTGTCCTTGTAGGAATCCTCGATCGATGTGTTCGCCTCGGGATGCACCGCGCGCAGGTGGTAGGACTCGTTGAAGTTGTCCTGGATCACCTTCCAGTTGTTGGGCATGCGCACGGTGTGCGCGAGATAGCGCCGCATCCGCGCGATCGGATACGCCGACCATTCGTCCCAGAGCGGCCCGAGGTAGTCGCGCAGCGAGACGCAGCCGCCGTCCATGTTCACCCACACGAAGCCGGCGAAGGTCTCGCAGCGCACTTCGCGCAGCCGGAGCGCGCGGCAGGGCGAGCCTTGCGGGAAGTCCTCTTCGTCCTTCACCCAATCGAGCCGGCCGCTGCGGTGCCACGCCCAGCCGTGATAGGCGCAGGTGAAGTGTTCCGTGCTTCCCTGATCGTGGAACACCAGCCGGTTCCCGCGATGCTGGCAGACGTTGTAGAAGGCTTTCACCGTGCCGTCGTCTTGGCGAACCATCAGGAACGACTCGGGGCCGACTTCCTCCATCTGCCAATCGCCGGGCTGCGGCAGCTCGGACTCGCGCCCGAGCAGCAGCCACACGCGCGTCCACATCCGTTCCCACTCGCGCGCAAAGAACTCGCGCGACGTGTAGCGCTGCCCCGGAATCGGGTGATTGCCGATTCGCGGGTGTTGCCACGCCGACGCCGGTTGCTGGCGCCAATCGGAGAGTCGAGAGCCGGCGTTCGTCATCGAGTCCTCTCGCGTTGCAGTCGGAAATCGTGGAGCGCATTCTGCCCCGTCGCGCCGCGCTTCGCCGTGCGCGCAGCGAGGTTGCGATGACGAACGATTCCCGGCTCTCGCAGTGGCTCGACAAGCTCGAGATCCACGAGCTCGTGATGAAGCTCGCGCGCGGCATCGATCGCTGCGATGCAGCGCTGATCGCATCGGTGTTCTGGCCCGACGCCACGGACGATCACGGCATCTTCACGGGCAGCGCGTCGGAGTTCGTGGCCTGGGTGATTCCGGTGCTGCGCGGCATGGAGCGCACGCAGCACGCGATCGCGAACGTGCTCGTCGACGTGCGCGGCGACCGCGGCTTCAGCGAGTCGTACTTCAGCGCCTACCACCGCGTCGTCGAAGCCGGCGCAGAGCGCGACATGTTCGCCGCCGGTCGATACCTCGACCGCTGCGAGCGCCGCTCCGGCGAGTGGCGCATCGCGCATCGCCAGACGGTCTACGACTGGACGATGAACCAGCCCGCCAGCGATGACGCGTGGCGCCGCGCGCCGATGAGCAGCCTGATCGAACGCGGCGCGCGTGGCGACGCAGATCGCTCGGCGCGCGACAAGCGGGCGTACCTCGGCCTGGGGTGACCGCGGGGCGCGCGGAGCTTCGTCACGCATGCGCAACACTCGGCGCGCCGCCTGGCGGATCCACGGCCACGGGCAGCACCTGGACCCAGCCGTCCACGACGCGCGTGGCGAAGGTGCGAAGTCCGCTCGAGGCGGGCGGCGTCAGATGTTTTCCGTCCCGCAGCCGAAAGCGCGCGCCGTGCACGGGACAGACGATGCAGTCGCCGCGGATGCGCCCGCCCGTCAGTAGCGCGTTCGTGTGCGGGCAGCGGTTCTCGACCGCGAAGTATTCGTCGCCCACGCGGCAGAGCAGGAGGCTGTGGCCGGCGATCTCGAACGCGCGGGGCGTCCCCGCTGCGATCTCCGCGGCGGCTACGACAGCGACGTAGTCGGACGCAGACCCCATCGCGCGCTCACTTCCCGCGCTTGCCCGCTTCGCGGAGCACTTCGCTCGGCCTCTCGTGGACCGCCGTTCGAGCGACGAAGGCGGTCTGCCCCGCATCGACGAGCAGTGTGTGCGCGGTGACGTAGCGAGCCTCGTCGCTCGCGAGGTAGAGCAGGGCGAGCGCGATGTCGCGCGGCATCCCAGCGATGCCGAGCGCGGAGCCGCGAGCGATCGCCCGTTCGGTTCGTACAAGGTCATTGGCGTCGCCCGCGATCATCGTGGAGGTCATCGCGGTCACGGTGTTTCCAGGGGCGACCGCGTTCACGCGGATGCCGTGCGCCGCCAGCTCCGAGGCCACCGACTTCGTGAGCCCGACGACGCCGTGCTTCGCAGCCGTGTAGGCGTGAGGGCCGAGGCCGCCGATCACGCCGGCGGTGCTCGCGATGGACAAGATCGCGCCGCTCTTGCGAGGAGTCATGACGCGCGCGGCGTGCTTCATGCCGAGGAAGACGCCGCGCAGCAGCACCGCGATCGTCGCGTCGAACGCCTCGACGCTCGTGAGCGCGATCGGCCCGACCGCACCCACGATGCCGGCGTTGTTGACCATCACGTCGAGCTGGCCGAACGCCGAGACCGCGAGGTCGACCGCGCCCGCGACGTCGGCTTCCTGCGCGACGTCGCAGCGTGCGAAGCGCGCCGCTTCACCGAGCTCCGCCACCAGCTTCCGGCCGGGCTCCTCCTGCAGATCCGCCACCACGACGCGGGCGCCGTTGGCGACGAACACGCGCGCCGTCTCCGCGCCGATTCCCGACGACGCGCCCGTGACGACGGCCACTCTGCCCAACAATCGGTCGCCCATCCCCTGAGAACCTCCGAGCTCGCGGCTAGCTCGTCTGCGTGAAGAAGTCGGCACGCGGCGTGCCGCTCGCGTCGTAGACCGGCTCGCGCAAGTCGACGCGGTACTTGTGGTTGTCCGCGCGCGCGAGCCCGATCTTGCCGAGCGCCTCGCGCATGTTCCGATAGTTCGGGTGCGCGAAGTGCGCCGTGAGGCTCGCCTCGTCCTGCCACAGCTCGTACACGCAGATGCGCCCCGCGACGCACGGATCGGGCGAGAACACGTAGGCGTGGCAGCCGGGCTCCTCGTCGCGCGTCTTCTGCTGCAGCCCGCTCGCGATCTGCATGGCGTGGTCCCGCCGGTTGGGGTCCGCGAGATCGATCGTGCCGGCGATGATGATCATCTTGCTCATGAAGCCTCCCGCCTCGCGAACGTCCGCTACTTGCCCGCCAGCCGCGCAACGACCGGTGCGAACGGCTCGAGCGCGGCATCGCCCACGGTGACGTAGCTGATGCCGTATTGCGCGCGCCGGCGCTCGAGCTCGTCGCAGACCGCATCGACGCTGCCGAAGAGTCCGTGCGGGTGGCGCAGCATCTCCTGCTGCGTGAGCCCCATCGCCTGGCCCATGCCCGCGGCGATCTGCTCGGCGCCGGGCTGCACGAAGGTGAAGTAGGCGCCGATCTCGAGCTCGATCGCCTCGAAGCGTGCGCCCGCCGCGGCTTTCACCCAGCCGATCTTCTCCGCCGTGGCGTCGGCGGTGCTCGACTTGACGCCGTCTGGGCCGATCACGCCGGAGCGGTTGTTGAAGTTGAGGCTCACGATGTCGGCCTCGCGCGCCGCGAGCGACAGCACGCGCTTGCCGCCGCCGCCGATCATCAGCGGCGGAAACGGACGCCGCGGCGCGCCGGCGAAGCCGCCGAGCTTCAGGTCGTGTCCGTCGATCGCCACCTCGTTTCCGGAGAACAATGCGCGGAACGCCGAGACCGTCTCCGCGAGCCGCGCGATGCGCGCGCCGGGCCGGTCGAGCGGGATGTTCAGCGCCTCGTACTCGGCGGCGAGCCAGCCCGCGCCGAGGCCCAGCTCGAGGCGTCCGTCCGAGAGCAGGTCGATCGTCGCGGCCTGCTTCGCGAGCACGGCCGGATGTTGGTAGTCGATGCAGAACACGCGGCAGCCCACGCGCAGCGTGGTGGTCGCGTCCGCGGCCGCCATCATCGCGGGGACCGCGGCGAGCTCCTGGATCGGGTGGTTGCTCTTCGCGATCGCCGGCCCGGGCCCGAGGATGTGATCCGCGAGGTGCAGCGCCGAGAAGCCGAGGCCCTCGGCGCGCTTCGCGCGCTCGCGCCACTCCTTTCCCGAGGTGGCGCTGAACGACTGCACGGCGAAGCGGAAGGGGCGCGGCATCGGTCGGATCTCCTCGCAGTCAGGGACGCGGCCGCACGAGAATCTTGATCTCGGCAGGCGAGTCGTTCAGCAGCGCGAACGCGGCGTCGAGCTCGTGCAGGCCCACGGTCTTGGTGTGGAGCGGCGCGAGCGCGAGCCGCCCGTCCTGCACCAACGCCATGGTCAGGTCGAACTCCTCGTACAAGTAGCCGAGCGACGCGACCAGGCGGATCTCGTTCACGAGCCACGTCCCCGGCGAGATCTGCGCGGGCGCGTTCGCGAGGCCGACGAGCGACACCACGCCGCCGCGCTTCGCGAGCGACGCGGATTGATCGATCGTCTGCGGGATGCCGGCGCACTCGAACACGACGTCGGCGCCGAGCGGGCCGAGCAGCTGCTTCACGCGCTGCACCACGTCTTCGCTGCGCGGGTCCACGACGGCAGTCGCACCGAGCTGCTTCGCGCGCTCGCGCCGCACCGGATGCGGCTCCACCACGACGACCGCGCCGGCGCCGGCCGCTCGCGCGCATTGTTGGGTGAGCAGCCCGATCGGCCCTGCGCCGAGCACCACGCAGGCGTCGCCGAGGTGCAGTGGCGTGCGCCGCACCGCGTGCAGCGCGACGGTGGCGGGCTCGAGCATCGCCGCGGCCTCGTCCGTGATGCCTGCGCGTACGGCGATCAGGCGCGCTGCGTCGATCGCGATCGCACGCGCGAAGCCGCCGTGCGGCGCGGCCAGCGGCCCCACGCCGAGCATGCCCGCGAACGCGGCGCTGCAGTACGCAGCGCGCCCGCTGCGGCAGTCGGCGCATTGGCCGCACGCCGGCGCGATGCCGATCGCGACGCGGTCGCCCTCCTTCACGTGCGCGACGCCGCGTCCGCTCTGCGCGACGCTGCCGCTCCATTCGTGCCCGCAGATCGCGGGGTTGTAGGGCGCGCCGCTCGCCCACGCGTGCAGATCCGTGCCGCAGATTCCGCAGTGCGAGATCTCGACGACCGCTTTGCCCGGAGTCGCCTCCGGCTCCGGCATGTCGCGCAGCGTGATCTCGCGCTTGCCCGTAACAAGGCCGACCTGCATGACTCAACCCTCGCTGCGCGGCTTCGCCTTCGCCATCGCCGCGGCGATGCTCCGCATCACGTCGTCTTGGCGCGGCAGCCGCCGCAGGCTCCCGCCGGCGTCGACGTGCAGGTTCTGCCCGGTCACGTAGCGCGCTTCGTCGCTCGCGAAGAACAGCACCGCGTTCACGACATCCTCGATCTCGGGCAGCGCCCCCAGCGGCGCCTCGGCGACCATCGCCTCCCGGGCGCCCGGCGTCTTGAACATCTCCGCGATCATCGGCGTCTCGATCGTGGTCGGCGACACGAGGTTGAAGCGGATCCTCTTCGCGCCGTACTCCGACGCGGCGATGCGCGTGACGTGGTTGATGCCCGCCTTGCCGCCGGCGTACGGCGCGTGGCCTTCCGCGACCAGTGTTCCGGTGAGCGACGAGATCGTGACGACCGAGCCGCCGTTGCCCGCGGCCGCCATCGCGTTCGCCGCGTGCTGAAGGAAGTAGAGCGCGCCCGTGTACTGCACCGCGACCATCTTCTCGACGCGCTCGGGCTGGAGCTGCGCGATCGGCACGGAGTCCGCGTAGCCGGCAGAGTTCACCGCGACATCGAGGCGGCCGAAGCGCGCGAGCGCGGCGTCGGCCAGCGCCTTCAGCTGGTGCCAATCCGTCGCGTCGCACACGCGAGCCTCGGCGCCGATCTCGGCCGCGACGCTGCGCAGCTTGTCTGCGCCGCGCGCGGCGATAATCACGCGCGCGCCCTCGCGCACGAAGCGGCGCGCGATCGCTGCGCCGAAGCCCGACGAGCCGCCCAGCACGAGCGCCGCCTTGCCGCGCAGGCGATCGCTCACGGCTGCCGCGCTCCGCTCGCGTTCACGGAATCCTCCTCGGGGCTGGAAAATAAGCTACCGCGGGTAGACAATGGCGCGCGATGCCCACCGTCAAACCCGTGCAGCGCAGCGCAGCCGCAGTCGCACGCGCGAGCGCGGCGCGGCGGCGTGGCCGGCCGCGGCTCGCCGATCGCGAACGCCTGCTCGACGCCGCGGAGCGCGCGATCCGGCGCGGCGGGCCGCGCGTCTCGCTCGAGCGGATCGCTGCGACGGCGGGCGTCACGAAGCCCGTGCTGTTCTCGCACGTCGGCGACCGGCGCGCGCTCGTGCATGCGCTCTCCGATCGCCTGCTGACGCGCATCGAGCGGGCGGCGCGCGCGGCGCTCGCGAGCGGCAGCGAGGGACGCGCTGCACTCGAGCGCATGGTCGCGGCGCAGCTCGCGACGATCGCGGGCGATCGCCACGTCTACGCCTTCGTGAACGGCGCGGGTGCGGGCGACACTTCGCTCGAGAGCACGCTCGCGTTCGCGCGCCGCGCGGCAGCGCCGCTGATCGCGGGCATCGCCGATGCGCGGCGGCGCGCCGGCGCGGATCCGTCCCCAGCCGAACCCTGGGGCTTCGCGATCATCGGCGTCTTGCACATGGTCGGGCTCTGGTGGCTCGGCGATCCCAAGCGCGAGCTCGACCCGGCGCGGCTCGCGGCGCAGCTCACCGAGCTGCTCTGGAGCGGCCTCGCGCCGCGTGCTGAATCACTCGAGCAGAGAGCCGTGACGAGGCTCGCAGGAGGCGTGGCGGTGGTGACGGGCGCGAGCCGCGGCGGCGAAACCCGATGAGCGTCACCGTCGACTACCGGCGCTACGACCCGTTCGCTGCGGAGATGCAGCAGAACCCGTTTCCGTGGTACGCGGCGCTGCGCGAGCACGCGCCGATTTGGCGGCATCCGGCGAGCGGCATCGTGCTCGTCTCGCGGCACGGGCCGGTGTCGCAGATCCTCGCCGACACGGAGACGTATTCCTCGCGCTTCGCGAGCCAGCCGACGGCGGGCTCGCGCGAGGCGAACGCGCGCATCCAGGCGATCATGGACGAGGGCTTCCCGCGCGTCTCGACCATGCTCACCGAGGATCCGCCGCTCCAGACGCGCTATCGCAAGACCGTCGGCAAGGCGCTCTCGACGCGCCGCATCCTCGCGCTCGAGGGCAAGATCCGGGAGCTCAGCGACGAGATCCTGCGCGCCTGGCCGGCGCGCGGCCGCGTCGACGTGATGCACACGCTCTCGATCCCGCTGCCGATCCGCGTGATCGGCCACTTCCTGTGCATGCGGCCCGAGGTGTTCCCGCACGTGAAGCGCTGGTCGGACGCCTCGGTCGCCGGCCTCGGCGTGATCATCACCGACGACGAACGGATCGCCGCCGCGCGCAGCGTGGTCGAGATGCAGAAGTACTGGCAGGGCGAGCTCGAAGCGCGCCTCACGACGCCGAACGACGACATCCTCTCCGCGCTGACGCAGGCCGAGTTCGAGGACGAGACCGGAACCGAGCGGCGCCTCGAGATGCCCGAGATGATCTCGATCATCCAACAGCTGATGGTCGCCGGAAACGAGACGACCACGAAGGTGATCAACGAGACGCTCAAGCTGCTGCTCGAGAACCCGCGCTGGTTCGCGCGCATGCAATCCGACTCGGGCGTCGTCGCGGCGGTGGTCGAGGAGGCGCTGCGCCTGTCCTCGCCGAATCAAGGCATGTTCCGCTTCGTCACGCGCGACACCGAGCTCGACGGCGTCGCGATCGCGAAGGGCACGATGATCTGGCTGATGTTCGGCTCGGCGAACCGCGACGACACGGTGTTCCCGGACCCCGATGCCTTCGATCCGGGGCGCCCAAACCTGAAGGAGAGCGTCGCGTTCGGGCGCGGCGCGCACTTCTGCATCGGGGCGCCGCTAGCGCGCCTCGAGCTGCGCGTGCTCTTCGAGCAGATCGCACGGCGCGTCGAATCGTTCGCGCTGCCGGCAGGCTACGAGCTCGCTTACGAGCCGAGCTACATCCTGCGCGGCCTCGCCGGGCTCGAGCTCGACGTCGTCACGAGGGCCGCATGATCGAGATCCACGACGAGCTGGCGATTCGCGAGCTGAACGCGCGCTACATCGACGCGGTCAATCGTGTCGATGCGGACGCGTGGCAGGCGACTTGGGCGGAGAACTGCGTCTGGAATCTGCTCGGCACCGAGGTCCGCGGGCGCGCCGCCGTCGCGAAGCTCTGGCAAGGCGCGATGGCGCAATTCGAGTTCGCGCTGATGACGCTGAACAGCGGCATGCTGGAGAAGCAGGGCGGCGTCGTCAGCGGGCGCTGGTACGTGACGGAGTACTTGCGTCCGGCCAGCGGCGGCGGCCGCTTCGTGCTGGGCGTGTATCGCGATCGCTACGTCAAGGAACTGGGCGCGTGGAAGTTCGAGCAGCGCGTGTATCACGCGCTCTATCAGGGCGCCTGCGATCTCTCGGGCGCGTATCTGCGCGCTCCGACCTGAAGCTCGGCGCGCAGCGCGCCGTCTGGTTGGGAGACCGAATGTCCGTCACGACGCACAAGACCTACTGCCGCTTCTGTCACAACTACTGCGCCTTCGAGGTGGACGTCGAGAACGGCGCGGCGACCGCCGTGCGCGGCGACGCCGCGGATCCCATCTACGGTGGCTACAGCTGCATCAAGGGCCGGCAGCTGATCGAGGCGCACGCGCACCCCGAGCGCATCCTGCGCCCGCTCGCACGCCAGGCCGACGGCTCGTACGAGGAGATTCCGCTCGCGCGCGCGCTCGACGAGATCGCCGCGCGCGTGCGCGCCATCCGAGACGCACACGGCCCGCGCGCGATCGCGAGCTATTGCGGCACCTACGCCTTCCAGAACTCCGCGGCCCTCGCGGTGTCGAGAGCGTGGCATCGAGGCTTCGGCTCCGAGTCGTACTACACGAGCGTCACGATCGATCAGCCGAGCAAGTTCATCGCGATGTCGCGCAGCGGCGTGTGGAGCGGAGGCACGCACGGCTTCCACGAGAGCGACGTGGTGATGCACATCGGCAACAACCCGATCGTCTCGCAGTTCACGCCGTTCGGCGGCACGCCGCCCTGGAATCCGGTGAAGGAGCTGCGCGACGCCAAAGCGCGCGGCATGAAGCTGATCTGCGTCGACCCGCGCCGCACCGACATCGCGCGCCGCGCGGATCTCTTCCTGCAGATCCGGCCCGGCGAAGATCCCACGCTGCTCGCCGGCATGATCCGCATCATCCTCGCGGAGAAGCTGCACGACGCGGCGTTCTGCGCGCGCTGGATGAACGGGCTGGACGCGCTCGCGCGCGCAGTCGCCGAGTTCGATCTCGCGTACGTCTCGCAGCGCACGCACGTGCCGCGAGCGCAGATCGAGGCGGCCGCGCGCATGTTCGCGCGCGCGAAGCGAGGCGTCGCCGTGACGGGCACCGGGCCCGACATGGCGCCGCACCCGACGCTGCTCGAGCACCTCGTGATCTGTCTGAACCTGATCTGCGGGCGCGTGAATCGCGAGGGCGAGAAAGTCCCGAACCCCGGCGTGCTCTCGCCCGTGACGCCGAAGAAGGCGCAGCCGACGGGCCCGTTCCCCGCGTTCGGCAGCGGGCCTCGCAGCCGCGTGCGGAATCTCGGCGAGATCATGGGCGAGATGCCGAGCGCTGCGCTCAGCGACGAGATCCTGCTCGAGGGCGAAGGGCAGGTGAGGGCGCTGTTCGTGATCGGCGGCAACCCGCTCGTCGCGTGGCCGGATCAGCGCAAGGCCGTGCGAGCGATCGACGCGCTCGATCTACTCGTGTGCATCGACATCAAGCGCGCCGCTACCGCGAAGCGCGCCGACTACGTGCTGCCCGGCAAGATGTGCCTCGAGCGCGCCGACGTGCCGATCCTGTGCGACACATGGTACGAGCAGCCCTACACGCACTACACGCCCGCGATCGTCGACGCCCCGGACGACTCGGACCTGATCGAGGAGTGGGAGCTCTACTGGGAGCTCTCGCGGCGGCTCGGAACGCCGATTCGGCTCGCCGGCGGCGAGCTGCCACTCGATCACAAGCCGAGCAAGGACGAAGTGCTGCGCTGCATGCTGGAGGGCGGACGCATTCCGTTCGCCGAAGTGCAGCGGCATCGCGGCGGCACCGTCTACGCGGGAGTCGAGCAGCGCGTGGAGCCCGCCGACGCGGACTGCGCCAAGCGCTTCGAGCTGACACCCGACGGTGTCGTCGCCGAGCTGGCCGCGATCCGACGCGAGTCGCTCGCCTCGCCCTTCACGCACCGCCTGATCAGCCGGCGCCTGCGGCAGGTCTACAACTCCTCGGGCCGCGATCTCTCGGAGTCGCGCAAGCGAGGCGGCACCACGAATCCCGCGTTCATGCATCCCGCGGATCTCGAGGAGCTCGGCGCGCGCTCGGGCGACGTCGTCGAGATCGCGTCGGCCCACGCCAGCATCTACGGCGTCGCCGAAGCGGCGGACGACGTAGCGCCCGGCGTGATCTCGATGGCGCACGCCTGGGGCGATCCCGGCGCGAACCCGAAGGAGGTGCGCGAGATCGGCGCCTCGACCAACGCGCTGATCTCGAACGAGGTGGACTTCGATCCGATCACCGGCATGGCACGGCAGAGCGCGATCCCGGTGAACGTGCGCCGCGCGCCCGCCGCGTTCTAGGGGCGGGTGCTCAGCGCGGGGCGAGCCCCTTGCGCGCGCGCTCGCGGTTCATGCGCTCGGAGTCGCTGGTGAGGCGCGCGCCGAGCTCGTCCTCGGCGATCGTGCCCGCCATGTGCGCGTTCGCGGTCTTGCCGTTGTACATGATCTTCTTCTCGGGCGTGATCGCGAGGATGGTGCGCAGCGGCGAATCGAGCAGCGAGTAGAAGGCTCGCTCGCCGGCCGGGTTGTTGGGGTTCAGCTTGCGCGACAGCGCCGTGTAGAACCAGCGCTTGGTCTCGTCGTCGTCGAAGAACGCCGCGCGGCCCTTGAACGTGATCGCGCCGCGCGGCAATGCGCCGCCGGAGCTCGCGGGGTAGCCGCTGCTGCTCACGTTGATCGAGACGCGCGGGTCGCGGCGAATCGCGGCCGCGCGATGGCGATGCGAAGCGAACGTGAGCCAGATCTTGCCGCCGTGCCAGACGAAGGCGTGCGTCACGCCGACGGGCCAGCCGTCCTTCGTGGTCCACATCAGAACGCACTCGTTCGAGTGGTTCATCAGCTCGTCGACCTCGCGGTCGGAGAACGGATAGATCGAGACGATTTCGTGGTCGTGGGTGCGCGCCATTGGCTGGCTCCTCTCGCGAGGGCGAAGTTTCCGGAGACGCCTCGCAATTCGAGGTGGCTCTAGCTTGCTTGATCGCGTTAAAATGCGCTCTCGAGACACCGGAGGAAAGTGTGGACTTGTTGGCACGGCAGATGGCGGAGCGGCGGGAGCGGATCCTTGCAGCGGCGCAGGAGATCATCGGCGAGCACGGCTACCAGGCGCTGACCATGCGCGAGCTCGCCCAGGCCAGCCGCGTCACGGTGCCGACGATCTACAACTTGATCGGCTCCAAGGAAGCCGTGCTGTTCGCGGCGGTCGAGTACCGCACCGACCACTACGTCGAGCGCCTCGCGGCCTCCGAGGGCGCGGCGCCTTGCGAGCGCGTGCTCTCGATCGTCGACGCCTGCGTCGACGAGTTCCTGTCGCTTCCCCACTACTACCGCTCGATGCTGGGGCTGATCTACGCCTCACAGTCGGCGGGCTCGATGCGGCTGCGCACGTCGCGCGCGGTGCGGGAGCCGATCGCGCAGGCGCTCATCGAGCTGTCCGCTGCCGGCGAGCTCGCGGCCTGGATCGATCCGCGCTCGCTCGCCAACCAGATCGAATCGCTCGTGCAGGTCGCGTCCCTGCGCTGGGCCACGGGCAGCATGACCGACGCGGATCTGCGCCACGCCGCGACGCACGGCGCCGCGCTGCTCTTGCTCGGCGTCACCGCCGAGAGCCAGCGCGCGCGGCTCGAGGAGCTCGCGCGCGGTTCGCAGGCGCACGGGCACAGTCCGCCGGCCGCACCCAGCGAATCCGCCGAGCGGGTGCGGAGCTCTTCCTGAGCGGGCGCCGCCACTCGACCTAACAATTACCGGAGCGATGCATGGACCTCGGACTCACGGGCAAACGGGCGATCGTCACCGGCGCGACCAAGGGCATCGGGCGCGCGATCGCGGAGGCGCTCGTCGATGAGGGCGCGCAGGTCGCAATCTGCTCGCGCAGCCCCGAGTCGGTCGAGGCGGCAAAGAAAGCGCTCGAGCAGCGCGGCGGCCGGGTGTTCGCACGCGCCGCGGACGTGGGGAACGGCGAGGCGCTCGTCGCGTTCATCGACGCCGCCGCCGCGGCGATGGGCGGCATCGACGTCTTCGTCCACAACCCGAGCGGCGGGAACGGCGCGGACGAGAAGGCCTTTCGCGCGAACTTCGAGGTCGATCTGCTCGGCGCGGTGCGCAGCGTCAATGCCGCGCTGCCGCACCTCGAGCAGTCGCGAGGCTCGGTGATCTTCATCAGCACGACGGCCGCCGTGGAGACCTTCCTCGGGCCGACCTCGTACAACGCGATCAAGGCCGCGCTGATCCGCCACGGCAGCGGTCTCGCCCAGGCGCTGGCGCCGAAGGGCATCCGCGTGAACACCGTCTCGCCGGGCCCGATCTTCATCGAGGGCGGCGCGTGGGACATGATCAAGACGCACCGCAAGCCGATGTACGACGCCACCGTCGCCGCGATTCCGACGGGACGCCTCGGCAGCGCCCAGGAAGTCGCGGACGCCGTGGTGTTCCTGGCGAGCCCGCGCTCGTCGTTCACGACGGGCGTGAACCTCGTGATCGACGGCGGCTTCACCAAGCGCGTCGATTTCTGAGCGGGCGGTCGGATGAGCGCGCCCGCGGAGCGACGACCATGAGCACACCGATCGTCGACGCCGTGCTGGTCGCGGCCGGCAAGTATCACGACATCGACTTCGCGCGGCTCGAGCTGCTGAAGCTGCTTGCCGAGCACGAGAACGTGCGCGTGCGCGTGTGCGCCGACTACGCCGATGCCGCCGCGATCGCGCGCGCGAAACTCCTGCTGACCTACACCTGCGACGTGCGCCCGACGCAGGCGCAGCAGGATGCGCTCGCGAAGTTCGTGCAGGAGGGCGGGCGCTGGGTCGCGCTACACGGCACGAACGCCGCGCTCGAGTTCACGCCCAAGGGCGTCGACGCGCCGCGCGTGATCGCGACGCTTGCCCATACGCTCGGCAGCCAGTTCGTCGCGCACCCGCCGATCCAGCCGTACTGGGTGCGCGTGAGCGCGCCGAGCCATCCCCTCGTCGCGGGCATCGGCGAGTTCGAGACCGACGACGAGCTCTACCTCTCCGAGTACCACGATCGCGAGCAGCTCGTGCCCCTGCTCGAGACGGAGTACTCCGGCGATGCCAAGGGCTTCGTCGAGTCGGACTGGTCACACACGAGCCAACACCTCGTCGCGTATTTGCGCCCGCTCGGGAGAGGCGCCGTGCTCTACAACACGCTCGGGCATTGCCGCGGTCACTACGACATGCGGCCGGTGGTCGACTTCTATCCCAACGTCGAGCGCTGCTCGTGGAACAAGCCCGAGTACTACGAGCTCCTGCGCAGGAGCCTGCGCTGGGCGCTCGGGGAGCTGTGAGCGGCGGCGCGCAGCGCGCCGCGAAGGAGAGAGCATGTCGAGAACCGAGCTCGTGCGCATGGCGGAACACATGGTCGCGTGCACGAATGCCGACCGCGTGGAACAGGCGGAAGGCGTGCTGCGAGTGCCGGCGCACCACTACGTCGACGAGCAGCGCGCGCAGCTCGAGAAGCAGAAGATCTTCCGGCGCCTGCCGCTTATGCTCGCGATGTCCTGCGAGATCTCGAAGCCGGGCGACTACCGCGCGCTCGACGCGGCCGGCGTGCCGGTGCTGATCGCGCGCGGCAACGACGGCGCGGTGCGCGCGTTCATCAACTCGTGCGCCCACCGCGGCGCGCAGATCATCACCGACGCGAGCGGCAACGCGCGCCGCTTCCAGTGCCCCTATCACGCCTGGACCTACGACCTCGACGGAAGCCTGAAGGGCGTATTCCAGGAGAAGGATTTCGGCGCGGTCGACAAGCCGAGCCACGGCCTCGTGCGCCTTCCCGTGCTCGAACGCGCCGGCCTCATCTGGGTGATCCTCGATCCGAAGTCGAAGCTCTCGATCGAGAAGTACCTCTGCGGCTACGACGAGCTGCTCGCCCACTTCGGCTTCGAGGGCTGGTTCTTCTTCTCGCGCCGCAGCGTGAAGGGGCCGAACTGGAAGATCGCTTACGACGGCTACCTCGATCTCTATCACCCGCCCATCCTGCACAAGAACACGTTCGGTGCCGACTTCCCGAACCGCGCGCGCTACTCCGCGTGGGGACCGCACCAGCGTGTGACGGCGCTCGGTCGCACCGGGCCGACGCCGGGCGATGCGGGCGGGTCCGTCCCGCCGCCGCCCGTGACGAAGCCGACCGACGAGTGGCCGCTGAGCGCCCTGACAGCCGGCGTGTGGACGATCTTCCCGCACGTCTCGATCGCCTCCTTCGACGCGGGCGGACGCGGCGTGATGATCTCGCAGCTCTTTCCGGGCGAGAACGCGCTCGAATCGGTGACGGTGCAGAACTACCTGATGGAGAAGCCGCCCACGGACGAGCAGCGCGAGGCTGCCGACAAGATGTTCGAGATGCTCGAGTTCGTCGTGCGCGAGGAGGACTACGCAACCGGCCTGCGCCAGCAGCGCGCGCTCCAGAGCGGCGCCCGCACGCACGTGCTGTTCGGCCGCAACGAGGGCGGTGGCCAGCGCTTCCACGGCTACACCGACCGGATCCTCGCGCTGAGCGATGAGGAGCTCGCGAAGGAGTTCTCCGCCTAGCGCCGCTATTCGGGCGATGGAACCTGCAGGCGGTGATGCGCGAGGCGCGGGCCGCCGAGCCAGCCGCAGAGCTGAGGGTCCGCCTCGCGCAGCTCGCCCTCGAGCCAGCGGCCGTCAGGCGCGAAGATGCCGACGCGGCCGCCGAGCGTGACGCGCACGCGCTGCGCGTCGATGCGTTCGTAGAGCGCGCGCGTGAACGGGTGCAGGATTCCGCCGTCGCTCATCGCCCCCTCCGCGCGGCTCACGGTTTCGCGAGCCAGGCGTCGATGCGGTGATTGAGCCAGCGCACCTTGCTCTCCTGATAAGACGTGAGCGTCACGCCCGGCTTGCGCGTCGTCTCGAGCCCGCGCTGCACCTGCCGCATGTTGAACGTGTCCTGCTCGAACACCTTCGCGAGCAATCCGAGCTCGGGCGCATGGCTCCAAGGCTCGCCGGCGGCGAGGTGGTGGATCTGCGCTGGCGGCGGCCGCTCGCCGGAGAACGGCGAGAGGTAGAGCACTTCCATGATCGAGCTGCGGTGGTCGCTCCCGTTCGGCCGGAAGCGGTAGACGATGCGGTTCACGGCGCCCCAGGGATGCAGGTTCGGGAACACCGTGTAGGTGAGGTTGTCGACGAACTCGGCGTCGGACCACGCGTCGACGACGGCGCCCAGCGTCGGCCGCCAGCGCTCGCGCGCGTTCGCCGCCGCGACCGCGCGGGCGGTCTGCCCGGGCGGAACCGGCACGGGCAACGGCTCGCCGCCGCGAACGTCGAGCATCGCGCACATCATGTCGTCCTCGCTCGGCGTGAAGCCGAGCAGCGGGCTCGGCGTGAGGCTCGCCGTGACGGAGCGCGCGAAGTTCTCCCAACAATCGATCTGCGAGTTCGTGTCGCCGAGATAGGCGGAGGCCTGCGGATGCGTCGCGCCGACGTGGTAGGCCTCGGCGAACGCCTCCTGCGCGATCTTCCAGTTCGCCTCGATGATCTTCGAGACGTGCGCCTCGACGTAGCGGTTGCCGAGATCCCAGCGCGCGTAGTGCGGGATCGCGTCGCCGAGGAATTTCTCGAGCGGCTCCGCGCGCGGGTCGGGATTGATCATCACGAAGCCCGCCCACGTTCCGACGCTCGCCTCGGGCAGCGCGAACTTCGCCGCGTCGAGGTGGCGCAAGTCCCACTCGGCGGAGGGCGCGCGCTTGAAGCGGCCGTCGTTGTGCCAGGTGAAGCCGTGGTACGGGCAGATGATCTCGCTGCAGCGCCCGTCGTGGTCCTTGAGCCGCCGCCCGCGGTGGAGGCAGGCGTTGGGGAATGCCTTGATCCGGCCGGGCGCGACGCGCATCACCACGAACGAGAGCTGTGCGATGTCGTAGACGACGTGGTCGCCGACCTCCGGAATGTGCTCCTCGCGGCACGCGAACTGCCACACGCGGCTCCAGAGCTTCTCGACTTCGCGCGCGTGATAGGCGGGGTCGATGTAGCGGTCGATCGAGAGATCGGCGTCGCCGAGCCGCGCCGGCGATTGCAGGCGCAGGATCTCCGGCACCGCATGCGTGTCGGCGTCGAGCAGCTCCTGCCAGGAGCTGCCCGGAGAGCGAGGCGTCTGCTTCTCGGCGGCGGCCACGGTTCCCTCCACGCGCTCGCGGCATGTTCGACCGCGCCGCCGCGCGGTGCAACTGCGGCCGAGCGAACGCGCGCGGCTCCGATACCGCGCGCGCACTTATCAGGGCAGCAGGCGCTCGCAGCCGAGGTCGTCCAGCGCGGCGCAGGAGCGCGCGGTCAGCGCGCGCGCGATCGCTGCACCGCGCTCGTTCCCGAGGTCGAGCGTGCCCGCGATCACGACGGCGTAGTCGAGCAGGTAGAGCGCGGCGCGCCGGTAGTCCTCGTCGAGCTGCGCGCGCGCGTAGTCGCGCACGCCGAGGCGGCGCAGCCCGTCGAGGTAGCGATCGAGCAGGGCGCGTTCGTGCGCGCGCCGCACCTCGAGCTTCACGCTCTGCGTCAGGTAGTAGGCGAGGTCCTGCCCCGGAGACGACTTCGTGATCGATTGCCAATCGATGATGCTGAACGGAGGCTGGCCGGGTCTCGCGGCGAAGAACATGTTCTCGAGCCGGAAGTCGGCGTGGGCGACGACCTGCGGGCCACTGCAGAGGCGCTTCAGGATCGCGCGCGTGCTCGGGCCGACGCGCGCCCCCCAGTCGCGCACGCCCGCCGGGATCACCTCGCCGAGCCGCTCGACCACGCGCGGCCAGCCCGCGGCGAAGCCGGCCTCCATGCCCGCGATCTGCGCCTCGTTCGCGTGCGACTCGATCCAGGCGTAGCGCGGCTCGCTGGTGCGCTCGAAGCTCGCGGCGTGAAATGCGGCCATCGCGTCGATCACGACCTCGGCGTCGGCGAGATCGCTGCCGGCCACCTGCTCGCCGATGCGCCGATCCGAGAGATCCTCGAGCAGCAGCACGAAGTCGGAGCTCGCGGGCGCGCGCGCCGCGAAGTGACAACGCGGGTGGCTCAGCGTGGTCGTGGCCGCGAGCTCCTGATAGAAGCGCACCTCGCGGCCGTACATGTCGTAGGTGTCGGCGACGGCGCGATTGGCGGCGACGGGCGAGGGCAGCTTCGCGATCAGGCTGCGCGGCGCCGCCGGATCGCCTTCGATCTCGAGCACGACGCGCGCGACCACGCCGATCAGGCCGGCGCCCGCGCCGAGCGGGCGCACCTCGCAGGCGACGACGCGCGCGTCCGGGCGCAGCGCGCCGCCCGCGCGCAGCGCCTCGCCGATCCATTCGGCGCGAAGCGCGTCCAGCGTGGTCGGCAGTCGAGTCGGGTCGATCGGCATCGTCGTTCCGCGTCCCTCGGCCTGATCAGTACGGCGCCTGACCGCCGTCGACGTTGAAGAAGGCGCCGGTGATGCCGCGTCCGGCGTCCGAAGCGAGGAGTACGGCGACCGCAGCGATCTGCTCGACCGTGTTGAGCTCGCCGGTCAGCGTCTTCGCCTTGAACACTTTCTCGATCATGTCGTCGTAGGAGAGCCCCATCGCGGCGGCGGTGGTCGGGCCGCCCTGCGTGACCGCGTCGGTGAGGATCAAGCCCGGGCAGATCGCGTTCACCGTGATGCCGAGCCGCCCGACCTCCGCGGCCGCGGACTTGGTGAGGCCGTGGATGCCGTGCTTCGCGGCCGCGTAGCCCGCCATGCCGGGCACGCCCATCTTTCCTTCGACCGAGGAGATGTTGATCACCGCGCCGCGCTGCTGCGGGAGCATGTGCGCGAGCGCGTGCTTGGTTCCGTAGAAGACGCTCGTGAGGTTCCACTGCACGTCGTTCGCCCAGGCCTCGTCGGAGAGCGACGCGACGGGGGCCGGCGCCGTAATGCCTCCGGCGTTGTTCACCATCACGTCGAGTCGTCCCCAAGCCTCCACGGCCGCGTCGACGAGCCGCTTCACGTCGGCGGAGGAGCGCACGTCGCCGGGCACGAAGAGCGCGCGATCGCCCGCGCGCAGCTCCTCGAGCGCGCGCTTGCCCTTCTCGGGATCGCGTCCGCTGAGCGCCACGCGCGCACCTTCCGCGAGGAACGCCTCCACGATGCCGCGCCCGATGCCGCGGCTCCCGCCCGTAATGGCTGCGACTCGGCCGGCGAGCTTCATCAGACCTCCGTGCGCGCTTCGGCTGCGTCTTCGCGCGCGCGAGTATGATTGCTCGTCTCGCGAGGAAATGATGGCGCGCTCACTCGAAGGCCAAGTCGCGGTCGTCACCGGCGCGAGCCGCGGCATCGGGCGCGGCATCGCGCTCGAGCTCGGCGCGGCGGGCGCGATCGTCTACGTCACCGGCCGCAGCGTGACGCCCGGCGCCGCGGCGCTGCCCGGAACGATCGGCGAGACGGCGGCGGACGTGACGAAGCGCGGCGGCTGCGGCATCGCGGTGCAGGTAGATCACGCGGACGACGCACAGATCCGCCGCCTGTTCGAGCGCGTGCGCGACGAGCAGCGCGGGCGCCTCGACGTGCTCGTGAACAACGTCTTCAAGGTGCCGGACCCGCCCGTGTGGGAGGGCGGCTTCTGGGAGCACCCGATCTCGATCTGGGACGACATGGTGGGCGTCGGGTTGCGCGCGCACTACGTCGCGAGCGTGCACGCGGCGCCGCTGCTGGTGGCGCGCGGGCGCGGCCTGATCGCGAACATCTCGTCGCGCGGCGCGGCGCAGTACGCGATGAGCACGGCCTACGGCGTCGGCAAGTGCGGGCTCGATCGGCTCGCGGCGGACATGGCCCACGAGCTCCGCCCGCACGGCGTCACCTCGCTTGCGCTCTGGCCGAGCGCGGTGCGCACCGAGTTCGTGCTGGCGCAGGCGGCGAAGCGCGAGATCCCGGTCGATCTCGCGAGCTCGCAGTCGCCGCGCTTCAGCGGCTGCGCGGTCGTCGCGCTCGCGAGCGATCCGCGCGTGCTCGAACGGACCGGACGGACTTGGCGCGTCGCCGAGCTGGCGGAAGCGTACGGATTCCGCGATCCGGAAGAGGCCGCCCGCGGGGCCGCGACTTCGTGAACCTCCGGGCAGGCAACCGATCGCCGCGCCACTAGCTGCCCGCGAGCCATGCCTTCTCCCGTCCCTTTCGGTCGGGGCACTGTGCAGCTCACGCCCCAAACGCGCCCGAGAACGACAAGAAACATGTTCAAATCAGATGCGAGCGATGATACGGTGGCCGCGTCCGATGGGACGCTCCGCCGCCCAGGGATCAACGCCGCGGGGCCACCTGGGCCATCCATCGCAACCACGCAGTAGGGGGACCACCGTGTCGCATCGACTCATCCGGCGTATCGCTGGACTCGCGCTGACCGCCGTTCTCGTTGCCGGTTTCGGAGCCGCGCAGCCGGCCAGTGCGCAGGCGCCGGCCGCCGAGCCGGCGCAGCCCGCACCCGCCTCCGGCGCGCTCAACCAAGAGATCGAGACCATCATCGTGACCTCGCGCTTCCGCGAGGAGTCGATCCAAGACGTGCCGCTCGCGGTGACGCAGTTCGGCGAAGAGGCGATCGAGGCGCTCGCGCCGACCACCCTGCGCGACTTCGACGGTCTCACGCCGAACATGTTCATCGGCATGAACACCGCGGGCCCGGGCGCCAGCGCGATCTACATCCGCGGCCTCGGCTATGCGGACATCGAGAAGACGCAGACGCCGAACGTCGGCGTGGTGCTGGACGGCGTCTTCATCCCCTCGAGCACCGGGCAGCTGATCGACACCTTCGACATCGAGAGCCTCGAGATCAACCGCGGCCCGCAGGCGATCCTCTGGGGCCGCAATACGTCGGGCGGCACGATCGTCGTCCGCCGCGGGCGGCCGGACCTCGAGAGCTTCGGCGGCAAGGTCTACACGAGCTACGGCGACTACAACGGCGAAGGCGACGGCGGCGCGTTCAAGCTGCAGGGCGTCGCGAACATCCCGATCGTGTCGCAGAAGCTCGGGCTGCGCGTCGGGTACACGTTCAAGGACGAGCAAGGCTATTCGATCAACGAGCTCACCGGCGAGAATCGCGGCGCGGTCTCGTACGAGGCGGTGAACGCGAAGCTGCTCTGGAAGCCCACCGAAGAGCTGTCGTTCCTCGTGAATTGGGATTGGATCGAGGATCGCAGCGACATCCCGCCGCAGGATCCGCTCTTCGACGGCCCCGATCCGTTCGTGAATCGCTCCGACCGCGATCCGAAGGAGCTCGCGCCCTACAACGTCAGCGTGCTCAGCCTCGAGGCGAACTACGAGCTGCCCTTCGGCGCAACGCTCACCTCGATCTCTGCGTACTGGAACAGCACCGACCTCGTTTATCAGGACTTCGACGGCGGCTTCAGCAACCCGGCGGATGCGACGCAGAACGATCCGAACTCGGTGTTCTCGCGCCTCCACACACGGCGCGAGCAGTACTACGACGTGTTCTCCCAAGAGCTGCGTTTGGTCGGCTCGCTGTTCGATGACTCGGTGAGCTATGTCGGCGGCTTCTACTACGCGCACGATGACCACGACCACACGCAGCGCACGGAGCAACAGCTGCAGGTTGACTTCGCCGGCGTTTACGCGCTGTTCGGCATTCCGCTCGGAACGCCCTGCAATCTCGTCGTCGGTCCCGCGGGCTTCCCGTTCGACGGTCCTTCCCAGCCTGGGCGCCAATGGTGCGCGGGCACCGGAGCGGCGGGCAACCCGGCCGCTGAAGCGTTCTCGTCCCAAGAGACCCACCTCACCAACGACTCTTGGGCGCTGTTCGGCTCGGTGGAGTGGGAGCTGCCCTGGATCGAAGGGCTGCGCGTGAACGGCGGCCTCCGGTACATCAACGAGACGAAGGAATTCCGCACGCGCTTCGACGCGATCGCCAACAACACACTCGTCGACTCGGTGCTGGGCGCGAACATCCTCACGCTCTCGAAGACGGAGGACAGCTGGGACGACATCGTCGGCGAGGCCGGCGTGAACTATCAGGCGATGGAGAACCTGCTCGTCTACTACCGCTTCGCGCAGGGCTACCGCTCCGGCGGCTTCAGCCTGCGCGGCTCGCAGCCGTCGCCGACGGTCAGCGACCCACGCTCGTGGTCGCTCACCTTCGACCCCGAGGACACCAACTCGCACGAGATCGGCGTGAAGACGACCTGGCTCGACGGCCGCCTGACAGCGAACTTCGCGAGCTTCCTGAATCAGGTCGACGGCTCGCAGGGCTCGTCGATCATCTCGGGCATCACGCCGGTGGGCACGAACACGCTGGTCCTGAACGGCGGGCGCACCGAGATCTACGGAGTCGAAGTCGAGAGCAGCCTCGAGCTGTTCGAGGGCCTGCTCGTCGACTTCACGCTCGGCTGGCAACACGGTGAGCTGAAGAATTCGGTGCAGAGCTCGCACAACCTCGCGGCGCCCGCGCCGGCGTCGAACACGCTCTGCAACTTGGTAAGCGGCCTGCCGTTGGCGGCTCAGAACGAGTCCAGCTGCCCGACCGTCTCGTTCCACAACAACGCAGTTGGCCGCACGCCCGAGCTGACTTGGAGCGTCGGCGCGAGCTACCGCATCGGCGTGGGCCCCGGCGAAATCGTGCTCGGCAGCCGCGTTCGGCACAACGACTTCTTCTGGATCAGCCCGCCGTCCATTCCGGACGGCGCGACGGCTGCGACGAACACGCCGGTGGGCCAGTCTGGCTACACGCTCGTGGACGCGAACCTCGGCTACGAGTTCAAGTTCGGAGCTGGCGAGCGCTCGGCGCGCGTCGGATTCGTCGGCCGCAACCTCTCGGACGAGCGGTACAAGGAGCAGGCGCTGCCGCTCGGCGAGTTCGGCTTCCAGGGCTGGGGCCCCCCGCGCTACGTCGGCGGCGAGTTCAGCCTCGAGCTCTGAGCGCGGCGGCGCGATCGGAAGCGAGGCGGAGGTTGGCGCGAGCTGGCCTCCGCCTCTCGTCTTCGGGCTCGTGGTCTCGCGAGAGCGCTAGCGCATGCCCTCGCGCCGCAGCATCGCGCGCTGGTAGCTGACGCTCGCCGCGCCGCCGCTGAAGCCGCCGTTCTTCAGCACCACGCGATGACACGGAATCGCGACCGGGGCGGGGTTGGCGGAGACGGCGTTCGCGACCGCGCGCGCGGCGTGCGGATCCCCGAGCCGGCGCGCGATGTCGGAGTACGAGCGCGTCTCGCCCGCCGGGATCTCGCGCAGCGCGCGCCAGACGCGCTGCTCGAACTGACTGCCTCGCACGTCGAGCGGCACCTCGGCCGCATCGGAGCGGCCGTCGACGTAGTCCGCGACGGCGCGCCCCCAGCCCGCGATCCCGCCGGATTTCGCGCGTTCGAAGCTCGCCGCCGGGAACGTGCGGCGCAGCTCCGTCTCGAGGCGCGGCGCGTCCGTGCCGAAGCGCACGAAGCACACGCCGCGTGGCGTGCCCGCGACGAGCGCGAAGCCGAGGGCGCAGGGCAGCGAGACGAAGTGGATGCTCGGCGTCTTCACGAGGCGCTCCGATCCGCGCAGCGGGCGGGCCTCGATTTCACCACGTTCGCCCGCCGGTGCGCACCAGCGAATTCGCGCCGCCGGCCGTCAGCGCCCGCCGAGGAGCAGGCTCAGCAGCCGCGGGTTCCGCAGCGCGAGGCCGCCCCACACGAACGCCGCGACGTAGACCGGGAAGAGCACGTGGGTCGCGAGGGGGTTGCCGACACGGAAGTGCGTCGCGACCGCGCCGCCGAGGTACGCGCTCAGGTAGATCGCGCCGAGCACCGACGTGCGCGGGATGGCGTACAGCACGACGCCGGCGAGCAGCAGCACGCCGATCGGGAGCACGGCGCTCTCGGGGTAGCCGAGCTCGATCGTGCCTTTGAGCACCGGCTCGATGCGCGCGAGCTTGCCGGCGGCGTCGAAGAGCAGGAATGCGATCGCGAGGCCGCTGAGCACGCGACCGGTCATCACCGTGGCCGAGCTGGATTCCATGAAACCTCATTTCGAGTGGCGGGCGACCCAAGGTTGGCGGGTTCCGGCCAGAGCGGAACGAGGGCGCCAGCGTTTGCGAGCACGTTCATCGCAAGCAGCTCACTCAGGCGCCGCTGAGCGGCCGGTTGAGCTCGGTGCGCCAGCCGGCGGAATCGGGCCCCGACTCCGGGCCCAGCGCGTAGACCTCCCACAGATCCGCGCGCGCCGCGAGCTTCTGCGCGGCGATCCAGGCGTCGAGCTCGCCCCAAGCGGCGCCGAGGCCCTCGTAGCCGCCGCGATACATAGCGCGCGCGACGATGGTTGCGGGCCGCTCGCACGGCTGCACGCGGCCGTGCGCCGCGATCGGGCGCGCCACCGGCACGCCGATCTCGAAGTCCCAGGCGTGCGGCTCGATGCGGCGATGATGGGTGAACCACGGTCCCGCCGGTGCGACGCCCTGCGCCGCCAGCGCGGCGTGCACCTCTTGCAGCCCGGGCCCCATCACGCGCTGGATCTCGGACTTCGGGATCGTCAGGTGGATGCGCGCCGCGAGCTGCCGCGCGCTGCGGACGATCTTCGGCGGCTCGATCATGGCTGCGCTCATCGCGCCGGGGCCGCGGCGCGGCGGGCGGCCTCTGTGAGCTCGCTCTCGCTCATGCCGGCACCCGGCGTCGCGATCGACCAGCGGTGCCCGAACGGATCTTCGATCACGCCGTAGCGATCGCCCCAGAACATGTCGGCCACCGGCACGATCACGCGCGCGCCGGCGCGTTCCGCTCGCGCGACGGCCGCGTCGGCGTCCTCGACCATCAGATGGATCGTGACGGGCGTGCCCTTCAGCGCGCGCGGGCCGAGCGCGCCGTGCTCGGGTGCTTCGTCGACCAGCATCACCGACGAGCCGTTGATGGCGACGCTGGCGTGCATGAGCTTGCCGTTCGGGCCCGCGAGGCGCATCAGCTCGACGGCGCCGAAGGCGCGCCGGTAGAAGTCGATCGCATCGGCTGCGCCGGCGCAGACGAGGTGGGGCGAGAGCGCGTGCATTCCTGCCGGAAGCTTCATCGGGGTTCTCCTGTTGTTATTGGCGCGCGCGGGGCGAGTCGTTCGCGGCGACGCCGCGAAAATCATGGGGGGCATGGCGTCGAGAGGTGACGAGGCAGACGAGGAAGAGCGCGCACAGCAGCCCGACTCCCCCGATCATCAGCAGCGCTGCAGCTTCCGCTTCCATGCGACGCCTCCCGTCGGTTGCCTTGCCGAGGACGCCCGGCGCGCGGCGGTTCCGACAGCGCGCCGAGAGATTTCGCGGGGGAGGGAGACGTCGTGCAGCCTGTCTGCCCCATCTCCCTCCCTCCGCACGGCTCACTAAGATGGGCGATTCATCGCAGCGGCCTGCTCACGCGCCGAAGTTCGGAGCGGGGCGGCGCCGGCGCTTTCACGAAGCGGTCATTCCCGTGGTTCAGCAAACTCGCGTGGTCGCGATGGGCGCCCGCGTCCTCTACGTCGGCCGCGCCTTCGAGCTGGCGGCGCACAAGAGCGGCGTCGCCGTGCTGTGCACGGCGCTGGACGGGGAGGTGCTGGCGACCGACGCCGTGTCGGCGCCGCAAGCGGAGTGGATGCGCTGCCGCAGCGTGTTCGTGCCGGCTGGCACGCGCCACATCATGCACTTCACCGGCGGCCCGATCGCGTGCCTGTACGCCGACCCGGCGGCCGGCGCCGACGTGGCCGCGCTGGCCGGCGAGATGCGCGTCGCCGCCGGCAAGCTGCGCTTCCACCACCGCCGCGAAGGCGAGCTGAGCGCACTCTTCCGCAAGTTCGCGGCGCGGGCCCTCCACCGCGACGAGCTCCAGCCCGCGCTGCGCGACATGCTCGGCCTCGCGGAGCACGCGGCGCCCAGCGACGCCCGTGTCGCGCGCGCGCTCCAGCGCATCCGCGAGCAGCCCGCGCTGCCGCACTCGCTGCGTTCGCTCGCGCGCGAGGTGGGCATCTCGGAATCGCGGCTGCGCCACGCGTTCAAGGACGCGACGGGCGTGCCGGTCGCGCGCTTCCGGCTGTGGGTGCGTCTCGCCGCCGCGCTGCGCACGATCCAGCAGGGCAGCGATCTCACGAGCGCGGCGCTCGACGCGGGCTTCTCGAGCTCCGCGCACTTCAGCAACGCCTACCGCGGCATGTTCGGCATGACGCCCTCGGCCTTGATGCAGGCGGAGCGCGAGAGCCGCGCGCGGGCGAGCCACGCGTGACCTTTCGGATGGAGTGCGTCGGACGGCGAGCGCCTCGTTCGTCCTAGGATCCAGGAGCTCCCGCATGAAGTACGCGATCTTTTGTTACTCGAGCGAGCGCGTGGTCTCCGGCCTCTCGAGAGAGGCGGACGACGCGATGCTCAGAACGCTCGCGGAGACGCAGGTGCAGCTCGACGCGGAGGGCCGGCTCGGCGCCGTCGCGCGGCTGCTTCCAACCACCAGCGCGGTCACGGTTCGGCACGGCGCCGGCGAGCCGCTCGTGCTCGACGGCCCGTTCGCGGAGACCAAGGAGCAGCTGCTCGGCTTCTACCTGGTCGAGTGCGAATCGCTGGAAGCCGCGGTCGACGCGGCGAAGCGGCTCACGCACGGGCGCACGCCCGGCTCGCTCGAGATTCGGCCGCTGCGCAGCTTCCGCGACTACGGCGCCGTCCAGTGAGCGAAGCGGCGTGGGTCGCGGCGACGCTCGTCGACGCGCGCCCGCAGGTGATCGGCGCGCTGCTCCGCTACTTCCGCGAGCTCGACACCGCCGAGGACGCGTTCCAAGAGGCGAGCCTGCGCGCGCTCGCTCGCTGGCCGCGCACCGGCCCGCCGCGCGATCCCGTGGCTTGGCTCGTGCTGGTCGCGCGCAATACCGCCATCGACGGCAAGCGGCGCGCGCGGCGAAACGAGGCGCTGCCGGAGGACGACGAGCTCTCGGAGCCCGGCGACGCGGAGGCGCGCGAGGTGGAGCGCTTGGACACGGCGGACTTCCGCGACGACTCGCTGCGCCTGCTCTTCATGTGCTCGCACCCGAAGCTCGGGGCGGCGCAGCAGATCGCGCTCTCGTTGCGCGTGGTGTCGGGGCTCTCGGTGCCGGAGATCGCGCGCGCGTTCCTGGTCAGCGAGGCGGCGATGGAGCAGCGCCTGACGCGCGCCAAGCGCACCATCGCCGAGACGCCGATTCCGTTCGAGGCGCCGGGACCGGGAGAGCGGCGTGAGCGCATCGAGCTCGTCGCGGCATCGCTCTACCTGCTGTTCAACGAAGGCTACGCCGCCAGCGGCGGCGAGCAGCGCGTGCGGGCGCCGCTCTGCGAGGAAGCGATTCGGCTGAGCCGCCTGCTGCTGAGTCTTTTCCCCCAGGAGGCCGACGTGTGCGGCCTCGCCGCGCTGTTCCTGCTTCAGCACGCGCGCGCTCGCGCGCGCGTCGACCAGAACGGCGAGATCGTGCTGCTCGACGATCAGGATCGGGCGCTCTGGGACCGCGAGCTGATCGACGAGGGGCTCGCGCTCGTGGAGAAGGCGATGCTGCGGGGCGAAGGCGGCCGCTACGCGTTGCAAGCTGCGATCGCGGCCGAGCACGCGCGCGCCGCCTCCGCGGAGCGCACGGACTGGCCGCGCATCGAGCGCTTGTACGAGGCGCTGGAGCGGCTCGCGCCATCGCCCGTCGTCACGCTCAACCGCGCCGTCGCGACCGCGAAGACGCGCGGGCCCGCGGCCGCCCTCGCGCTGATCGCTCCGCTCGAGCAGCCGCTCGCCAAGTACTTCCCGTTCTTCGGCGTGAGGGGCGCGCTGCTCCGCGATGCGGGCGACGCCGAGGGCGCTCGCGCCGCCTTCACGCGCGCGCTCGCGCTGGCTTCGTCCGTGCCGGAGGCGTCGCACATTCGCGCGCAGCTCGATCGTCTCGGCGCGCCGACCGCGGGCGTATCATCGGCCCGTCCGAGGACGTGAGCGCGGCGTTTTTTCGAGCGCCGCACGCGCCCTGGCGAGGAGACGGAATGCTCGACGTGATGAAGGGCGTGCGCGTGCTCGAGGTCGCGCAGTTCTGGTTCGTGCCGTCGGCGGGCGCCGTGCTCGCGGATTGGGGCGCGGACGTGATCAAGGTCGAGCATCCGGTGCGCGGCGACGGCCAGCGAGGCCTCGCGACGAGCGGCGTGTCCACCGACGTGGGCGGCGTCGACTATCTCGTGCAGCAGCCGAACCGCGGCAAGCGCAGCGTCGGCATCGACATCGCGACGCCCGCGGGCCTCGAGCTGCTCTACACGCTGGCCGAGCAGTGCGACGTGTTCCTCACCAACTTCCTGCCCGACGCGCGCCGCAGGCTGCGCATCGACGTCGAGCACATCCGCGCGCGCAATCCGCGCATCGTCTACGTGCGCGGGCACGGGCAGGGCGACGCCGGCCCCGAGCGCGAGCAGGGCGGCTACGACGCCACCGTGTTCTGGACGCGCAGCGGCATCGCCGCGGCGCTGACCCCGCCCGAGCTGAGCGAGCCGATCTCGCAGCGCGCCGCGTTCGGCGACGGAATCGGCGGCATGACGCTTGCCGGCGGCATCGCGGCGGCGCTGTTCCACCGCGAGCGCACGGGCGAGGCCAAGGTCGTGGACGTGTCGCTGCTCGCGACCGCGATGTGGGTGGTCTCGCCCGACATCGTCGCCAGCAAGCTCATGCCCGCCGGCACGCAGCAGATTCCCTGGGCGCCGCGCACGACGCGCTTCAACCCCGTCGTGAACTCCTACAAGACGAAGGACGCGCGCTGGCTGATCCTCGTGCATCTGCAATCCGATCGTTATTGGGCAGATTTCTGCGCGCGCATCGGGCGCAGCGACATGATCGACGACGCGCGCTTCGAGGACGCGCGCGCGCGCTTCGAGAACCGCGCGGCGTGCATCGCGGAGCTCGACCGGGCGTTCGCGACACGGACGCTCGCTGAATGGCGCGTCGCGTTCGAAGGCATGGAAGGCCCGTGGGCGCCGATGCAGACGCCGCGCGAGCTGCACGAGGACCGGCAGGCGCTGGCGAACGGCTACCTGCAGGAGGTGGACGGCGGCGCGCGGCCGCGCTTCACGCTCGTACGCAGCCCGGTCCAGTTCGACGCGCAGCGGCCCGAGCTGCGGCGCGGCCCCGAGATGGGCGAGCACACCGACGAAGTGCTGATGGAGCGGCTCGGGCTGACGATGGAGCAGCTGCTCGCGCACAAGGCGAGCGGCGCGATCTATTAGGGCGAGTCGGCGCCGGCGCGGCCGCGCTCACAGGAAGCGGGCGCGCAGCTCGGGCGTCGGGACCCAGCACGCGGCGCGCTTGCCAAAGCGCGC
>DATBRS010000183.1:0-30109 GCA_036560185.1 Myxococcota bacterium
TGCTCTGGGGATCGCCAGCGGAAGCAGAACGAAGACGGCCCGATGATCCCGACTGCAGATGCCTTGTTGAGGAAGGGAAGCAGGTTCTCAACCGCCCAGATGCTCCCTTTGATGAACAAGACGACCAGAACGAAAGGCAGAGCGAAGAGCAAAGCGACGGCTGCAAGCGTTCCGGAGTCCCTTAGCCCGAACCTCGGGGCGTCCCCCGCCATCACTTCCCCTCGAACTTCGGCGCCCGCTTCTCGAGGAAGCTCTTCACGCCCTCCGTGAAGTCCTTGCTGCGGAACAGCGGCAGCAGCTGCAGGTAGACGTGGTGCACGTTCGCCTCGAACGTCTCCGTCAGTGCCATGCGCATCATGCGCTTCGTGCCCTGCACGGCGAGCGGCGCGTTGGCGGCGATCTCGTGGGCGAGCGCCAGGGCTTCCTTCATCAACAACTCGCCCGGAACGACTTTCGAGACGAGCCCGAGCTCGAGGCACTCCTCGGCGGAGAGCGTGCGGCCAGTGAAGAAGATCTCGCTGGCCTTCGCCCAGCCGACGAGGCGCGGCATCAGCCAGGTGCCGCCGCTCTCGGGGATGACGCCGCGCTTGGTGAAGGCGGCGCTCAGCTTCGCCGCGTCGGAGGCGAGGCGGATGTCGCAGCCGATCGCGAGGTCCATGCCGTAGCCGGCGGCGCCGCCGTTGATTGCGGCGATCGTGGGCTTGTCCATTTGGTGGAGCACGACGGGAGGCGCCTCGCGCAGGTCGAAACCGCCGCCGAGGTTGCCGCCGCTGGCCTGCTCTTTGAGATCGAGGCCCGCGCAGAACGCGCGGCCGGTGCCGGTGATCACCACGACGCGCACCTCGGGGTCGCGGTTCGCCTCGAGCAGCTGCTCGGAGAACGCCGCGAGCATCGGCCCGCTGATCGCGTTCATGCGCTCGGGGCGGTTCAGGGTGAGGATCGTGACGCCGCCTTGCTTCTCGACGAGCAGGTCGCTCATGGGGACTCCTGTGGTTGGACGTGAGGGCACGCAGTCTATCCCGGCACGCCCGCAGGTCGCGCGGGCGGCTCGCGGCCCTCGCGGTCGCTCCAGACATTACTCCGATTGCCGATGAACGACCCAAGGTGTAATGTTTGGAGATGCGACGGCCGACGGCCAAGAGCCTCACGCTCGACTTGCTCTCCTCGCTGCGCGGGGCGGCGATGCCCGTCTCGGCGCTGGTCGCCGCGGCGAGGCTCTTCCGCATCGACGAGAACGCGCTGCGCGTCGCGATCGCGCGGCTGCTCGGCAGCGGGCAGATCGCGCGCGACGAGCGCGGGCAGTATCGGCTGGGTGAAGCGGCCCACGCGGTCGACCAGCGCGTGCTCGGCTGGCGCGCAGCGGAGCTGCGCATCACCAAGTGGACGGGCGGCTGGTGGCTCGTGCGCGCGGGCGCGCTACCGCCGGCGCGCACGCTGGAGCGCAGGCAGCGCGAGCGCGCGCTGGCGCTGCTCGGCTTCGCGGAGCTCGAGCCGGGGCTGGCGCTGCGCCCCGACAACCTGCGCGCCGCGCTACCCGAGCTGCGCGCGGAGCTGTGCGAGCTCGGCCTCGAGCGCGATGCGCTGTTGGCCCTCGTGCAAACCCTCGATGCGGACAGCGATGCGCGCGCGCGCCGGCTCTGGAAGCGCGACGCGTTCGCCGCCGTGTACCGCCGCTCGCTCGCGGAGCTCGCGGCGAGCGAGGCGCGGCTCGCCGCGCTGCCCGAGGAGCGCGCGATGGTCGAATCGTTCCTGCTCGGCGGCCGCGTGATCCGCGATCTCGTGCTCGATCCGCTGCTGCCCGAGCCGCTCGCGCCCGAGGCGGAGCGCCGCGCTCTGGTCGCCGCGATGCGCCGCTACGACCGCGCCGGCCGCCGCGCCTGGGCGAGCTTCATGTCGCGCTACGGCGCGCCGCACGTCTCCGCACCCGCACACGGCGAGCGCACGCTCTCGCTCGCGATCGCTTAGGGAGATCCGCCATGGCCGAAGCCCTCGTCGAACGTCACACCGCGGAAGGCAACCTCTCGTGGCGCGCGCGACTCTCGCGCGAGGAGATCGCCGAGCTGCTGCGCTTCGAGGATTGGCACAGCTGGAGCTCGATCGCGTTCAACTGGGTCGTCGTGTTCGCGTCGATGGCGCTCGTCGCGTGGTGGCCGCACGGGCCGACCCGTGTGCTGCCGATCGTCGTCGCGCTGTTCCTGATCGGCGCGCGGCAGCTCGGCTTGGCGGTGCTGATGCACGAGGCCGCGCACCGCTCGCTGTTCGCGAAGCGCAGCGTCAACGACTGGGCCGGGCAATGGCTGTGCGCGTATCCGGTCTGGAGCGACACCCACGTGTATCGCGCGTATCACCTGCAGCATCACGCGCACACCGGCACGCCGCGCGATCCGGATCTCGGGCTCGTCACGCCCTTCCCGATCACGCGTGCGAGCCTGCGCCGCAAGGTGATACGGGACTTGACGGGAAGGACCGGCGTGAAGTTCGCGCGCGCCGCGTTCGCGCGCAGCCTCGCGCGCTGGAGCGAGCCCGAGGGGCGGCGCGCGACGATCGGCGTGCTCGTCACGAACGCGCTGCTGCTCGGCGCGCTCGCGGCCCTTGGGCACGGCTGGCTCTATCTGCTCTGGGTGGGCGCGTGGCTCACGACCAACACGCTGCTGACGCGCATCCGCTCGATCGCGGAGCACGCGCTCACGCCGAACGCCGACGACCCGCTCGGCAACACGCGCACCACGCTGCTGAGTTGGTGGGAGCGCCTGCTGATCGGCCCCAACCGCGTGAACTATCACCTCGAGCACCACCTGCTGATGACGGTGCCGCACTACAAGCTGCCGCGGATGCACGCGCTGCTGCTGGAGCGCGGCCTGCTCGGGAGCGCGTGCGTCGAGCGCGGCGGCTACGCAGCGATCCTGCGCCGCGCGGCGAGCAAGCCGAGCGCCTGACTCGCGCGCGCCGTCAGCGCGGGCGGTAGATCAACGCCAGATTGCGCGAGTAGACCATCCAGCCGAACGCCTGACCGAGCACGAACACGGGGTCGCGGCGGTGGATCGCGTAGGCGAGTGTGATCAGGCTGCCGATCAGCGAGAGCCACCAGAACGCGACGGGCATGTGGCTCTGCTGGCGGCGCTCGGACGAGATCCACTGCACCGCGAAGCGCGAGAAGAAGAGCGCCTGGCCGGCGAGACCGAGCGCGGTCCAGGCATCCCACGTCGCCGGATTCAGGAACGCGGGCACGGCCATCGCCTCTCCTTTGCGCGCGCGCACGCTCGCGGAGCGCCCGCACGCCGGCAAGCGCGCTTGACGCTCGCGGGTGCCTCCCCGACTCTGCGCTTCCCTCGCGCGTGCCCTCGGCCGCGCCGCCACATCGCCCGGGAGCCCCCATGAGCGCCGTCACGTCCGCGCAGGTTCTGGCCGCCCTGCGCCCGATCATCGACCCGGACTTCGGGAAGAGCATCGTCGACCTCGGCTTCATCAAGAACCTGCGCATCGACGGCGGCGCGGTCTCGTTCGCGATCGAGCTGACGACGCCCGCCTGCCCGGTGAAGGCCGAGTTCGAGCGCGCCGCGACCGAAGCCGTGCGCGCGCTCGCCGGCGTCGCGAGCGTGGCGGTGAGCATGACGGCGAACACACGTGGGCGGAGCACCTCGCCCGGCCCCGACAAGGGCGACGTGCTGCCCGGCGTGCGCAACACGATCGCGGTGGCTTCGGGCAAGGGCGGCGTCGGCAAGAGCACCACCGCGGTGAACCTCGCGCTCGCGCTACAGCAGAGCGGCGCGCGCGTGGGCATCCTCGACGCCGACGTCTACGGGCCCTCGCTCCCGCTTCTGCTCGGCGTGAAGGAACGCCCCACCAGCGAGGAGCGCGGCGGCAAGAAGATCATCGTGCCGCTCGAGGCCTTCGGGATGAAGGTCATGTCGATGGGCTTCTTCATCAACGAGAACTCTCCGGTGATCTGGCGGGGCCCGATGGTGCACGGCCTGATCCGGCAGTTCCTGGTCGACGTCGAGTGGGGCGAGCTCGACTACCTCGTGATCGACCTCCCGCCTGGCACCGGCGACGCGGCGCTCACGCTCACCCAGAACGCGCCGCTCTCGGGCGCGGTGATCGTCACCACCGCCAACGACCTCTCGGTGATCGATGCTCGCAAGGGCCTCAAGATGTTCGAGAAGGTGGACGTGCCGGTGCTCGGAATCGTCGAGAACATGGCCTACTTCGTGCCGCCCGATCTGCCGGATCGGAAGTACTTCATCTTCGGCAAGGGCGGCGGCAAGCGCGTGGCCGACGAGCTCGGCGTCGACTTCTTAGGCGAGGTGCCGATCGACACGCGCGTGGTCGAGGGCGGGGACATCGGCCGGCCGATTCTGGTGCACGCCCCGGACGCACCCGCTGCGGCGGCGCTGCGGGCGATTGCCGGCAGCGTGGCACGCAAGCTCGCCGTGCTCGCGGAGCGCACACCGAAGCTCGCCGACTCCAACATTTCTTGGGTGACGAGCACGAACTGAGCGTGCAGACTGCGCCGCGCGGCAGGAGCGCAGCGTGCGATCTCGAGCCAATTCGAGCAGAGCGGGAATGGAGCCGAGCCGTGGCGAGTGAGCGAGGGATGAAGAGCGGTAAGCGGAGCCCGCGGCGCGACGAGAGCCTCGTCTTCCTGCAGGCATTCCTGCGCCGCCCGCAGCAAGTCGCGTCGGTGGTGCCGAGCTCGCGCTTCCTCGAGCGGCGGCTCGTCTCGCTCGCCGGCATCGGGAGCGCGCAGCTCGTGGTCGAGCTCGGCCCCGGCACCGGCGGCACGACGCGCGCGCTGCTCGCGGCGCTGCCTCCGGACGCGCGGCTGCTGTGCATCGAGCTCGACGCCGATTTCGCGCAGCGGCTACGACGCGAGACCGACCCCCGGCTGATCGTCCATCACGGCAGCGCCGAGCAGCTCGACGAGATCCTCGCCGCGCACGGCCTGGGCGCGCCGGACGCGGTGATCTCGGGCATTCCGTTCTCGATCATTCCGCCCGCGATCGGCGCACGCATCATCGCGAGCATTCGCCGCACGCTGGCAGTCGGCGGCTGTTTCCTGGCTTATCAGGTGCGCGGCACGGTGGCCGAGCTCGCGAAGCCGGTGCTGGGCGAGCCCGACACGACGCTCGAGCTGCTGAACATCCCGCCGGTGCGCGTGTTCCGCTGGCACGTCGGCGCGCCGCGCACGTTGCAGCCGAGCCCGCTCGCCGCGCGTGCCGAGTCTCTGCGCGCCTGAGCGCGGCGCGAATTCAGCCGCCGATCAACAGCTCCGGGTGAAAGATCGGCGCGACGGCCGCGGCTTCGCCGGCCTGCGCCTTCGTCATGAACGCGTCGAAGCTGAGCGACTCGAGCGCGACGCGCGGATCCGGCGTGAAGAAGGAATCCGGAATCGAGACGTTCTTGCCCTCGAGATCCTTCGACCACGCGATGTAACGCGTCTCGCTCTCCGTGCCGCTCTGACGGTCCCACGCGCGCACGACCAGCGGCAGATGCTCCGCGCCGGCCGTGACGCAGACCTCGCGCCGCCCGCCTTGATCGGTGAGGCGATACAGGTCGCACGCGGCTGCGCCGGCGCCCTCGGTCTTCACTTTCTCCGCGCCGGCCGCGACCAGAATCTGCTGCTCGGCGCCGAACGGTCGCCCGCGCTTCGCGTCCGCAGCGAGCGACTTCGGACCGCGCTGGATCGAGGTGCCTTTGCCCGTGAGCGCATCGACAACCACGTAGCGGTCGCCGTGCACGTACGTGATCACGAGATGGCCGTTGAGCACGACCTCCGCGCGCAGCGACGTGCCCTTCGACCAGAGCCGCTCGACGCGCGGCGCCCCCGCGCCGCTCGTCAGCCGCTCGGCGTGCCACGACTGCGCCGACGCGGCGCCGCTCGCCAGGGCGAGCAGACCGGTGAGGAGGAATGCGAGGCGAGTCGACATGTTCGGTGCTCCTGGGTGTGCTTCTGGATTGCGCCGCGGGGCCGAACCCGCTCGCCTCGTGGGCGTCGCGCGGCGAGGCGCCGCGCGGCGACGGGTCGGCAGCGCGCAGCGATGCGAGCTCGATTGGATGTGCCGCGCTGCTCCGAGAGGGCGCGCAGCTTACCATCGCCCGCCATGCCTCCTATTCGTGTCGCGCTCTCGATCGCGGGCTCCGATCCGACGGGCGGCGCCGGCCTCCAGCTCGACCTGCAGGTCTTTCGCGCGCTTGGCGTCCACGGCTGCGCAGTCCCGACGGCGCTGACGGTTCAAGACACCGCCAAAGTGCACAGCGTGCTGCCGCTCTTCCCGAACGTGCTCTCGGATCAGCTGCGCGTGCTGCTGCGCGATGTGCCGCCCCACGCCGTGAAGCTCGGCATGCTCGCGAGCGACGACGTGCTGCGCGCCGTCGACCACGCGCTCGATGCGCTGCGCCGGCTGCCCGTTCCGCTCGTGATCGACCCGGTGCTGCGCGCGAGCGACGGCAAGGAGCTGCTGCAGCGGCGCGCGCTCCCGGGGCTGCGCGAGCTGCTCCGCAGCGCCGCGCTCGTGACGCCGAACCTGGCCGAGGCGGAGGAGCTGAGCGGGCGCGACGTCTCGACCCGCGCCGGGATCGAGAGCGCCGCTTCGCAGCTCGTGACCGAGCTCGGCGCCGCCGCGGCGCTGGTGAAGGGCGGGCACCGCGAGCGCGACGCCGACGACTGCCTCGCCCTGAGAAGCGGCGCGGGCGTGGAGCTGCGCTGGCTTCCGGGGGAGCGCATCCCAGGCGGCGACGTGCACGGCACCGGCTGCGCGCTCAGCGCCGCGATCGCGGCTCGACTCGCGCGCGGCGATGCATTGCCCGCCGCCGTGGAGGCCGCCCGCGCATTCGTGCGCCGCGGCATCGCCAACGCGCAGGCGATCGGCGAGGGCCGGCGCGTGCTGGGGTTCGGGCCGGCCGAGTAGGCGCGCGAAGCCTGCCGGCGGGTTGGCTGGATCTGAGCCGCGCGCGCAGCGGAGACCCATCGCACCGCCGGCTGTGGGAGACTGCAGGCCTGCACCCGAGTGCACCTCGCCGAAAGGAACTGCGCGATGAGCTCCCCCAACAACCCCGATCTCGAGCTCGAGAACCGTTGGTCGCGAAAGCTGATGGACACCTTCATCCGGTTGGGCCTGGTCATCGCCCTCACCGTGCTCTGCTACCGCATCTTCGCGCCGTTCCTCGCCCTGATGGTTTGGGCGCTGATCCTCGCGGTCTGCCTCTATCCCCTGCAGCAGCGCGTCGCCAAGCGGCTGGGCGGGAGACCGGGGCTCGCGTCGACCCTGCTCGTGTTGTTATTCGTCACGATCATCGTCGCGCCGACGGCGGTGCTGGTCGCTTCGCTCGGCGACTCCGTGCAAGGGCTGGTAGTCGCGGTCCGCGACAACACGCTGCACGTGCCCGCGCCGCCGGCGAGCGTTGCCGGCTGGCCCGTCGTCGGCGCGAGAGTCGACGCACTCTGGTCGCGGGCACACTCGGACCTCCCGGCGGTCGTGGCGAGCTTGCAGCCGAAGATCGGCGAGCTGGCGCGGCGAGCGCTCGGGATGGTCGCGAGCATCGGCGGCGAGCTGCTGGGATTCCTCGCCTCCTTCGTCGTCGCTGGAATCATCATGGCCTATGGCGAATCGGGCGCGCGCGCCGCCCGCGAGATCTTCGACCGCCTGGTGGGTCCGGCGCGCGGCGCCGATTCCGCCACGCTGTCCACGGCGACGATTCGCGCAGTCGCCCAGGGCGTGCTCGGGGTCGCGTTCATCCAGGCGATTCTCGTCGGGCTCGGCCTGCTCGCCGCCGGCGTGCCCTTCGCTGGACTCTTGGCGGGGCTCGTGCTCGTGCTCGGTATCGCGCAGATCCCGGCGCTGCTCGTGACGCTGCCCGCCATCGCCTTCATCTGGTCGAGCGGTGATCACGGCACGGGCGCTGCGATCGGCTACAGCGCCGTCCTGTTCGTGGCCGGTATGGCGGACAACGTGCTGAAGCCGATCATGCTCGGCCGCGGCGTCGACGCGCCGATGCCGGTGATCCTGCTCGGCGCGCTTGGCGGCATGGCGAGCGCGGGCATCCTCGGCATGTTCGTCGGCGCCACCCTGCTCGCGCTCGGCTACGAGATCTTCATGCACTGGGTGCGAGCGAACCCGGATCTGCCGGCGGCGGCCGCGGAGCGAGCGACGCCAGCGGCGAGCTGAAGCGCGCGGGTCAGCGCGCCGCGACCACGCGGATCTCCACCCAATACTGAGGCGCCGCGAGCTTCGCCTCGACGCAAGCGCGCGCCGGCGTGTTGCCCTGCTCCACCCACGGATCCCACGCCTCATTCATCGCGGCGTAGTGACGAATGTCGCTCAGCCAGATCGTGGCCGTGAGGATCCTGCTCTTGTCGCTGCCGCCTTCGGCGAGCAGGCGGTCGATCTGAGCCAGAATCTGTGCGGTCTGCTTCTTCGCGTCGGGCACCGGGTCGTCGGCGACGATGCCGGCGCTGTAGACGAGCTCGCCGTGGACGACGCCTTGCGAGAGGCGCTTGCCGGGCTGAAGGCGTTGCAGGTTGCTCATCTCTTCTCCTCCCCTGTGCGTGAGCTGTTAGGGGCTGGCGCTGGCTGCGCTGCCGAGCCGTGCGAGCAGCTTGCCCCAGATGTCGCCGAAGCCCCCGTTGCTGAGCGTGATCACGACGTCGCCCGCGCGGCACACGCTCGCCAGGTGCTCGACGATCGCATCGGCGCCGTCGCAAGCGACGGCGGGGATGCCGCGCGCGCACAGGTCCGCCGCGAGCTTGTCGGCGGAGAGGCGCTCCGGGTCGCCGCCGAATGCGCTGTAGATCGGCGCGTCGGGCACGCGCGCGATCACGGCGCGCGCGGCGCCGTCGAAGGCACGCGCGTACTCCTGCTGGAAGACGGCTCTTCGGCTCGTGTTCGAGCGCGGCTCCATCACCGCGACGATGCGGCGGCCGGGATAGCGCGCCGCGATGCCGCCCAGTGTCTCGCGCACCGCCGTCGGGTGGTGACCGAAGTCGTCGATCACGGTGACGCCCGCCACTTCGCCGCGCACTTCCTGGCGGCGCTTCACGCCCTGATAACGCGCGAGCAGGGGAGCCGCGCGCGCGACCGGCACGCCGCGCACGTCGCAGACCGCGAGCGCGGCGAGCGCGTTCGCGACGTTGTGTCTGCCCCAAGCCGGCAGCAGCGCGCGCGCCGCGTTCAGGCCGCGCGCGAACACATCGAAGCGCGTGCCCTCCGGCCCGGCTTCGAGGTTTCGCGCCGCGAAGTCGGCGTCGCACTCGACGCCGTAGCGCAGCACGCGGCAGCGTGCGCCGCGCGCCACGGCGTCGACGCTCTCCGCGCCGGTCGCGGCGATCAGCGTCCCCGCCGTGCCGAGTTTCGCGGCGAGCTTCGCGAACTCGCCCTGCACGTGGGCGAGGTCGCGGTAGATATCGGCGTGATCGAATTCGATTCCGGTGATCACCGCCGTCTCCGGCCCGTAGTGCAAGAACTTCGGGGTCTTGTCGAAGAACGCGGTGTCGTACTCGTCGCCCTCGACCACGAACTCGGGGCCCGCGCCGTCGCGGAAGCTGCCGTCGAAGTTGGCCGCGATGCCGCCGACGAGCAGCGAAGGATCGCGGCCGGCTTCGAACAGCAGCGTCGCGACCATGCTCGTCGTCGTCGTCTTGCCGTGCGTCCCGCAGATCACGACCGAGTGCTTGCCGCGAATCGCGTGCTCGTAGAGCGCGTCGGGCAGTGACGCGTACGCGACGCCGCCGTCGATCGCGGCCCTGGCCTCCGGGTTGTCGCTGCGCACGGCGTTGCCGATCACCACCAAATCCGGGCGGCGCGCTAGCACGTGCTCCGGCGCGAAGCCGATCGTCACCGGAATGCCGAGGCGCTCGAGGAACGTGCTCATGGGCGGATAGACGCCCTCGTCCGAGCCCGTGACGGTGTGCCCGCGCGCTTTCAAGAGGCCCGCGAGCGAGCCCATCGCGGTGCCGGCGATCGCGACGAAGTGGACGTGCACGCGGCTCGCCTTGTTATTCCGCGAAGGCTTCGCGGATCAGATCGTGGATCTCGGCGCGCAGCGCGAACTTGCTGCGCTTCACGACGAGGTGGATGCGGTTCGTCAGCATCACGACCACGCACTCCGCGTCGAGATCGACCCAGAGCGACGTGCCGGTGAATCCGAGGTGCCCGATCGAGGCGCGCGAGAAGTACCGGCCGGCGGAGGAGCCCTGCGCGGCGGGCGTGTCCCAGCCGAGCGCCCAGTCCGAGCCCGCGGGCAGGTTCTGCCGCGTCGCGAACTCGGCGAGGCGCGCGCGCGGGAACGCGTCGCTACGGCCGTGCCAGACGTCGATCAGCGTCTGCCCGAAGCGCAGCACGTCGTCGGCGTTGGCGAACAGGCCCGCGTGTCCGGCGACTCCGCCCATCGTCCAGCTGTTGGGGTCGTGCACCTCTCCCCACAAGATCTGCTCGCGGACCGGGCAGTTCTCGGTCGCAGCGATCTTGCGCCGCTCGTCGTCGCCGAGCGGCGTCGCCAGCGGGAGGAAGCGCATGCTCGAGAGCCCGAGCGGCGCGTAGATCGTCTCGGCGCAATGCGCGTCCAGCGTCTTGCCTGCGAGCTGCTCGACCGCGGCGCCGAGCGCGATGAAGTCGAGATCGCCGTACACGGCGGCTTCTCCCGGCGCGTGCACCAGCGCGGAGCGGCAGATGCTCTCGATCACCCACTCCCGCGCCGCGGGCGTCGTCAGCAGGCGCTCGCCGGTCTTGCGCTCGCGCTCCGCGAGCGGCTCGTAGAAGTCGCGCAGCGGCTTCAGGCCCGAGGAGTGCGTCAGCAGGTGGCGGAAGCTGACCGCTTCCTTGTCGCGCTCCGCGAAGTGCGGCAGCACCTTCGCGACGGGGTCGTCGAGCGCGACGGCGCCCTGCTCGACGAGGCGCAGGAACGCGGTCGTGGTCGCCAGCACCTTCGTCAGCGACGCGAGATCGAAGACGGTCTCGCGCGCCATCGGGATGCGCTCCGGGCGCGAGACGGCGAGCCCGCGCACGGAGCAGTGCTCGATCATTTCGCCTTCGCGGCGGATGCGCGCGAGCACGACCGCGCCGGGGATCTCGGCGGCGTCGATCGCTCTGTCGAGCGCGCGATCGACGCGCTGGAGCTTTCGCTGGATGGCGGCGTGTCTCACGCGGATCTCACTCGTCCTCGCTGAAGCGACGAGCGGAGCTCGTCCCTAATCAACCGCGGGCTCGAGCACGGCGAGCTCACCCTTCCCGCCGTCGAGCCGCCCGCGGATGCCCAAGGGCCACGGCAAGTTCGGGCTCACGTGCCCGAATCGCAAGCCGGTGACGAGCGGTTTCTTGCGGCCGCCGAGCAGCTCGAGGATCACGCGCTGCGCGGTCGGACGCGCGCGCTTCGGATCCACGCAGCCGATGAAGTGGCCGATGGCGTACCCGGCGGCGGCGTCGAGCTTGCCGGCGGCGTGGAGGTGGGAGAGCTGGCGGTCGATCGCGTAGGGCTTCTCGCCGATCTCCTCGAGGCATAGGATCGCGCCGCGCGTGTCGATCTCCCAGGGCGTGCCGAGGCTGTCGGCGACGAGCGTGAGCGAGCCGCCGACGAGTGGGCCCTCGACGCGCCCGCGCGCGAGGCCGCGCCCTCGCAGCGGCGCCGGCTTTTCGCCCGCGAGCAGCGCGAGCAGCGCGCGCAGCTCCGCGTGCGTGGGGCCGTCGTCGCGCACGCACATCGGACCGTGCACGCCCGCGAGGCCCACCACCTCGCGCTGCCAGCCGAGCAGCGTGGTGATGTCGCTGAAGCCGATCAGCGGCTTGCGCGCGGCGCGGAACGCACGCGCGTCGAGCCGCGGGATCACGTGGTGACAGCCCCAGCCGCCGCGCGCGCACAGGATCGCGTGCACCGAGTCGTCGCGAACCCACTGCATCAGCTCCGCGCCGCGCCGCGCGGCGTCGCCGGCGAGGTAGCCGGAGCGCGCGAACAAGTCCTCGCGCCAGGTCACCTGATGCCCGGCCGCGAGCAGACGCTCCGCCGTCGCGTACACGCGCACCGGCTCGACCCAGAACGCTGGCGCCGCGATCGCGATCGTGCCTCCGCGCGGCAGCGCGCGCGGCCGTAACAAGCGAGCCACTAGAAGACAGGCTCCTCGCTGAACGACGAGCCGAAGCCGCCGCGCTCGCTCGGCGGCGTGAACCCGCCGCCGCCCGGCGCGCCGCCGCCGTCGCGCTCGCTGCGGTTCTGGAACAGCGCGTACTTGCCGTCGAAGTTGAGCTTCACCGTGCCGGTCGGGCCGTTGCGCTGCTTCTCGATGATGATCTCGGCGCAGCGCGGATCTTCGGTCTCTTTGTTGTAGACGACGTCGCGGTAGATGAACGCGATCACGTCGGCGTCCTGCTCGATCGCGCCGGACTCCCGCAGGTCGCCCATCATCGGGCGGCGCTTGTCGGGATCGCGCTGCTCGGGCCCGCGGTTCAGCTGCGAGAGCGCGATCACGGGAATCGAGAGCTCCTTCGCGAGCGCCTTCAGGCCCTTGCTGATCTCGGCGATCTCGAGGTCCTTGCGGTCGCGGCGGCCGTCGGCGTGCGAGAGCTGGAGGTAATCGACGACCACCAGATCGAGCCCGTGCTCGGCTTGCAGGCGGCGGCTCTTCGCCTTGATCTCGAGGATCGAGACCGAGCCCGAATCGTCGATCCAGATGTTCGCCTGGGAGAGGCGATCCGCGGCTTCCTGCAGCCGGCGGTAGTCCGCCATCGGCAGGAAGCCCTTGCGCAGGCTCGAGAAGTCGATGCGCGCCTCGGACGCGAGCAAGCGCACGATCAGCGAGCGCGTCGTCATCTCGAGCGAGAACACCGCCACCTTCTTGGCGTGATCGACCGCGGCGTTGCGGCTGATGTTCAGCGCGAACGCGGTCTTCCCCATGCTCGGGCGCGCGGCGATGATGATCAGCTCGCCAGGCTGCAGGCCGCCGGTGATCTCGTCGAGGTCGTCGTAGCCGGTCGGCAGGCCGGAGAGCGCGCCCGCGCGATTCATGATGCCCTCGACGTAGTCGAACACGCCGGGCATCTCGTCGTGCAGGTTCTGGAACGTCGTGCGGCTCTGCGCTTTCGAGACGTCGAAGATCTTCGACTCCGCGAAATCGAGCAGCTTGTCGGCGCTCTCGGTCTCCTCGTAGCCGGTCTGCACGATCTCGGTCGCGACGCCGATCAGGCGCCGCTTCACCGCCTTGTCGCGCACGATGCGCGCGTGGTGCGCCACGTTCGCGGCGGTCGCGGCGAAGTCGGCGATCTCGGCGAGCGCCAGCGGGCCGCCGACGGAATCGAGCTGCTGCTGCAGCGTCAGATGCTCCGAGAGCGTGATCAGATCGACGGGCCGGCCCGCGTCGTGGACGGAGAGCATCGCGGCATACAGCGTCTGGTGCGCCGGGTGATAGAAGTCCTCGACGCGAATCTCGGCCATCACCTCGTGGAACGCGCGCGGGTCGAGCAGCAGGGACGACAGCACCGCGCGCTCGGCGCCGAGGTCGCTCGGCGGAACGCGGCCGGCGAAGGCGGCAGAATCAACCGAGGTTTCGTCGGAGCCCGCCGCGCGCTTTCGGCGGCGTCCAGCGGACGCGGCATAGCCGGCGCCATAATCACTGACCGCCACCTTCACCCCCAGGCGACGCACGCCACTCGCGACTGCAGATCATCGCACGCCGGCGCCCGGTCGCCGCCACAAAATCGCGAAAACACCGCGCTCGTCGCGCGCGGCGCGAGCTCGCCAAGCAGGCGGCGCGCCGATCGTCGGCGGAGCGCGCGGCGGCTAGCTCGTCGCGGCCTCGGGCGGCGGATTCGCCGCGCTGACTTCGATCTTTACCTGCGCCACGACTTCGCGGTGCAGCCGAATCGCGACGCTGTGCGTGCCCGCGTCCTTGATCGGTTCGCCAAGCTGAATCGTGCGGCGATCGATCTCGACGCCCTGCGCCGCGATCAGATCGGCGATCTCGCGCGCCGTCACCGAGCCGAACAGCTTGCCCTCTTCGCCAACCTGGGTCGTGATCGCGAGCTTCAGGCTCTCGAGCCGGCTCTTCACGGCCTGATGCGACTTCAGCTCGCGCGCCACCTTCTCCCCGATCACGCGCCGGTGGTGCTCGAGCTCGTTGACGCTCGACTCGGTGGCGAGGATCGCCTTGCCCTCGGGCAGCAGGAAGTTGCGCGCGTAGCCGGGGCGCACCGCCACGACGGCGCCCGCGTGACCGAGGCCGTGCACGTCTTCACGCAGAATGATCTTCACGTTCGCCATGGGTCACTGCTCCCTGTGCATCGAGGCCGATGTTCGCCTTCGCTCGTGCTCAGCCCGCGTGCTGCGAAGCGAACGGCAGCAGCGCGAGATGCCGCGCGCGCTTGATCGCGGTGGAGATCTCGCGCTGGTGCTTCGCGCAGTTGCCCGAGATGCGCGAGGGGATCAGCTTGCCCGTCTCGGTCACGAAATACCGGAGGCCCTTCGGATCCTTGTAGTCGATGCCCGTGCGCGGCTCGGCGCAGAAGCGGCAGACCTTCTTGCGAAGCGCGCTGCCCTTCTTCTTGGCCGCCTTGCGCGCCTTCTTGCGCGCCTTCGCGCGCAGCCGCGCCTTCACGCTCATGGGCCCGCGCGGCTCGCGATCGCCGTCGCGGCCACGGCCGCCGCGATCGAAATCGCGGCGCGGACCGCGTCCGCCGCCACCGAAGCCACCGCCCCCGCCCCCGAAACCGCCGCCGCCGCCGCCGCCGAAGCCGCCAGGCGCGCCCGTCTCGCTCATTCGTTGTCTCCCTCGTCGTCATCGCGGTCGCGATCGCGGTCGCGATCCCGATCGCGGTCGTCATCGCGCATCTGCGCGCGCATCCGGTCTTCCTCGGCCTCGCGCGCGGCGCGCTCGCGGGCACGCTCGGCGCGCACGCGCTGCTCGTCCGCCGCTTCGACCTTGCGCTTCTCGATGTCCGTCACCTCGCCGGGGCGAAGCACGGTCAGGAAGCGCAGCACCGATTCCTCGATGCGCAGCAGCCGCTCCACTTCGGCGACGCCCTTGCCCTCGACATCGAGGTAGTAGGCCGTGACGTAGTGGCCCTTCTGGAACTTCCGGATGTCGTAGGCGAGCCGGCGCTTGCCCTGATCGTCGTGGAGCAGCGGCACGCCGCCGGCACGCTCCAGCACACCGTTCACGCGGTTGCACAGGTCGGTGCAGCCCTCGTCCGAGATTTCCGGCTGCACGACGAAAGTCGTCTCGTATTCCCGCATTCATCCTCCTTCTCGTGGGTGGGCCGTGGCCCAGGCCCCGGAGACCTCGCGCGCACCGCGGGTGGGCGCGCGAACCGGGACCGAGAAGACGCGGCGATTTAGCAGAGCCGTCCGGGCGAAGGAAGGGCGCGGCGCGGATTCGTGGGCCGACGACCCGGAAGCAACGGGAGGAAGCAAAGGGGTCTGACCCCTTTGCTTCCGGTGAGCAAGTGGGGCGTCGGAGCTAGATCGCGTCCAGCAGCAGGCGGTGGACCCGCGCGTCGTCCGTGAGCTCGGGGTGGAACGTCGCCGCGAACACGTTCTCCTGGCGCACCAGCACCGGCTCGCCGTCGACGCGTGCGAGCACCTCGACGCCGGACCCCAGTGCAGCGAGGCGCGGCGCCCGGATGAAGACGCAGCGCAGGCCCGCCAACGCGGGCGCTGCGCCGTCGTCCACGAGCGCCGCGAAGGAGTCGACCTGGGTCCCGTAGGCGTTGCGCACCGCGGTCACGTCGAGGACGCCGAGCGTCTCGACCGGGCGGTTCTCGACCCGCGCGGCCAGCAAGATCGCGCCCGCGCAGGTGCCGAGCACCGGGAGCCCACCGCGAATGCGCTCGCGCAGCGGCTCGTAGAGCGCGAGCCGCGCGAGGCCCTTCGCGATCGTGGTGCTCTCGCCGCCGGGCAGGATGAGCGCATCGAGCGCGGCGAGCTGCTTGGGCCACAGTACGGGCTCCGGCTCCGCGCCGGCGTGCGCGAGGGCGCGCGCGTGCGCCTCGTAGTCGCCCTGGATCGCGAGCACGCCGACATGCGGACGCGCGCTCACGACTCCGTCTCCGGCGCCAGCGTCGCCTGCATCGCATCCGCGATCGCTGCGGCTTCGGGCCCACCGGCGGCGCGCAATCCGGCGATCAGCGCGCGCCTCTCGTTCGGCTTCTTGTTCTGCGAGAGCTTGCGCTTGCCCTCGAGCCGTTCGATCGGCAGCTCGAACGCGACGATGCCGCGCAGCAGCTTGTCGAGGTGCGCGAACGGAATGTCGGCGAGCTCGCGGGGGCCCTTGCCGACCGCGCGTGCGGCCGGCGCCAGCGCGCGCTCGTTCTGCGCCATCAGGTCGCGCAGCAGCGCGAAGGTGTCCGACGGGTCGTCGAGCACGCGCGGCCGGCCCGTCGCGTGGACCGCGACGTAGTTCCAGGTGGGCACCTGCTTCGCCGTCGGATACCAGCGCGCGGACACGTAGGTGTGGGGCCCCGAGAACACCGCGAGCGCCTGCGTCTTGCCGTCGAAGTGGCGCCAGTGCGGATTCGCGCGCGCGACGTGGCCGATCAGCGTGCCGAGCTCACCGCGCTCGGCGTCGATCACGAGCGGGAGATGCGTCGCGCACGGCGCCTCGCCCGGGCGCGCCGTCGTGAGCAGCGCGAACGCGTGCGTGCGCAGCAGCGCGTGCAGCGCGGCGAGGTCGCTCTCTGCGAAGTGATCGGGCGTGTACACGTGCAGCCTCCGCCACGGTCGCATCCGCTCGGCGCTCCGGGTGGAGCGCCGAGCTCGGTCTTCGACGCCGCTCGCTAGCGATCGATTCCGCGCGAGCTCACCAACCGCGGTTCGCGAGCCGCTCGTTCTCGGGAATCGTCGAGATCTCGAGGCCCGCCATCGCACCGGCCAGGCCGCGCGAGGCGTTCAGCACTTCCTGCGGATCCTTCCAGTGCGTCGTCGCGTGCACGATCGCGCGTGCGCGCGCATCCGGATCCTCGCTCTTGAAGATGCCGGAGCCGACGAACACCGCTTCGGCGCCGAGCGACATGCAGAGCGCCGCGTCCGCAGGGGTCGCGATGCCGCCCGCCGCGAAGTTGGGCACCGGCAGCTTGCCGTGCTGGTGCACGTACTTCACGAGGTCGACCGCCGAGCCGATCTCCTTGGCCTTCGTGAACAGCTCGTCGGAGCGCAGCGCCTGGATCGCGCGGATGTCGCCGTTCACCTGCCGCAGGTGGCGCACCGCCTCGACGATGTTGCCGCTGCCGGCCTCGCCCTTGGTGCGGATCATCGCGGCGCCTTCCGCGATGCGGCGCAGCGCTTCGCCGAGATTGCGCGCGCCGCACACGAACGGCGAGCGGAAGGCGTGCTTGTCGACGTGGAACGCGTCGTCCGCGGGCGTCAGCACCTCGCTCTCGTCGATGAAGTCGACGCCGAGCGCGTCGAGCACCTGCGCCTCGACGAAGTGTCCGATGCGCACCTTCGCCATCACCGGGATCGAGCACACCTTCTGGATGGCCTCGATGATCTGGATCTGCGCCATGCGCGCGACGCCGCCGTCCTTGCGGATGTCCGACGGCACGCGCTCGAGCGCCATCACCGCGCAGGCGCCGGAATCCTCGGCGATCTTCGCCTGCTCGACGTTGGTCACGTCCATGATGACTCCACCCTTCAGCATCTCCGCCAGCCCCACCTTCAGCTCGTAGGACTGCGCGCCTGCGCGCGACTGCTTGTCTCCGCTCATCGCCGTTCTCCTTCCCGGGTTGGGACGCTAGATGTGAACCGAGCCGCGCCCGCTCGAGACGCCCGTCTCCAGCCGTTCGCGAATTACCTTGCCGAGGCGCTGCACGCCCTCGGCGATCTCCGCCTCATTGACCGAACCGATCGAGAGCCGGAACCCGCGCGACGCCCGCCCGTCGCACTGGAACTGGAAGCCGGGCGCGACCAGCACGCCGGCGCGCAGCGCATCGGCGTAGAGCTCGCGCGAATCGAGCGGCGCGGGCAGCTCGACCCAGAGCTGCAGGCCGCCTTCGGGCTCGGTCCAGCTCGCGCCCTCGGGCATCTCCGCGCGCAGCGCGGCCAGCATCGCGTCGCGCCGCGCGCGCAGCCGCTTGCGTTGGCTCGCGAGGTGGCGGTCGTAGGCGCCCGTGCTCATGAAGTCGGCGAGGCCCGCCTGGAGCGGCAGCGCGCCGCCGAGATCTGCCGCGTGCCGCAGCGCGAGCACCGCATCGATGTGGCGCCCGCGCGCCACGATCGCGCCGATGCGCACGCCGGGGAACAGCGACTTGGAGAACGACAGCAGCTGCACGACCTGGCCTTCGTCGTCGAGCCCGGCGAGCGACGCGATGGGGCGGCCGGCGTAGCGCAGGTCCATCTCGTAGGCGTCCTCGATCACCGCCTTGCCGTGGCGCGCCGCGATCGCGAGCAGCTCGCGGCGATGCTCCTGCGACGTCGAGATTCCCATCGGATTGTGGAAGGTCGGGATCGTGTAGAGCGCCTTCACCTCGGGGCGCGCGAAGGCGCGATCGAGCGCATCGAGATCGGCGCCGCCGCGCCGCATCGGCACGGGCACCGCGCGCAGCCCGAGCGCGGCCAGTGCCGCGAGCGCGTTCTGATAGGTCGGCTCCTCGACGGCGACGGCATCCCCCGTGTCGGCGAACAGCCGGAGCGCGAGCGCGATGCCTTGGCTCGCGCCTTGGCACAGCACGAGCTCGTCGGGCCCGACGACGACGCCGTTCGCGCGCAGCTGCTCGGCGATCAGCACGCGTAGACCCTGATAACCGCGCGGATCGCCGTAGCCGAGCAGCTGCGCGCCGAGCTCCGTCATCGCGCGCATCAGCGAGCGCCGAAATGCGTCGGCGGGAAAATGGCGAGCGTCCGGCACGAGCTTGTGGAATGCGACCGCGCCGCGTCCCGCGCCGTAGGAAACCCGCGAGCGCTCGAACTCGAGCAGCCGCTCCGCGCGCGCCGACAACGGCGCGGGCGCGGGCGCGACCGGCGCGAAGCCGCGCGGACGCCGGCCGCGCACGTAGGTGCCGCGGCCGACCTGCGCGTCGACGACGCCCTGGGCCGCGAGCTCCTCGTACGCGCTGCTCACGGTCTCGCGATTCACGCCGAGCGTGACGGCGAGCTCGCGGATCGGCGGCAGGCGGTCGCCCTCCTCCAGCTCGCCGCGCTCCACCTGCGCGCGGATCTGCGCCGCGATCTGCCGGTAGACCGGCTCCGCGGCCCTTCCGTTGATGTCGTCGCGCCGAATCTCGAGCTGCATCGAGCGCCAGACTAGACCGGGGACACCGTCCGAACAATCGGGATATTCGTCGAGATTTCGCGCGACGGTAGCCGGTACAAAGCCCGGACAATTCTAGAGCCCTTCAGCCGTCTGGCGCGATCGGCGGCAGCCCGTTGAAGCGGTTCGCGGCCTCTGCCACCCCGAGCGCCACGAAGCAGCGCAGGGAAGCAGCAGCCCGCTCGAGCAGCGCAGGTAGCAGCGCTTCCTCCTCGGGCGAGAAGCCGTCGAGCACGTAGTCCCGCGTGTCGCGCGCCGGATCCGCGGCGCGGCCGACTCCGATCCGCAGGCGCGGCACGTCGTCGCGGCCGAGCACGGCGAGCACGTCGCCCAGGCCGCGTTGCCCGCCGTCGCTCCCGCGCGCGCGCAGGCGGAGCCGGCCGAAGGGCAGATCGACGTCGTCGAGCGCGACGATCAGATCGCGCGAGACATCCTCGAGCGGCAGCGCCGCGGCCGCGGGCGCCACGCTTCCGCCCGACGCATTCATCCACGTCTCGGGCAGCAGCAGGCCGACCTCCACCTCGCCGAGGCGGCCGACGCCGAAGCGCCCGAAGAAGCGCTCCTCGTCCGCGAGCGCGATGCCGAGCTCCCCGGCGAGCACGGAGACCGCGCGCGCGCCGATGTTGTGACGCGTGCGCGCGTAGCGGGGGCCTGGATTGCCGAGGCCGACGATCAGCTTCACCGCGAAGCCAGCGACTACTTCTTCTTGTCGCCCTTCGCTTCCGCCTTCGGCGCGGCCTTGGCGTCCGTCTTCGCCGCAGGCGCATCGCCGCCAGCCGCCGGAGCCGCTGCCGCCGCCTCGCCTTCCGCCGGCGCACCCTCTGCCGTCGCCGCTGCGGGCGTCGCTTCCTCTTCTGCGGCGGGCAGCACCACCGACGCGACGGCGAGCGCACCGTCGGTCTTGATGGCGAGCCCCGGCGCCAGGCGCAGGTCGCTCACGTGGATCGAGTCGTTCACGTTGAGCGCCGTGACGTCGACGTCGATGCGCTGCGGGATCTCGCGCGCGAGGCACTCGATCAGCAGCTCGCGCAGCGGGTGATCGAGGATGCCGCCCATCTCGATGCCGGCTGCCTTGCCGATGAGGTGGATCGGCACCGACACCGTGACCTTCTGCGTGAGGTCGACCTCGTAAAAGTCGGCGTGCAGGTAGCGGCCGCGCACCGGATCGCGCTGCAGGCCCTTCACGAGCACGGTCGTCGTCGCGCCGCCGAGGCTGAGGTCGATCAGCGTGTTCATGCCCGCCTCGCCGCGCAGCAGCTTCTGCAGCGAGTCCGGATGCACCGTGATCGACTGCGCCGCGCGCTTGCGTCCGTAGACCACGGCGGGGATGCGCCCAGCCTGGCGCAGCTTGCGCGCCGCGCCCTTGCCGTTGCCGTCGCGCATTTCAGCGCCGAGTGCGTTGTCTGCCACGGTCGTTCTCCTCGAAAATCGCAGTTATCAGGGAATTGCGGATCTGAAGCTTGGCTGGGGCGGCAGGACTCGAACCTGCAATAGGCGGCTCCAAAGGCCGCTGCCTTACCATTTGGCGACGCCCCATCTTTTCCGATCTTCGCTCGGCTTGGCCCCGCGCGGTCGCGACGGCAGCTGGTGGTCGTGCCTACTCGGAGGCTTTGTCTGAGTCCCGTTCGAGCGCGTCAGCTCGCGAGCGTGCGGGTTTGCCAGGTGCGAACGCCGCTGCGCGCGATGCGCGCCTCGGCCTGCCTCGCCTCCGCGTCGCTCCCGTAGATCGCGTACATCGTGGGGCCGCTGCCGGACATTCCGACCGCGCGCGCGCCCGATGCTGAAAGCTCCTCCCGCAAGCTCGCCAACCGGGGGGAGAGACTTTGCGCGGCCGGCTCGAGGTCGTTCACGACGAGTGCGCGCAGCTGCTCCTCCGAGCTGGGCCAACGCGCTTCAGCGGCGCCTGTCTCCTCCCGCAGGGCGAGAAGGGCGCGCAAGTTAGAAGGGGGCCTAGGGGGAGTCAACGAATCGACAGCGTCGAAGGCCGCGTACACGGCCTTCGTCTCGAGGCCAGGGCCAGGGTGGGCCAAGACGACGGGAAGGGCGGGGATCCCGGCGACCGGAGTGATGCGCTCGCCGATCCCGCAGACGAGGGCGGACCGCGGCGCGAGGAAGAACGGCACGTCGGCGCCGAGGCCCAGGGCGAGCTCGGCCAAGCGCGATGGTCCGATCACCCCCGGCGCGAGTGTGGTGAGGCCTCGCAGTACCGCAGCGGCGTCGCTCGAGCCCCCGCCGAGACCGGCGGGCGACGGCACGCGCTTCGTGAGCGCGAGGGAAACGCCGGCGCCCAGCCCCGCCTCGCGCGCGAACGCGGCGGCCGCGCGCCACGCCAGGTTGCGCTCGTCCGCCGGTACGCCGGCGGCGGCGGCGCCGCTCAGCTCGAGCCGCACGCCGGGAGGGCCGCTCAGCTCGATCGTGAGCTCGTCGGCGAGCGCGAGCGGCACGAACAGGCTCTCGAGCTCGTGGTAGCCGTCCTGCCGCCGGCCCGTGATGCGCAGCCCCAGGTTCAGCTTCGCAGGCGCCTGCAGCTGGGTGCGTCTCACGCGCCCTTCGCGTCCCGCGAGGCCGTCACGAAGCGCATGCGCAGGTCCGTCAGCAGATTGCGCAGCAGTGTCGCTTCGTCACTGGTCAGGTTTCCGCGCGTCTTCTCTTCGAGCAGCTCGATCATGTCGATCGTCTGGCGCGCCACGGCCAGGTTCGGCTCGCGCGTCTTTCCGCTCTCGGGGTCGGCCAGCAGCCCCATGTGCACGAACGCCGACGATCCGAGCGAGATCAGGAAGCCCGAGAAATCGGCCTTCGGGAGCTCGCTGCTCGAAGCCCCGTCCTTGTCGACCAGCGTGAATCCGCGCGCATCCGAGTCACTCATGTCGCCCTTCCTCTGGCTCGGCGCCGAGGCGCCGGTGAGCGATGATGATGCGCTGGATGGCGGTTGCCACGCTGCCCAGCGCGATCCCTGCGAGGGCGAGCGGCATCAGTCCGAGCGCGCCACCCGCGATCAGCAGCAGGATCCGCTCGGCGCGCTCGAGCAAACCCGCATCGAAGTCGCGCAGCCAAAGCTCCGCCCGCGCCTTGGTGTAAGAAGTGAGCACGCTGCCCGCGAGCCCGACGCCCGCGACCCACGCCCAGAGCCGCTGCCCTTCGCCGGCGTAGTAGAGCGCCAAGCCGAAGAGGAGCGCCACATCGACGAGGCGGTCGAGCGAGGAATCGAGAAGAGCGCCGAAGCGGCTCGCCCTGCCCTGCGCTCGGGCGGCCACGCCGTCGCAGAGGTCGAACGCCCCACCGAGCGCCGTGAGCGCCGCGCCGCGGCGGAGCTCGCCGCCGGCAAACTCGGCTGCGGCCGCCAGCGAGATCGCGGTGCCGAAGAGGGTCAGCGCGTTCGGGTGAACGCTCGGGTGGGACAGGAACGGTGCCACGCGGAGAACCGCGGCGTCGAACGCGAAGCCGAAGCGGGACTTGAGCACGCCGCCGCCTCCTCGCCGTCAGCGCGGCTATTCGCCAGCGCCCTCCGCGGCGCCGTCGGCGCCGGGCTGCTGGGGCGACTCGATCACCTCGGCCTTGTCCGAGACGTCCGGAAGCGCGTTCAGATCCTTCTTCAGCTGCTCGGGAGCGAGCCAGCCGCGGCGCTGATGCAGGCGGCGATCGAGGCGGAACTTGGCGGCGTGATCCAGCATGGGGGCTCCTTGCGGGGAGAAGGGCGGCGCAATCTAGGAGTCGAGGAGCCTGCCTACAAGCGCGCGCCCGCCCGGAAAGCGCTCGCTTCGGCTTTCGCGCTCTTGTAGGTTGGCGGGAACGCACCGGAGGAGAGCCGATGTCCCGTTCCGTGACGCTCACGATCCTGATGGCCTCCGCGCTCGCCGCCTTCACCGGCTGCGCATCGACGGGAAGCGACGAGGTCGTCGAGGTCGCTTCCGCCGATCGCCTCTACGAGGAAGGCGTCGCGCAGCTCGAGGAAGAGAACTCGATGCTCGGCGTGAACTTCACCGACTATCAGGACGCGATCGACAAGTTCCAGGACATCATCGACAACTACCCGTACAGCGAATACGCCGTGCTCGCCGAGCTGCGCATCGCGGACGCGCACTTCGCTCAGGGACGCTGGGAAGAGGCGCTCAACTACTACCGCGACTTCGCGCAGCTCCACCCGGACCACGAGAAGGTTCCGTACACGATGCTGCGCACCGCGCTCTGCCACGAGCGCCAGTCCGAGAAGTCGGAGCGCGACCAGACGCAGACGCGCGCGGCCGTCGCGGCGCTGGACGATCTGATCCTCCAGTACCCGAATGCGGCCGAGACGGCGCAGGCCGAGGAGCTGTGGAAGAAGCTGCGCCGCAAGCTCGCGAAGCAGGCGCTCGAGGTCGGCGACTTCTACTTCCACAACGAGGAATACCAGAGCGCGGCGAACCGCTATCGCTCGGTGATCGACGAGTACCCGGGGCTCGGCCTCGACGCGGACGCGCTCTTCAAGCTCGGCCTCGCCTACTCGCGCATGAACCGCGACGACGATGCCCGCGAGCTGTTCGAGGTGATCCTCGAGAACTACCCGGCGAGCAACGTCGCCGACGCGGCGCGCGACCAGATTCCGTCCGCGCAGTAACAAGCGGAGCCCCGAGCCGCGGAGATGTTGGCCGAAGCGCGCGCGGCGCTGGCTCGCGGTAGGCAGCTGCTCGAGGCGGGCGACGAAGCCGGCTCGCTCGCCGTGTTCGAGCGCGTGCTGTCGAGCAACCCCGGCTACGCCGACGTGCACTACTTCGTCGGCCTGGTTCACGAGCGTGGCGGCAGGCTCGAGGAAGCGCAGGGCGCATTCGAACGCGCGCTCGAGATCAACCCGGCGTACGCGGAGTGCGCGCTCGCGCTCGGCAGCGTCTACGAGCGCAGCGGCCAATTCTCGCGCGCGCAGGCGATCGCCGAGCGCGCGCAGGCGGTGGGCGGGCCGAGCCTCGAAACGCTCGACGGCACGACGCGCGGCAAGCTCGCGAACCTGCACGCCGCGCTCGGGGACGCGTACCGCGAGAGCGGCGACTCGCGCGCCGCGATCGAGGAGTATCGGAAGGCACTCGATCGCGCGCCCGGATTCCTCGACATTCGCTGCCGCCTCGGGGCCGTCTACCGCGAGGCCGGCTTGGCGGCGCAATCGCTCGCCGAGCTGCGCCGCGCACAGCGCGCGAATCCGGCCTACGCAGACGTCGGGGTCCAGCTCGGCCTCACCTACTTCACGCTCGGCCGCAGCGACGAAGCCGTCGCCGAATGGAATGCGGTGCTCGCGCGCGATCCGAACCGCGACGACGTACGCATGTACTTGCGGATGACGCAGCGGAAGTAGCGCGCGCGGAGCGGAGAACGCGGCGTTCGGAACGTCCGCTAACGCTCGCTGCGCAGGGCGGCCGCGATCACGCCCGCGGCGTTGCGTCCGCACGCGCCCATCACGCCGCCACCCGGGTGCGTGCCCGCGCCGCACAGGAACAGGCCGGGCAGGGGCGTCGCGTAGCGCGCCCAGCCCGGAACCGGACGCAGGGGGCCGAGCCGGTCGAGCGTCATCGCGCCGTGGAAGATGTTGCCGCCGGTGAGGCCGAACACGCGCTCGAGGTCGGGCGGCGCCAGCACATCGCGGTGAAGGACGCGGCCCGAGAAGCCCGGCGAGAGCTCGTCGATGCACGCGAGCACGCGGTCGGCGAAGCGCTCGCGATGCTTCTCCCAGAACTCGGGCGGCGCGCTCGGCGGTACGTGCTGCACGAACAGCGAGGCCACGTACTTGCCCGGCGGCGCGAGCGTCCGATCCACCGCGCTCGGCAGCGTGAGCTCGATCATCGGCCGCTCGGGCAGCTCGCCGCGCTCGGCGGCGGCGAACGACGCGTCGAGCTCGGCCATCGTCGCTGCGCCGAGGTGGATCGTGCCTTGGTGCCAGGGCCCGGGCTCGCGCGCGTCGGGACACGACGGAAACACGGGCAACGAGTCGAGCGCGAGGTTGATCTTCATCACGGGGCTGCGGAAGTCGAGCGCGTCGATCGCCTGCGCCCAGGCTCGCGGAGCCGACTCTCGCCCGAGCAGCGCGAGCGTCCGCGCCGGGTCGGCGCCGGAGACGATCGCGCGCGCCTCGAGCGCGCTGCCGTCGGCGAGCTCGACCGCGCACGCGCGCCCGGCCCTGACACCGATGCGTGTCACCTCGGCGCCCGTGCGGATCACCGCGCCCGCTTCGCGCGCAGCGTCCGCGAGCGCGGACGAGAGCGATCCCATGCCGCCCTGCACGTAGGCCCACACGCCGCGCGCGCCGCCGGTGTCGCCCATCAGGTGGTGGAAGAGCACGTAGCCGGTGCCGGGCGTCGACGGCCCGGCGTGGGCGCCGATCAGCGCGTCGGTCGCGAGCGTGGAACGCAGCGGCTCGCTCTCGAACCAGCTGTCGATGCCGTTCGAGGCGGAGCCGAGCACGAGCGACAGCGCCGCAGTGAGGTCGCTGCGCAGCCCGATGCCGGCGCGCAGCGCGCGCAAGAGCGGCGCGAGGTCGGCGAGGCGCGGATGCGCCGGATCGAGAGGCGGCGCGTCGAGCAGCGGCTCGATCACGCGCGCGGCGCGGTCGATCACGCGCTCGTACTGCGGATAGCGCTCGGCATCGCGCGGCGAGTAGTGACGAATCTGCGCGAGCGAAGCGGCCTCGTCGGGGCCGAGCAGCAGGCCGGGGCCGTTCGCGTCGGGCGTGTACGACGACGGCCGCCGCGGCAGCAGCGCGAGGCCGCGCCGGAGCAGGCCGAGTTCCTGCACGAGCGCGGGGCGCAGCAGCCCCGCGACGTAGGCGGCGCGCGAGATCTTGTAGCCCGGCCAGAGCTCCTCGGTGACGCACGCGCCGCCGAGAATCTCGCGCCGTTCCAGCACGGTCGTGCGCAGGCCTGCGCGCGCGAGATAGGCCGCCGCCGCGAGCGCATTGTGTCCGCCACCGATGAGAATCACGTCGAGCATGGGCGCGGCATTCTACGCGCAGCGAGCGCGTCCGCCCCTGCCGATCGTCGCCTCGCGTCGCGCTCGGGCGCGCACCGAGCCCCGCCCGATCTCCCTGATAGAATGCGCCGCGCGTGGAAGCTCTGACCGACACCGAATGGTTTCGCGCGCTGGCCGCGCTCGGCTGGATCGATCGCGTCGCGCTCGGGTTGGTCGTGGTCGCGGCGCTGCGCGGCCTCTGGATCGGGCTGCTGCGCGAGGCGTTCTCGATCGGCGCGCTCGCGGCGGCGTTCGTCGCGGTGAAGCTGTGGACGGTGCCCGCGACGGCGTGGCTGGTGGCACACTCGCCCTTCGAGCTGACGCTCTCGGATCGCCAGGCGCACGTCGTCGGCGGCGCGCTGGTGGGCCTCGGCGCCGCGTTCGTGGTCGTCGCGGTCGGCGGATTCGTGTGCAAGCGCGTGCACGCGACCGGCCTCGGCCTGCTCGACCGTCTGCTCGGCGGCGCGCTCGGCGGCGCGGAGGGAGCGCTCGTCGTCGCGGTCGCGCTGATCGGCGTCGTCGCGATCGTCGGCCCCCAGCACGAGGTGCTGGCGGGCGCGCGCTCGGTGGAGCTGCTCTCACGCGCGCGCGTGCTCGCGGACGAGCTGCCGGACGTGGCGGCGCCGCCGCCCGAATCCGAGGCGCCGCCCGAGCGAGGCGACGCCGACGACGCTGCTCCGCGCGAGATCGATCGCGGGCTGGTCCGCGGCGACGAAGTGAGCGTCTGAAGAGCGCGCCGACTGCACGCTGCTCAGCGCGGCTCCGCCCAGCGCCCGTGGTCCTTGATCAGCTGGACGAGCCGCTCGGGCGCCTCGCCCTCGGGCACGTTGCGCAGCACGCATTCGTGCCCGACGTAGAGGTTCACGCGCTGCGCGCCCGAGCCGACGTAGCCGAAGTCGGCGTCGGCCATCTCGCCCGGCCCGTTCACGATGCAACCCATTACGGCGATCTTGAGGCCGGGAAGGTGCGCGGTGCGCTCCTTGATGCGCGCGGTGGTCTCCTCGAGATCGAAGAGCGTACGCCCACAGCTCGGGCACGAGATGAACTCGGTCCACGACGTGCGTTGCCGCGCGCCCTGGAGGATGCGATACGCGAGCGCGACGTCGCGCGCGAGCGAGCCGAGGCCGCCGAGCACCACGGCGTCGCCGAGACCGTCGCAGAGCGGGGCGCCGAGATCGGTCGCAGCGGCGAGCAGCGCGGCTTCCTCGTCGGCGAAGGGGTCGCTGCGGTGCCGGAGCACGAGGGCGACGTCGGCGCAGCCGAGCGCTGCGAGCGCGGCCGCGACGCGGCGCACGCCGTGCGTCGGCAACGCAGCGGTCACGGAGACCGCGGCCGGCCGGGCGCCGGTCGCGAGCGCGTGCTCGAGTAGCGCCGCGAGCGCGTCGCCGTCCGCGACGAGGTGCCATTCCGCGCCGACGAGATCGCGCGGCGGAAGCTCGCCTGCGCGCAGCGTGACGATGGGGCGAGCGCGCGTGCTCGAGACGCCGCCGGCGAGCGCCGGCGGCGTCTCGAGCGCGAGCGGCAGCGCGACGCCGCGCTTCTCGAGCGCTGCGGCCAGTGCGCGGGCGCGGGCCAGCTCGGCCGCATCGCGCGCCTCGACGGCGAGGCCCTCGCAGGCGATCTCGCTGAGCGTCGCGAGCTCGCGCGCGATGTGATCCGCGGCCGCGGCCGCGTCGAGCGGCGCGGGGCCGAGGGACGCGATCACGCGCACGGGCTGACTCCCGCCGAAGCCGTGTGCCTCGCGGGTCGCGCGCCGCGCGTGCGCGTAGGGGTCGGGGGTGAACGCGCCGCCGTCGTTCGGCGCGTGCGGCGCGCGCGCCCAGCGCTCGTCGTATCGGCTCGCGAGCGCGCGCGCGACCGGGATCTCCTTCACCGGATCTTCGGTGAGCGAGACGCGGATCGTGTCGCCGATGCCGTCCTCGAGCAGCGCGCCGATGCCGATCGCGCTCTTCACGCGCCCGTCCTCTCCGTCGCCCGCCTCGGTCACGCCGACGTGGAACGGATAGGAAGCGGCTTCCCACGCGCTCTCGCCGCGCTTGGCCGCGCGCTCGGCGAGGCGCGCGGCGAGCAAGCGGTACGCCTGCACGGCGACCTGGGGGTTGCTCGCCTTCATCGAGAACACGACCTCGCGATAGTTCTCGTCCTCGCATACGTCGAGAAACTCGAGCGCGCTCTCCACCATGCCGGCCGGCGTGTCGCCGAAGCGGTTCATGATGCGATCGCTGAGCGAGCCGTGGTTCGTGCCGATGCGCAGCGCGCGGCCGTGCTGCTTCAGCCGCTGCACGAGCGGCCGGAAGCGCGCTTGCACGCGCTCCACCTCCTCGGCGTACTCCGCGTCCGTGTACTCGCGCGCCTCGAAGCGTTTCTTGTCCGCGTAGTTGCCCGGGTTGACGCGCACCTTCTCGACGTGCAGCGCCGCCTCCAGCGCGGCGTTCGGCGTGAAGTGGATGTCCGCGACCAGCGGGACCCGCACGCCGCGCCTCGACAGCTCGGCTCGAATTCGCGCCAGGTTCTCGGCGTCGCGAATGCTCGGCGCGGTGATGCGCACGAGCTCGCAGCCCGCCGCCGCGAGGCGCTCGGTCTGATCGGCGGTCGCCACCGTGTCGAGCGTGTCGGTGGTCGTCATCGACTGCACGCGAATCGGGTTCGCGCCGCCGATCGCCACGTTGCCGACGCGCACCACGCGCGTCACCCGGCGCCGCGGGGCAAACGGGTTCGCCACGTAGGGCAGCGTCACGCGGCCGCCCCTCCGATCAGCGCGTAGAGGCGCTCGATCGCGGCGTCGAGCTTGCCGGCGTCGGGGCCACCGCCCTGCGCGAAGTCCGGCCGGCCGCCGCCCTTCCCCCCGACCACGGCCGAGATCTCGCGCACGAGGTCGCCCGCCTTGAACCGATCCTTCAGATCGGGCGTGACGCCCAGAGCCAACGTGACCTTCCCCCCGTCCGCCGATGCGACAAGCACGACGCCGGACTTGATGAGCGCCTTCCGGTCATCGACCAGTCCGCGCAAGTCGCTCGCGTCAAACCCCTCGACTCGGGTGACCATGACACTCACGCCGTTTACGTCTCGCGGCCTCGCGGGCTCACCGCTCCCGCCGCTGACGCTGGCGCGCTTCAGCTCCGCGATCTGCTTCTCCGCCGCCTTGCGCTCGTCGAGCAGCTTCTCGATGCGCTCACCGGCCTGCTCGGCCGGCACTTTCAGCAGCTCGCTCACGCGCCGCAGCTTCTTTTCCTGCGCACGCATGTGGGCGAGCGCGCCGAGCCCCGTCAGCGCCTCGATGCGCCGCACGCCCGAGGCGATACCGGATTCGCCGAGCACCTTCAGCAGCCCGATGTCGCCGGTCGCCTTCGCATGGGTGCCGCCGCAAAGCTCGGTGGAGACGCCTCCGAACGAGACGACGCGCACCTCGTCGCCGTACTTCTCGCCGAACAGCGCCATCGCGCCGGCCGTGAGCGCGTCCTTGTACGCCATCTGGCGCGTGCGGCCCGAGTCGTTCGCCTCGATCCAGGAGTTCACGAGATCCTCGATGCGCTCGATCTGCTCGTCGCTGAGCGGCGCATCGTGGGTGAAGTCGAAACGCAGCCGGTCGGGCGCGACCAGCGAGCCCTTCTGCATCGCCTGCGGGCCGAGCACTTGGCGCAGCGCGGCGTGCAGCAGGTGCGTGCCCGAGTGATTGCGGACCGTGGCCGCGCGCGCCTCGGCGTCGACCGCGAGCCGTACTGCGTCGCCGACGCGCAGCGTGCCGCGCGCGACGCGCCCGGCGTGCACGACCAGCGCGCCGCTCGGCCGCTGCGTGTCGCTGATCTCCGCGAACGCGCCGTCACTCTCCATCGCGCCGCGGTCTCCGACCTGCCCGCCGCTCTCCGCATAGAAGGGCGTCTCGTCGACGACGATCTCGACGCTCGCTCCGGCGGCGGCCTC
>DATBRS010000184.1:0-7595 GCA_036560185.1 Myxococcota bacterium
TCGAGTACGGCGGCGCGGGGCTGAATTTCCTCGAGCACGCGTACATGAATGAGGTGCTCGCGTATGCCGTCGGCGCGGCGGCACTCTTCGGGGTCGTTGCGCCGAACTCCGGCAACCAGTCAATCCTGCTCAAGTACGGGAGCGAGGACCAGAAGAAGAAGTGGCTGATCCCGCTCATCGAGGGAAAGATGGAGTCCGGGTTCTCTATGACCGAACCGGACCAGCCGGGCTCGGATCCCCGATCGCTCAAGACGACAGCGAAGCGCGACGGCGACGAGTGGGTGATCAACGGCCACAAGTGGTTCACCTCCAATGGCAAGCGCGCTGACTTCTTCATCGTCATGTGCCGCACGGACGACCCAGACGGCCCCGCCGACCGCAACGGCAAGATGACTCAGATCATCGTGCCGAAAGAGACGCCCGGCGTGAACATCATCCGCGGCGTCCCCGTCTGGGGCCGCGAGAGCGACCACTGCGAGATCATCTACAAGGACGTCCGCGTGCCCGTCACGAACCAGCTCGGCCAGACGGGCACTGGCCACCAGGCAGCACAGGACCGTCTCGGCGCCGGCCGCGTCTATCACTGCATGAACTCGATCGGCCAGATGTGGCGCGCGTTCGACCTGATGGTGCAGCGCATGGCGACGCGCCAGGTCCACGGCGGCGTGCTCGCGACGAAGCAGTTCATGCAGGGCTTCGTCGCGGACTCGTACATCGACCTGCAGGCCGCAAGGCTCATGACGATCCACTGCGCGGAGCGCATGGACGTCGGGCTCGACGCGCGCACGGAGATCTCGGCCATCAAGATCTTCGTGCCCGAGGCCTACACGCGCGTCGTCGACCGCGCGATCCAGGTCTGGGGCGCCGCCGGCGTCTCGGGCGACTTGCCGCTCGCCGGGATGTACCAGGGCGCGCGCACGCTGCGCATCGCGGATGGTCCCGACGAGGTGCACAAGATCCTGATCGCGAAGAACGTGCTGAAGCGATACGCGGAAGGCGAAGGCTGGGACTTCGGCAACTAGCTCGGTCGAGGGCTCTGCGCGCGCATCGGGGCGTGACGGAGACTACGTGACGTCTGCGGAGAGCGCGCTTCTCGCGCGCTCGATCACACGCTCGTGGATGCGACGCCACAGCGCGTCGGCCTCGTCGCCGAGATCGACGCCGAGGATGTCGGCGAGCAGTGCGCGGTAGTCGCGCGCGTCCGCGACTTCGCGCTTCCGCATCTCGCCGTTCGCGAGGTCGAAATACGTGGCGTCGCGCAGCGCGCGGAAGCCGTTCTCGGCGCGCAGGCTCGCGAACGCGTACTGCACGAAGGGCGAGAAGTCCTGTGTCTGCAGCGCGGTACACATCTCGCCATACCAGGTGAGGTCGCGCGGCTCCTCGGTGAAGTCGAAGCTGCGCGCGAGACCGTGGGCATGGTTGTGGAAGCGCCACCAGCCGTCCTGCAAACGCTCGAGGCGAAACTCGAGGGGGCCTTCCCGCCAGCTCCGCACTTCGAGCGGGAAGGGATCGAGCGGTCCGTCCATCAAGCCGACGTCGACGACCCAGCGCCGATCGAGATCCACGAGGCCGACGAGGTGATTGCCCTCGGCGCCGTCGCCGAGGCTCTCTCGCGCGACTGCGCCCGCGACACGCGTGACCGCGAAGCCCAGGTCGCGCAGCACGCGCGTGAGCAGGCCGTTCATCTCGTAACACCAGCCGCCGCGGCGCCGGCGCACGAGCGCCTCGAAGAACGCGTCCTCCGCCAGTGCCTTGCCACGCCCCAGCTGGATCTCGAGAGTGTCATAAGGGATCGACGTGACGTGGGCTCGGTGCAGCGCGCTGAGCGTCGCGAGGTCGCGCCGCACCGGGCCGTCGTAGTCGATGCGCGCGAGGTAGGCGTCGAGCATCGCCGTGCTCACAGCGAGGCGTAGGTCGCGGCGATCAGCGTGAGCGAGCGCGGGTCGCCCATTAGGTTCGGATACATCTGGTTCATCGCGTAGCCGATGCCGAGCATCGCGTCGGGGTCGGCTGCGCCGAACGAGCCGCCCCAGCCCGCGTGGGCGAAGGTGTGCGGGTTCTCGCCGTAGATGCCGAGGCCGTTGAGCATCCAGCCCGCCGCCCACTGCACCGGCACCTGCAGCACGAGATCGGTGCCCTGCACGCGCTCGCGCGTCGCCTCTGCCAGCGTCTCGCGCGAGAGGAAACGCTTGCCGCCGTGCTCGCCGCCGCGCGCGAGCATGCCGTACACGCGCGCGAGGCTCGCGGCGTTGGCGTGGCCGTTCGCGGCGGGGATCTCTGCCGCGCGCCACCAGCGCTGATTCGGAACCTCGGGATCGAGCGGCGGATTGCCGAGCGCGGCGCGCGCAGCGGGATGCTCGGGCAGCGGCATGTTGGGGCCGCCCTGCGGCGCGATCATCTCCGCGGCGCGCGCGTCCTCCGTCTCGGGCAGCCCGATCCACGCGTCGGCGTCGAGCGGGCGCGCGACCTCGTCGCGAAAGAACGCGCCGAGCGTCTTGCCGGTGGCACGCCGCACGAGCTCGCCCGCGAGGAACCCGTGAGTGATCGCGTGATAGCCGCTCTGGCCCGGCGCGAAGAACGGCGTCTGGGCGGCGAGCGCGCGCGCGATTCTCGCGTGGTCCGCGTAGTCGCGCATCGCGATCGGCTCGCGCAGGCCCGAGAGTCCTCCCTGATGACTCAGCAGCTGTACGATCGTGAGAGACTGCTTGCCGCCGGCCGCGAACTCCGGCCACACGCTCGCGACCGTCTGCTCGTACGAGAGCTTGCCGCGCTCGACGAGCAGCGCGACGCACAGCGCGGCGAGACCCTTCGTCGTCGACCACACGTTCACGAGCGTGTCGCGCGCCCACGGCTGCGTACGCGCGCGGTCGCGGAAGCCGCCCCAGAGATCGACGACGAGCGCGCCGTCGCGCGCGACCGCGAACGACGCGCCCACCTCGCGCCCGGCGCGGAAGTTCTCGGCGAACGCTTCGCGCACGCGCTCGAACCCGGTCGCGACGAATCCCTCGACCTTGACCTCGGCCATGCCCGCTCCTTCGATTGCGACGCCGCGCAGTGTAGGCTGGCCGATTCGGGGAGGAAGCTCATGCGGAGGATCGCGCTCGGTCTCGGAGTCGCCGTCGCGCTCGCGGCTCATGCCGCGCCCGAGCCGCCCGTGACGACGCCGACCGCGGCAGAGATCGCGAGCCTCGAGCACGCGCGCGACAAGCGGCCGGCCGACGGGGAGCGCCGCGGGGCGCTCGCACTCGCGTACTACCGCTACGCGCGCGCGGCCTTCGATCGCCACGAGCTGCCGGCCTACGAGGACTACTTGGCGCGCGCGATCAAGGAGTGGGTCGAGATGCTCCGCATCGATCCCGAGAACCCCGAGCCGCACATCTACATGGGCATCGCCTCCGCTTATCAGGGCCGGATCGAGGAGACGCTGGAGAGTCTGCAGAACGCGCGCGTGCTCGAGCCGCGCTCGCCGGTGGCCTACACGAACATCGCCGAGACGCTGATCTACATGGGCCGTGATGCGCGCGAGGTCGAGACCTGGCTCTCGCGCGGCGAACGCATGGGCGCGAATCCCGCGATCGTCGAGCTGAATTTCTGCCTGCTGCGCTGGCGCGACGGCGACACGGCGTCGGCGGCGCGGCGCTTCAACACCGCCGCGAAGCTCGATCCGAGCGTCGTGGAAGTCTGGAACGAGGCGCCGGTGTCGAAGCCGATCCGCGCCTTCACGGATCTCACCGAGTACTGCTGCGGCAGCCCGGCGTGCGGGCCCTATCTCGAGCGGGCCTGTCAGAAATCCGAGCTGGAGGTCGCACGGCGCGAGGTGCCGGAGGAGACCGTGCTGCGCGAGCTGCGCATCGAGATGGAGCGCCGGCGCGAGCTCGAGCGCATCTATCAGAAGCGCAAGGATCTCGACATCCGCGTCAGCAAGCCGGACGACGAGGCGACGCCGCCCGCCACGCCGGCCTCGCCCGCCGCCGAACCCCAAGCGAAGGAGCCGCCGCAATGAGAGCCGCCGTCTACTACGAGAACGGGCCGCCGAGCGTGTTTCGCTACGAGGAGGTGCCGGATCCGAAGTGTCACCCGAAAGGCGTCGTGATCCGCGTCGCGGCCGTGAGCATCGAGGGCGGCGACCTGCTGCACCGCGTGGGAGCGCCGCTCGCGAGCCGCCCGCACGTCGTCGGTTATCAGGCTGCGGGCGAGATCGTCGAAGTCGGCGCGGAGGTGAAGGAGCTGCGCGTCGGACAGAACGTCGTGACGGTGGACGCCGCCGGCTCGCACGCCGAGCTGCGCGCCGTCGCGGGGCGCAATTGTTGGGTGGTGCCGGCCGGCGCGGATCTGCGCGCGATCGCGTGCACGCCGATTCCGTTCGGCACCGCGGACGACTGCCTGTTCGAGTTCGGGCGCCTGCGCGCCGGCGAGACGGTGCTCGTGCAGGGCGGCGGCGGTGGCGTGGGCCTCGCCGCCATCCAGCTCGCCAAGCGCGCCGGCGCCACGGTGCTGGCGACGGCGTCGAGCGCGGAGAAGCTCGACCGGCTGCGGCCGTTCGGCATCGACCACGGCATCAACTACCGCGATGACGACCTGGTGCGCGAGGTGAAGCGAATCACGAATGGCCGCGGCGCCGACGTGATCGTCGACCCGATCGGCGGCTCGACGCTGCAGCAGAGCATCGCCGCGCTCGCCTACCGCGGGCGCATCGCCTGGGTCGGGCGCGCGGGGCGCGAGCTGGTGAAGCACGACGTATCCACGCTGATGCAGGGCAATCAGAGCCTGATCGGCGTGTTCCTCGGCGCCGAGATGGCGACGGATCGCGTGCACGACATGATCCAGCGCCACGTGGAAGACGTCGCCGCCGGCAAGCTCGCGGTGGTGATCGACCGCGCGTTTCCGCTGCGGGACGCGGCTGCCGCGCACGCGTTCATCGAGAGCCGCAGGGCCTTCGGACGTGTGCTGCTGATTCCCTGACGCCGCTTCCCTGGCGCGCGCTCAGGCGCCGGGCTTCGGCGTACTCGGCTGGCGGCGCAGGTGATCCGGCACGTCGCGCTTCACGCGCGTCAACATCTGGAGCTGCGCGCGCAGGATGTCCGGCGTCCAGCCGTACATGCTGTCGTCGAGGCGCGCGCCCGCGGGCTTCTTGCACATCGCCGCGCGTCGGCCCCACAGCAACAAGTGCGGCTTCTGCTCTTCGCGTGCGACGCGCAGCTCGTTGCTCACGCCGGAGCACTCGTCGGTGTGCTCGCCGCAGATCACGATCACGGCGTCCGCGGCCGCGATGCGTTCGCGCGTGCGCTCGTCGAGGTCGTCAGCGGCAGCGGGCGCCTCGGAGCATGCGGCCACCGAGAACAGCGAGCCGGCGCGCGCTTCGGCGAGCAGGCGGTCGCGCAGGTCGCCGTCGTGGGCGCGGTCGTAGCTCACGAAAACGCGAGAGGTCTCGATTCGCACCCGCTCAATCTCTCGGCTTGTCGGAGAACGGGGCGGGCACGGCGCCGTAGTCGGCGAGGTCGTCGGCGCTCGCGACATCATTGCCGCGCTCGCCCTTCTTGTTGGATTTCTGGTCGCGCTTCAGCGCGGCCTTCTCCTGCTTCTTCTGCTCGCGCATCCGCTTCTGCATCGACATGCGGGTCGAGTTGGCCATCGGCTGCTCCGGTGAGGGAGACGAACGCGGGCCGGCGTGCGCCGGCCCGCTCGGAGTCTCGGCTTACCGGCGCCCGCGGAAGCCGCCGCCACCACCGCCACTGCCGCCATAACCACCGCCGCCGCCGCCGCCGCCGAAGCCGCGGCTACCGCCGCCGCCACCACCTTCGCGGCGATCCTGCGCTTCGTTCACGCGCAGGGCGCGGCCGCCGAGCTGCGTGCCGTCGAGCGCCTTGATCGCGTCCGCTGCTGCGGTCGCGTCCGCCATCTCGACGAACGCGAAGCCGCGCGGGCGGCCCGTCTCGCGGTCCGTAATGACCGCCACCGATTCGACCGAGCCGTGCCGCGCGAACAGTGCGCGCAGCTCGTCCTCGGTCGAGGTGAACGGGAGATTTCCGACATAGATCTTCTTCATGCTGAGTCCTTGGTGCGCGCGCACGATTTCTCGGCGCGCGTTTCGCTCCGGTCGCGCAGCCGGACAATCCAGCCGCGAGGGTTCCGTCGCACATGTCCCGCGGTGAGAGCCGTGGCTCTTCACTCATCGGGCGAGAGGGAATACGACGGAGAACGGGTCGGGCGATAGCCAAGGCCAGCAGGCCGGCGGACGCCTCTCGCGACCCGCAACCTAGCAGGGATCTCGAAGAAGGCTCTTGCGGCCGGCGGGGAGCGCTTGGCGGGGCCCCGCGGAGCCGAAGCCCTCGCGGCGATCGCGACGAGCCGCGGCGACGCGTTGCAGCACCTCGACCCGCGCGCCCGCGACGTCGTGAGCTGCAGCGCCGCGACAGCAGCGAGCGGCCTCCCGCACTACCGTGGCCTCGATGCAGCTCTCGCGAATCGTCATCGGATCCGACGACGCTCCGGTGCGCGACCTCGCGGACCGGCTGAGCGCCGTGCTCAGCCCAATCCCTGGACGTGTCGATGCCCTGGAGGCCTGGCGAGACGCCGTCGCGACGCTGGCGCCGGCCGACCAAATCGTCGTCGCGCCGTGGAGCGCGCGCCCCGAGCCTGCGCGACTCGTCGCGACCGGCCTCGACGCCTGGCTCGCGCGCACCGAGGACGCGATCGCGAGCTGGGTGTTCGCACTCGGCGTCGCGGCCGCGCGCTGCGCAGACGGCGGCGCGATCGTCGCGCTGGTCGAGCGCCCCGCGCCGCTCGATTGCGCAGGCTTCGCGCCGGAGGCAGCGGTCGCGGATGCCGCCTGCGCGCTGGTGCGCTCGCTCGCCCGCTCCGAAGGCGCGCGCGGCGTGCGCGTGAACGCGGTCGTGACGAGCGCGCGGCTCGCGCCGCAGCGCCCCGTCGCGCCGGCGCCTGCGCTCGCGAGCTTCCCGGGAACCCTCGAGCGCGAGGTCGCGGGCGCGCTGCGCATCCTGCTCGCGGGCGACGCGTGCGGCATCACCGGGCAGACGATCGCGGCCGATTGCGGGAGGACGTGGTGAGCGCGCCGCGCGTGGCGGTGATCACGGGCGCGAGCGCCGGCGTCGGCCGCGGCATCGCGCTCGCGTGCGGCGCGGCGGGCTGGCGGGTTTGGATCGCGGCGCGGCGCGCGCGAGAGAGCGAAGCGGTCGCGCGCGAGGTGAGCGAGGCCGGCGGCAGCGGGCGCTTCGTCGCCTGCGACGTCGCCGACGGCGATTCGGTCGCGCGCGCGATCGCGCAGGTCATCGCCTCGGATGGGCGTCTCGATGCCGTCGCGCACAACGCGACCAGCGGCCTCTCGCCCATGCCGACGAGCCTGCGCGAAGTGCCGCTCGCCGACGTGCGCGACCACGTCGCGGTGTCGCTGCGCGGCGCCTACTGGCTCGCGCGCGCGGCCCACGCGCCGCTGTGCGCCGCGCGCGGCGCCTACTTGGTGCTGACCTCGCAGGCGGGCTTCGAGGGCAAGGCGCGGCTGCCGGTCTACGCGGCGGTGAAGGCCGCCCAGCGCGGCTTCGCGCGCGCGCTCGCCCGCGAGTGGGGCGCGGACGGCA
>DATBRS010000185.1:0-7789 GCA_036560185.1 Myxococcota bacterium
GGAGGCGTACCGCGCGCTCGGGCGCATGGTCGCGCGCGCCAAGCAGACGCCGCGCGCGGAGCTGCGCGCGAGCTACGAGCGCGCGTTCATGCGGGCGCTCGCCGTGCGCGCGACGCGCGGCCGGCACGTGAACGTGCTCGATCACTGCGTCGGCTATCTGCGCGGGCGCGTGGACGCGAGCGTGCGCGCGTCGCTCGCCGCGCAGATCGCCGACTACCGCGCCGGCTGCCTGCCGCTGATCGTGCCGGTGACGATGCTGCGCCACTACGCCGTGCAGCTCGAGCTCGAGTACCTCGCGCAGCAGCTCTACCTCGATCCACACCCGAACGAGCTGATGCTGCGCAATCACGCCTAGCAAGCGAAGCGCGCAGCGAGGCGGAGTCTTCGGAGCCGAGCGGAGTCGAACAGTGGCCTCGGAGTGCGCTGGACCCTCGATGTGCGGTGATCGCGCAGCCCGAGTCGGTCTCCCAGCCGCGGCTCGCGTCAGCTCGGCTCGAGCACGACCTTGATCGCCCCCGCCTTGCGATCGCGCGCGGTGCGGAAGGCCTCCGCGGCGGCAGCGAGCGGGAAGCGGTGCGTGATCAGCAGCTCGCCGATCGCGGGCTTCGCGGCCAGCAGAGCCGCAGCCGCATCGACGTCGCGGCCCTGTGCGCTGCGCCCGTACATCGAGGCGACCGTCAGCGCGAGCTCCTTCGCCACGAAGCGGAAGCCGGGCAGCGCGATCGGACCCCAGGCGGCGGCGAGCAGCAGCAGGAGCCCGTTCGGCCGTAACAGCTCGGCGCACTGCGCGAGGGATTCGGTCGTGCCGGCGCAGTCGATCGCGACGTCCACCTCGCCCGGCGCGGGAGGCCCCGCGCCGAGCCGCGCGCCGACCTCGCGCTGACGGTCGTGCCGCGCGTGCAGGCTCACGGCGCAGCCCGCCGCGACCGCCGCCGCCAGCGCGCACAGACCGATCGCGCCGCCGCCCACGATCGCGACGCGCTCGCCGCCGCGGAGGCCGGCGCGGCGCAGGCCGTGCACCGCGACGGCGAGCGGCTCGACCAGCGCGGCGTGGCGCGCATCGAGGCCGCGCGGCAGCGCGACGAGGCAGCGCGCGGGCACGAGGATCTCGTCCGCCATGCCGCCGTCGCGGCCGACGCCATAGATCACGTCGACTCCCGCGCGGCACACCTGATAATCGCCCGAGCGGCAGAACTCGCAGGCGCCGCAAGGCGCGACCGGCTCGATCGCGACGGCGGTTCCGTCTGCCAGCTCGCCGGCGATCTCGTGGCCCGGGATCCCGTTGATCGGGAAGCCGCCGTCGAGCATCGCGAGATCGCTGCCGCAGATGCCGCAGGCGCGCACCCGCACGCGCACGCCCTCGCCGCGCGGCGCCGCCGCCTCGACCACGCGCACCGCGCCGTTCTCGTATCGCACCGCTCGCATTTCGTTTGGGCTCCGTTTCGTCTGGGCTCCGTTCGCCTACGGCTCACTGCGCGCGGCCTGCGCCAGCTGGTGCTGGCGCGGACCGCTTGCGGATTCTCGAGCTGCGATCGGGAGCGACTCTCGCTCGAGTATTCCCCCGCCGCGTGCGGCGAAGCTACGTCAACATGCGCGGGCCGTGTCGTTCGCATCGGGCTGGGACATCTACGAGCTGCACCGCCGCGCGGACGTCCACGCGGCGCTCGCGAAGCTGCGCGAGCAGGCTGCGGTGCACGCGCTGCCGGGCAATTTGTTCGTGGTCACGCGCTATGCCGAGGCGGAGCGCGCGCTGCGCGCGCCGGAGCTGCACGCGGGCAGCGGCGTGGCGGAGTCGTTCGGCGCGCGCACCGGTCTCTTGCACGACGTGATGACGCACTGGCTGATGGCGCAGGACGGCGCGGCCCACGACCGTGCGCGCGGCCTCGTGCGCCGCGAGTTCACCCCCCGCCGCGTCGAGGCACTGCGCCCGTTCATCGCGCGCAGCGCGGAGCGCCTCGCGCGGCGAGTCGCGCGCGAGGCGGCGCACGCACCGATCGATCTCGTCGCGCGCTTCGCGTTCGCGCTGCCGTCCGAGGTGATCCGCGAGCTGTTCCGCGTCGATCCCGGCGAATGGCGCGAGCGCGTCGAGCCGCTGTTCGCGCCGAGCGACTCGGCCGCTCCGGGCGGCGGCTTCCTCACGGGCCTCGCGAGCTACTTCTTCGAGTCGAGCGCGCGCGCCGCGTCCGCGCCGCCCGAGAGCCTGCTCGCGCGCCTGCGCGCTCCCGATGCCGAGCTCGGCGCGCTCTCCGAGCTCGAGATCGTCGCCAACGCGGTGCTGCTCGTCTCCGCCGCGATCGACACCACCACCGGCTTGATCGCGAACACGATGCTGTGCCTGCACCGCCACCCCGCGCAGCTCGCGCGCGTGCGCGAGGATGAAACGCTGCTCGCGAGCGCGGTGGAGGAGACGCTGCGCTTCGAGCCGCCCGCGCTCTCGTGCAGCCGCTTCGCGGCGCGCGCCACCGAGCTCGGCGGCGTCGCGCTGCCCGCGGGCGCAAACGTGCTGATCTCGATCGCCGCGGCGAGCCGAGATCCCGAGCGCTTCGCGGCCCCCGACGAGTTCGAGCTCGCGCGCCCGTCCGAACGCTCGCTCGCCTTCGGCGGAGGGCGGCACGTCTGCCTCGGCGCAGCGCTCGCACGGCTCGAAGCCGAGCTGGCCGTCGGCGCGCTGCTGCGCCTCGCGCCCGAGCTCGCGCTCGACTGCGACGTCGCCTGGCGCACCGACAGCCCCACCGTACGCGCGCCGCGCGCGCTCTGGACGCGCGCCGCGGGCGCAGCATGAAGCCCTCCGACGCGAGCCTGCTCGATCCCGCGGTCCAGCAGGATCCGTACGCCTATTACGACGTGCTGCGCGACCAGGCGCCCGTCTACTTCATGCCCGAGATCAACGCGTACGTCGTGACGCGCTATCGCGATCTCCAGCACGTGCTCTCGCATCCCGAGATCTGGTCGAACGATCTGCTCGGCAAGGCCGGCTTCTCGATGTTCCGGCACCCCGAAGCCGCCGAGCTGCTCGCGCGCGAGGGCTTCGCGCGCAACACCAAGCTGCAGACCGATCCGCCCGAGCACCGCGGCTTCCGCGCGCTCGTGAACCGCTCCTTCACCGCGAGCCGCGTGCGCGCGAGCGAGCCGCTGCTGCGCGCGATCGTGGCGCGGCTCGCGGACGCGCTGCGCGAGACGCCCGAGTGCGAGCTGATCGCGCGCTTCGCGGCGCCGCTGCCGATGCACGTGATCGCCGATCGCCTGGGCCTGCCGGCGGAAGACGTGCCGGAGATCAAGCGCTGGAGCGACGCGTGGGTCGAGCCGCTCGGCTTCGCGCTCTCGCGGGGGCGCGAGCTCGAGGTCGCGCGGCTCGGCCTCGAGCTGCAGCGCTACCTCGCGCGGCACTTCGCGGAGCGCGAACGCGCGCCGCGCGAGGACATCCTCGGCGACCTCGTGCACGGCACGCTGCCTGACGGCTCTCGGCTCTCTCCGGCGGATCGCATGGGCATCGCCGAGCACCTGCTCGTCGGCGGGCACGAGACCGCGACCAGCGCGATCGCCTCGGGCGTGCTCTACCTGGCGCGGCATCCGGCCGTCGCGGACGAGCTGCGCCGCGAGCCCGCGCTGCTGCGCGGCTTCGTCGAGGAGCTGCTGCGCCTCGAATCGCCGAGCCAAGGATTCTTCCGCTACGCGCTGGCCGACGCCGAGCTCGCCGGCGTCACGATCCCGCGAGGTGCGATGCTGCACGCGCGCTTCGCCGCTGCGAACCGCGATCCCGAGGTGTTCGCGAATCCGCACGCGCTCGACCTACGCCGACCGAACGCCGGCGCGCACATGGCGTTCAGCCAGGGAGAGCACCACTGCATCGGTGCGCCGCTCGCGCGCCTCGAGCTTCGGCTCGCGTTCGGCGCGCTGCTGGAGCGCTTCGACGCGATCGCGCTCGCGCCGGGCTTCACGCCCGAGTACCTGCCCGGCCTCTCGCTGCGCACGCTGCGCGAGCTGCGCGTCACGCTGCGTCAACGTCCGTAACAAGGAGAACGCCATGCCCGCCGGCGCACCGCGCGCGACGCTCACCACCGCTGCCACCGAGACGCTGATCGCCGCGGCCGCCGCGAAGTCGCGCGAGCTCGGCATCCGCGTGCACATCGCGGTGTTGGATTCGTCCGCGCTGCTGGTCGGCTGGCTCAGCTTCGAGGGCGCACCGCGCATCGCCGCCCACACCGCGCGCGACAAGGCGTTCACGGCGGTGAACACCGGCATGTCGACGCTCGCGTGGAAGGAGTACGTCGAGAGCATTCCCGCCGGCGAGCAGCGCATCATCGACCGCATCGACGGCTACGTCGCCGCCGACGGCGGCTACCCGATCGTGGAGAACGGCCTCCTGCTCGGCGCGATCGGCGTTTCGGGCGCCGACCAGGCGCGCGACGCGGCCGTCGCCAAGGCCGCGATCGCCGCGCTCGGCCTCGCGGCGGGCTGACCGGCGGCCGCCCGCGTAGCCCTCTCGATCGATCATTCGGAAAGGATCGAACCTCGATGACGCCCGTGCTCCAGACCATCGGCCTGCTCGCGCTCTCGAATCTCTTCATGACTTACGCCTGGTACGGCCACCTGAAGACGCTCGCCGACAAGCCGTGGTGGATCGCGGCGCTGCTCTCGTGGGGCGTCGCGTTCTTCGAGTACCAGCTGCAGGTGCCGGCGAACCGCATCGGCTTCGCGGTGATGACGCTGCCGCAGCTGAAGGTCCTGCAGGAAGTGATCACGCTGCTGGTGTTCGTGCCCTTCGCGATCGGCTTCATGCGCGTGCCGATCGGGCTCGACTTCCTGTGGGCGGGGCTGTGTCTGCTCGGCGCGGTGTTCTTCACCTTCCGCGGAATGGCGCTGCCGCTGTGACCCGGACGCGCCCCGCAACCGCGGCCGGCGCGCCGGGTTCGCAACGCTTCGGAGGCTCCCGCATGCGCCGTCTCGCCCTGCTGCTCCCGGGGACCCTGCTGGCGCTCGCCTGCGCGACGCCGCGCCCGGTCCTGTATCCGAACGAACGGCTCGAGCGCGCGGGGCACGAGCAGGCGCAAGCGGAGATCGAAGAGTGCCTGGCGCTGGCGTCGGATGGCGTCGGAGGCGGCAGCCACAGCGCAGCCGAGGGCGTGGCGAAAGGCACTGCCACGCGCACCGCGACCGGTGCCGCGACCGGGGCCGCCGTCGGAGCCGCGGTGGGGCGCGGCGCGGCGCGCGGTGCGGCCGGCGGCGCGGCCGGCGCGGCCACCCATTCGGCGATGGGCGCGCTCTTCCATCCGGGACGCGTGCGCGGCGGCCCCGATCCCGTGTTTCGGCGCTACGTCGACCGCTGCCTGCACGAGCGCGGCTACGACGTGATCGGTTGGCGCGCGCCCTGAGCGGGCGCTGGCCGAGTTCGCCACCTCGATCAAGTGACCGCCCGCGCGGCGCGCGCGCCTACTGTCTCGCCATGCGCCTCGCACGTTTCGTCCTCTTCGCCAGCGCATTGCCCTTCCTCGCGCTCGGGCTCGCGTTTCTCCTTGCACCACAGGAGATCGCCGCCCACGTCGGCATTGCGCTCGTGAACGCGACCGCGGACAACGACGCGCGCGCCGTCTACGGAGGCATGCAGCTCGCGTGCGGCGCGCTCTTGCTCGCCGCCGCGCGTGCGGCCGAACCGCTCGTGCGCGCAGGGCTCGCCGCGCAGCTCGCGCTCTACGGCGGGCTCGCGAGCGCGCGCTTCGTGAGCCTCGCGATCGTCGGCGCACCGCGCGCGCTCGGCTTCGCGCTGCACGCGGGCGAGCTGCTCGCGCTGGCCACTGGTGCGCTCGCGTGGCGCGCGCTCGCGCGCGAGGCGTCACCGCGAGTGGGCGCGACGGGTGACACGTCCGCCGCACCTGGCGGCATCGCGATCGAGCGCGCCGGACCTGATGATTTGGCCGAGCTGCTGCCGCTCGTCGACTCTTTCCAGCGCGAGGAGGGCTACGCAAGTGGCGACGCTGCGCTGCGCGATGCCGTCGCCGCGCTGCTCGCGGATTCGCGCGCCGGCGCGCTGCTGATCGCCCGCGAGGGCGAGCGCGCGATCGGCTACGCCGCGCTCTGCCTCGGCTTCAGCATCGAGTTCCGCGGCCGCGACGCCTTCGTCGACGAGCTCTACGTGGCGCCCGAGAAGCGGGGCGCCGGCCTCGGCCGCGCGCTGCTGCGCGCCCTGGAAGCCGAAGCCCGCACGCTCGGAGTGGCGAAGCTCCACCTCGAGGTCGAGCAGCGAAACGACGCGGCGCGCGAGCTCTACGTCCAAGAGGGCTTCGCCGCGACCGGCCGCGAGCTGCTCTCGAAGGCGCCCGCGCCGCCGCGCGAGTGAAGCGCTTCACAGCGCCGCGGCCGCGCTGAGCGAAGAGTCATCGGCGCACTGCAGGTGCCCCATGAAGCAAGCGATTCGCAGCGCGCTCGCCCTGGTCGCCCTCGTCTCGTTCGTCGGGCTCACGATCGCGGCCTGGGAGGCGACGGCACCGCTCGTGCTGACGGTCGCGGGGCACTCCTATCGCACGAGCGGTGCGAGCCAGGCGACGCTCGGCTCCGTCGGAACGAAGCTGCGCAAGGGGCTCGTCGAGCGCGTGCCGCGGCTGCGCGACAACTCCGCGTACGCGCGCGAGGAGGAAGATCCCGGCTGGAGCTCGCTGAAGGTGCGCATGGAGGCGAGCGAGGATCAGCAGATCTCGCGCTCGAACCTCTCGAAGCTGGCCACCGGCAACGAGGCGCTCGCGAGCGCGCTGCAGGAGTCCGAAGGCAAGGAATTCACGACGGCGCGCTACGTCGTGCTCCGGGTCGCGAGCCCGATGCGCCTCGCCCGCGAGCTGCGCGAGAGCCCCGAGGGCTCGGCGCTGCGTGAGATCTACGCGCGCGCTCGCCACGACCGCGATCTGAGAATTGTTACGGCCGCGGTGCTCGCCTACGACTTCGAGTCCTACCGCGACGTCCGGGGTGGATTCCAGCAGGAGCTGAACGAGGGGCTGCTGGCAGGCAGCACGCTCGATCTCACGCTCGCAGATCGCGCCGGCGCGCACCGGACGATGAAGGGTGGCGTGATCGTCGGCTACGAGTACTCGCGCTTCTGCTGGGCCGACGGCGAGCTCGACGCGATTCGCGTGGACGGCGAGGGCAATGAAGCGAACCTCAAGTGTCCCGAGGGCGGATCGCCGCGGGCGAATGAGCCGCTCGCGGCCGCGCCGCGCTGACGGGACCCGCTCAGACGCGCTGCACCTGCGACGGCGCTCCTTTCCGCGCGAGCGCGCGCCAGCCGAAGAACGCCAGCGGGAAGAACGCGAACGCGGCGAGCGGCAGCGGGCGCAGCCACAGGCGGAGGTCCGCGAAGCCGTGGGCGGCGAGGTCGCCGACGACGGGCGCGAGATCGGCGTAAACCCAGAGCGCGAGCGCCGCCTGAGCGAGCGCGAGCCAGCCGCGCGGTCTCCAGAGGAGTGCGGCCGCGACGCCGAGCAGCAGGGCGCCGCGCACATTCGCGGCAAGGTCGAAGCCGCCGAGCAGGTGCAGCTCGTGCGCGCGCCGTAGCGCATCGACGCCGAGCCCGGCGCCGACGGCGCACGCCGCCACCAGCACGGCGGGCCGCGCGGCTGCGCGGGCGCTCATGTCGCGGGGATTCGGCGCGCGCGCAGGCGCAGCCTCAAGCCACCACCTTCTTCTCGCGCAGCTCCGCGATGCGCTCCGCGTAGCCGAGCTCGCGCAGGATCTCGTCGGTGTGCTGGCCGAGCGTCGGCGCCGGCGCGCCGATGCGCGCGGGCGTGCGCTCGAAGCGCGCGGC
>DATBRS010000186.1:0-2032 GCA_036560185.1 Myxococcota bacterium
TCAACAAGTCGCGCGCCGCACGCGGGCTCGAACCGTTCGTGAATCCGCGCAACGCGGCTGCGGGCGCGCTGCGCCAGCTGCGCGAGATCGACCTCGAGCGCCTGCGCGCGCTCGAGTTCCGTGCCTACGCGATCGGCGAGGGCGCGCCGGCCGAGGCGACCCGCCAGCGCGATCTCGTCGCCGCGCTCGAGGCGTGGGGCTTCACGACCAGCCCGCGCTGGCGCGTCTGCGACGACCTCGACGGCGCGCTCGCCTACTACCGCGAGCTGCTCGCAGAACGCGCGGCGCTGCCGATGGAGATCGACGGCGTGGTCTTCAAGCTCGACGATCTCGCCCTGCAGCGCGATCTCGGCGAGCTCGCGCGCGTGCCGCGCTGGGCGATCGCGTTCAAGTTCCCCGCGCACCAGGAGACGACCGTCGTCGAGGAGATCTTCGCGAGCGTCGGGCGCACCGGCGCGATCACGCCGGTCGCGAAGCTACGGCCGGTGTTCGTCGGCGGCGTGACCGTCTCGAATGCGTCCCTGCACAACCAAGACGAGATCGATCGCAAGGACGTGCGCGTCGGCGACACCGTGGTGGTGCAGCGCGCCGGCGACGTGATCCCGCAGATCGTCTCGGTGGTGCTGGCGGAGCGGCCGGCCGGCGCCGCGCCGTACAAGCTGCCGCGCGCGTGCCCCGCCTGCGGCAGCGAGGTCGTGCGCGCCGAGGGCGACGCGGTGACGCGCTGCCCGAATCGCGCGTGCCCGGCGAAGCTGAAGAATCGCCTGCTGCATCTCGCGGGCCGCGGCGCGCTTGACATCGACGGGCTCGGCGAGAAGATCGTCGCGCAGCTGCTCGAGCGCGAGCTCGTGACCGCGCTGCCCGACGTATTCGCGCTCGACGCGGCCACACTCGGCGGCCTCGAGCGCATGGGCGAGAAGAGCGCCGCGAACCTCGCGGCGTCGCTCGAACGCGCGAAGCAGACGACACTGCCGCGCTTCCTCGTGGCGCTCGGCATCCCCGAGGTTGGCGAGAACGTGGCCGAGTTGCTGGCCGTGCAGTTCGGCGAGCTCGACGCCCTAATGAGTGCGACGAGCGAGCAGCTCACGGCGATCGACGGCGTCGGCCCCGTGATCGCCGAACGCGTCGCGCACTTCTTCGCGGACGAGGCGCATCGAGCGGAGGTCGCGCGCTTCCGCGAGCTGGGCGTGCGCTGGCCCGCGATCGCGCCGCGCGAGCCGGGCGCCACGAGCGAGGGGCCGCTCGCCGGCAAGACCTTCGTGCTGACGGGAACGCTGCCGACGCTCTCGCGCGCCGACGCGCAGGCGCGCATCGAGGCCGCGGGTGGCAGCGTGACAGGCAGCGTGTCGAAGAAGACGAGCTACGTCGTGGCGGGCGAAGCGGCGGGCTCGAAGCTGCGCAAAGCAGGCGAGCTCGGCGTCGCGGTGATCGACGAGGCTGCGCTGCTGGAGCTGCTCGGGAACGTTCGTTGACCGTGTTCTCGTGAATGAACGTCCCTGGTCTCTCGCGAACTTCGTGAACCAACGTCCCTAGCTGAACCGCCACTCCGCCCTCGCCACGTTGCTCCCCTCGCCCACGAGCACCGCGCGCTCCTCCTCGCGCCCGAACTCCGGGTAGTACGGGGCGCGCTCGATGCGCCACGCGAGCGTCTGCGGCAGCGCGATGCGCAGCACGCCGCCCGCGCGCAGCGGGATCGTCGCGACGTGGCCCGCGAGCGTTGGGGCGAGGCCCGGCGCGAGCGGGAGGAAAGCGCGCGCGCGCGGCGCGCGCGCGTCGAAGTCGTCGCTGATCGCGAGCGCGCCGCCGGGCGCCAGGGCGAAGCGGCGGCGGTGCAGCACCTCCGGAGTCGCCCAGCCCGCGCACGCGGCCTCGACCGATTCATTGGGCGCGACCCGCACGAGCGCCACGTCGGGGCGGCCGCCGATGCGATGCGCCGCCCAGCACTCGGCCTGCTCGCGGCCGTCGATCTCGACCGTCGCGTGCGAACGCGTCGCGCGCGCGAGCTCGCGCTTCGCGCCGGGCGCGTACTCGG
>DATBRS010000187.1:0-16095 GCA_036560185.1 Myxococcota bacterium
GTGGAACTCGTCGCCGAAGGGGATGCCGCGTTCGCGCACGCGCGCGACGACGCCGTCGAACTCGGCGCGCGGCATCGAGAAGGCGAGGTGCTCGCCGCCTTCCGTCGGCCACGGGCCGAGCAGGATCACGAGCTCCGGCGCTACGCGCAGCACGCGAAACGGCTCGCTCACGCCTTCGTCGCGAAAGCCGAGCACGTCCGTGTAGAAGCGCGCGGTCTCGGCGACGTCGTTCGCGTTCAGGATGAGGTGATCGAGAATCATTCGCGCCTCCTCGCCGCCGCCACGCGCGGCTTCACTCTCCCAACAAGCGAATCGCCTTCGCCGCCGCGTCGCGTACGCGCGCGTCGGGGTGCGAGAGCACTTGCTGCAGCGCGGGCACGACGCTCGCGTCGCCCGCGAACTCGAGCGAGTCGATGGCCTCGACGACGACCTCGGCGTTCGGGTCGTCGAGCGCGCCCACGAGCGCCTGCACCGCCGCGAACTCGTCGCTGTCCTCGAGGCCGACGGTGGCGGCGGCGCGCACGCGCGGATCGGGGTCGCTCTCGATGGCGCTTACCAGCGCCTTCAAGCCTTCACCCTCGCTCGCGAGCGCGAGCACGGCTCTCAGCCGCAGCTCGGCGTCCGCATCGTGCATCTGGCGCAGCGCGTCCTCCTCGCTCATCGCGTTCTCGTCGTCGGCTGCTTCCCGGAGCGCTCGCTCGAGCGAGTCGGAGACTTCGCCCGGCCGGAGCGACGGGTCGTCGTCTGGCGGCGCGAGCGCGCGCGGCCCGCCGACCACGAGCTTCACGAGCCGGTGCGCGCCGCTCGCGCTCGACCACTCGGCGCTGTACTCGAGCTCGCCGACCAGCAGCGGTAGCGCCAGCTCGAGCGGCTTCGCTTCGACGCGCAGCGTGAGCGGCGGCAGCTCGCCGGCGGTCAGCTCGAGCGCGAATCCCGCGCGCTCGGCGAGGGCCTCGAGCAGCGGCCGACGTGGCGCCTGGAACGCGTCCACGCTGACGACGCCATTCGCGACCGCGAGCTGCCACTCGCCCGGCGCGGGGATTGGCGCGCCCGCTGCGTTCGCCTGCGGGGCGGCGGTCGCGGCGACTTGTTGCGGAGCTTCCGCGTCCGCCACTGCACCCGGCGGCGCGTCGCCGCCGCCGCACGCGGCCGCGAGCAGCACAAAGGGCGCGATCGCGAGGCTCGGGTGGCCTCGCCATGCGAGTGACTGCCAGCGCATCGTGCGAAGTTGCGCGGCGCCGGGCGTGGGGTCAACTCGCCGAGGCGGCGATGCCGTTATCCTGCGCGCCCGTGAAACCCGTCGCGTTCTTCTCGCGGCCGCTGCGCTCGCTCGATGAGCTCGCGAACCTCTCCGCGTCGCAGCTGCTCGTGGTCTCGTTCCTCGCGCTGGTGACGATCGGCTGGCTCGGCTTCCTGTTCCTGCCCGGGCTCTATGAGAGCGCGCCGATGTCGTGGGTCGATGCGCTGTTCGTCTCGGCCAGCGCCGTCTGCGTCACCGGCCTCTCGCCGATCGACGTGCCGCACGTGCTCTCGTTCTGGGGCGAGCTGTGGCTGCTGCTGCTGATCCAGAGCGGCGCGCTCGGCATCCTGACCTTCGCGGCGATGGTGGCCACCGCGGCCGGGCGCCGCTCCGGCCTCGACGTCGAGGAGGCGGCCCACGGCTTCGCGTCGGTGCTGCCGCGCGGAACGCCGCGTCAGATGTTAGGCACGATCTTCGGCGTGACGATCGCGGTCGAGGCCACCGGCGCGCTGCTCCTGCTGAGCTTGTGGTGGGGCTCGCATGGCCCGCTCGAGGCGCTCTGGCTGGCGGTGTTTCACGCCGTATCCGCGTTCGGCAACGCCGGCTTCTCGCTGTTTCCCGACAACCTGATGGGTCAGCGCGGTCATCCCCTCGTGCTGCTCGTGATCGGCGGCCTGATCATGGTCGGCGGGATCGGCTTCCCGGTCCTGCAGGATCTGCGCTTCCGCCTGCGCAAGCGCCAGCGCCGGCTGACGACGCACACGCGCCTCGTGCTCGCCGCGACCGCCGCGCTCGTGCTGGGCGGCGCGGGCTTCTTCCTCTTCTTCGAATGGAATCGCGAGCTCGCGGCGCTCGGCTTCGTGGACCGCGTGGTGAACGCGCTCTTCATGTCGATCACGCCGCGCACCGCCGGCTTCAACAGCGTGAACTACGACGGCATCACGAACGCGTCCTTGTTCCTCACCTTCGGCTTGATGTGGATCGGCGGCGGCCCGGCCTCGACCGCGGGCGGAGCCAAGGTGACCACCGCGACGCTGCTCGCGCTGTTGCTTTGGGCCCGGCTGCGCGGCGAACCGCACGTCTCGGTGGCGGGGCGCACGGTGCCCGACGAGACGGTGAACCGCGCTACCGGCCTCGCGGTCGGGATGGTGCTGATCCTGCTCGCGTTCCTCACGCTGATGGTCGCCTTCGAGCCCGCTCTGGGCGTGGACGCCGAGCGCGCGCACCTCGTGCGCCTCGCGTTCGAGGTGCAGAGCGCGCTCAGCACCGTCGGCCTGTCGATGGACCTCACGCCGGGGCTCGCCGCGGGCAGCAAGCTCACGCTCGTGGCCGCGATGCTGCTCGGACGCGTCGGGCCGCTCGCCGTGCTCGGCGCGATGACGCTGCGCTCGCACCGCGCGAGCTTCCGCTACGCGCACGAGGAAGTGCTGATCGGCTGAAGCGCCGAATCGGGGAGGGCGACGGAGATGCGAGTGTTGCTGGTCGGCTTCGGAGCGTTCGGGATGTGGTTCGCGCGCACGATGCGGGAGATCGGGCACGAGGTGGTGACGATCGAGCGCGACGGCGCGCTGGTGGATCGCTACGCCGACTGGGCGGACCGCGCGATCATGGGCGACGCCACCGACCCCGCCGTGCTCGAGCGCGCGGGCGCGCGCACCGTCGACGCCGCGGTGATCGGCACCTCCGAAGCGCTCGCGACCACGATCCTCACGACCGTCGCGCTGCGCGATCTCGGCGTGCGCCAGATCTACGCGAAGGTGCGCAGCGAGAACGAGGCGCGCGCGCTCGAGGGCCTCGACATCACCGAGGCCGTGTTCCCCGAACGCGAGGCCGCCTTCCGCCTCGCGCACCGCATCGCGACCGCGACCGTGCTGCAATACACGCCGATCGCGCCGGGCTTCTCCGTGCAGGAGATGGCGATGCCCGACGACTGGGTGGGCAAGTCGATCCTCGCGATCGATCCGCGCGCGCGGCTCGGCATCCAGGTGATCGCGGTGCGCGACGCCCTGACCGGCGAGTTCAAGCTCCCGCCGGATCCCGGCGCGCTGCTCAAGCCCTCGGATTCGCTCGTGCTCGCGGGCGCCGACGCGGCGCTCGTCAAGCTCGCCACGGGATGAGCGCCGGCGCGCGCATCCCGATCTTCCGCCGCGAGCGGGAGATCGAGGCGAGACACATCGACCAGCTCGGACACGTGAACAACCTCGCGTGGATCCGCATCACGCTCGAGCTGGCGGAGGCGCACGCCGCGGCGCTCGGCTTCGGCTTCGAGGCGCTGCGGGCGCGCGGCTTCGTCTGGGTCGTGCGGCATCAGGACCTGCACTACGAGCGCGGCGGCTACCTCGGCGAGCGCATCCGCGAGACCACCTGGCTCAGCGAGCTGCGCGGCGCGCGCTGCGTGCGGCACACGCGCCTGCGCGCGGTCGACGGCGCGCTGCACTTCGCCGCGAACACGGAGTGGGCGTTCGTCGATCTCGAAAAGCTGCGCGCGCGCAGGATCCCGGAGGATCTGCGCGCTGCGTTCGAGCTGGTGAGCCGCGAGGCCGGCGAGGCGCTGGAGCGCGGCCGCTAGCGCGAGGCGCGCTCGCTGGCCGGGAGCGCGGGCTCGTCGGCCGCGGCGTCCACCTTCGCGGGCGGCGCCGGCGCATCCTTCGGGACGGCCTTCGTGATGACGGCGTTCAGCTGCTCCGTGAGCTCCGCCTGCGCGCGCGTGTAGGCGCTGCGATTCCCGTCGTCCGCGTGGGCCACGCCCGCGCTGAGCGCGAGCAGGGCGGTGAGTGTGACGATCCGCAACATGACTTCTCCCGGGGGCGCGGCGTGCGATTCATCGGCGCAAGGGAGACGCAAGAGTGTGACGGGTTGACCACTTCGTTCGCGCGGCGAGCGCGCTCGCGCAGCGCGTAGGCAGCGCGCCGGCAGTCGCGCTGAAACCCGCGTGCAGCTTCGTCACCGCGAGCGCACGCGGCGCCGCACAGATCAGTCGAACGCGCGCGGCATCCGCATGTTGAGGCCGACCAGGCCGCCGTTCACGCCCACGATCTCGCCCGTCACGTAGCTCGCAGCGGGCGACGCGAGATAGAGCGCGCAGGCGGCGATGTCCTCCACGCGCCCGAGCCGCGCCATCGGCGTCATCTTCACCATCGCGTCCTTGATCTCGGGCGTGAGCACGGTCTGCAGCGCATCCGTCTCCACCGAGCCGACCGCGATCGCGTTGACGCGCACCCTCGGCGCAAAGTCTTGCGCGAGCTCTCTCGTCATGAACGAGAGCGCGGCCTTGGCGGTGCCGTAGGCGACGAAGCCCGCGGCGTTCTCGCGCCCAGCGACCGACGAGATGTTGATCACGCTGCCGCCGCCCGCGGTCTCGACCATCTTCGGCACGACGAGGCGCGTCAGCAGGAACGCGGTCGTCACGTTGAAGCGGAACGCGGTCTCGAACTCGCGCTCGCTGGTCCGCAGCGCGGCCTTCGGCGGCGAGCCGCCCGCGTTGTTCACGAGCGTGTCGATGCGGCCGAACTCGCCGAGCGCGCGCGCCACCAGCGCCTCGAGATCCTCGCGCTGCATCACGTCGCACTTCACGGCGAGCGCGCGGCCGCCGCGCTTCGCGACCTCGCGTGCGGTGTCGTCGATGTCGGCCTGGGTGCGCGCCGCCGCCACGACGTTCGCCCCGGCGTCCGCGAGAGCGAGCGCGATGGCGCGGCCGATGCCCTTGCCCGCACCCGTGACGATCGCGGTCTGGCCGCCCATGCGGAAGAGGTCGAGGATCATGGCGTCGCTCCGAGTGTCAGGCGCGCGGCGGCAGCGGCAGGAATGCGCTGGTGCGGCGCTGGTAGTCGGCGTAGTCGGGCCGGCGCTTGCCGATGTTGCGCTCGAGCAGCGCGACGCCGGAGACGCGCAGCAGCAGGAACGTCATCAGCGCGGGCGCGAGCACCGTCTTCCAGCCGTGCGGCGTCGCGAGCGCGATCGCGAACAGGCCCCAATGCGCGAGCGCGTCGCCGAAGTAGTTCGGGTGACGCGTATACCGCCAGACGCCGCGGTCCAGCACGCGCCCGCGATTCGCGCGGTCGGCCCTGAAGCGCGCGAGCTGCGCGTCGCCGAGCGTCTCGAACGCGAGGCCGGCCGCGAACAGCGCACAGCCGAGCACGTCGAGGGCGCCGAGCGGCGCGTAGCCCGGCGCCGCGGCCCCGACTTGCAGCGGCAGCGAGACGAGCCACTGCAGGACGCCCTGGAACGCGAAGACGCTGGCGAGCGAGACGAGCGGGAAGCGTGAGCCCCAGCGCCGCCGCATCGCCTGATAACGCGGATCCTCGCCATGCCCCGCGTTGCGCCAGAGCAGGTAGCCGCCGAGCCGCAGCGCCCAGAGCGCCGCGAGCGCGATCAGCAGCGTCGCGCGCGGATCGGAGCCGCCCGCGTGTTGCCATGCCGCCGCGCCGCCGAGCGCGATGCCCGGCCCCCACCAGATGTCCACGATGCTGGCATCGCGCAGCGCGAGCGAGAGCAGCCAGAGCGCGAGCATCGCTGCGGCGATCGCGAGCGCGGCGTGTGCGAGTGCGCCAGCCATGCGCGCACGCTACCGCAGCGACGGCACCTGCTCCGCGGCGATGCGGCTCTCGATCCAGGCGTCGACGCGCGCCCACTCCGCGTCGAGCCAAGCGAGACAGGCCTCGCGCTCGCGCGGCACGCTCGCGCGTTGCACGCGCCAGGTCTTCAGCTCGATCGCGCGGCCGATCAACGTGCCCCGTAACAAGTCGGCGAGGCCCACGGCGCCGTCGAAGCCGCGGTGCGCGAGGAAGATCACGTCGGCGCTCGCCGCGGCGTCGAGCACGGCCAGCGGGCCGCGGCTGCGCGGAGGCAGCACGTGCCGGAGGCACTCCGCGCGCGCGAGGCGCGCCGCGTCGCCCGAGGCGCGAATGCGCTCGAGTGCGTCCACGCGCTTCGCCTCGCTGAAGCGCGTGCCCTCCGGAAACACGATCACGCCCTCGCGTGCGCCGAGCCCGCTCGCGAGCGTGCGGATCGCGCGCTCCTCGCGATCCGCCGCGCCCTTGCCGCGGCTCACGAACACGTTCTCGAGGCGCTGGCCGACGATGTCGATCGCCGGATCGAACAGCACCTCGCGCTTCATCACGTAGCGCAGCAGCACGTCGTGCGGGCCCGAGACGAACACCGCAGGCAGCAGCACGTCGACGAGGCTCGCGTGCCGCACGAACAGCAGGATCGGCTGCTCGTCGGGCACGAAGCCCTCCTCGACGTGCACGCGCAGCGAGAGCGCGCGGCGCGCCGTGTCGAACAGGCCGCGCGCCCATATCTGCTGGAGACGGAAGAGCCGCCGCAGATAGCGCGGCCGCGGCGTGAAGAACGAGATCAGCTCCGCTCCGGCCCAGCCGGTCACGCCGAAGCAGGTCCAGAACAGGTATCCGAGCGCGAGCCAGACGCTGCGCACGATCGGCCAGCGCCGGCGCGCACCGCCGTTCGCGAAGTCGGCGAGCGCTGCGAGCGCGAGCCAGAGCGGCAGGCCCGCCGCCGCGAGCACGAGGCCGAGGTAGATCGCCGGCAGCGTGACCGCGCGCCGGCTCCAGCGCAGCCAGCGCGGCTCCTCGACGCGGATGCTCACAACATGTCCCGCATCTCGCCGAACTTCCCGGCGAACAACTGCGCGATCGGCCGGCTGCCCTCGAAGCGCTCCAGCAAGATCGCGATCACCGCCGTCATCGGCGCAGCGAGCAGCGCGCCGACCGGGCCCCACAGCATCGTCCAGAACACCAGCGCCATCATGATCGTGATCGGGTGCAGGCCGAGCGAGTCGCCCAGGATCTTGGGCTCGAACAAGTTGGCGACGAAGTGGATGCCGCCGGGAATCGCCAGCGCGGCCACGAACTCGCCGCGGCTCAGCGCCGGGTCGAGCCACAGCACCGGTAACGGCAATAACAACGCGATCGTCACGCCCACGGCGGGGATGAAGGTCAGCAGGAAGGTGAGCAGCGCCCACACCATCGCGAGCGGCACGTCGAGCCACAGGAAGGTGATGCCGACCAGCACGCTGCTCACGCCGCTCAGCGCGATCTTGCCCGCGAGATAGCTCTGCACGCGCCGCACGATCGCGCCCCAGGTGCCCTGCTCTTGGCGGCTGAAGGCGTGGGCGCCGAGCATCAGGAAGAACACGAACACGAGCACGATCAGCGAGTTCGAGAGCAAGCTGAAGACGGTGTTCGTCGCGGTCTGGAGCAGGCCGCCGATCGTCGCGACCGGGATCTCGCGCAGATGCGTCGCGCTCTCGCCGAGCTGCTCGCGCAGCGACGCCGGTGCGAGCGCGATGCCTTGGTCGACCAGCGCCGCGATCTTCGTGCCGTAGGTCGCGCTGTTCGCGGCGAGCTCGTTGACGGAGAGCGTGACGAGCGCGCCCACGCCGATCAGGCCGAGCACGCCCAGCGACAGGACGAGCGGGAGCGCGACGCGGCGCGGCACCCGCGCGTGCTCCGCGAGCAGGTCGACGCCCATGCCGAGCGCGAGCGAGATGAACAGCGCCATCACGAACGGGATCAACACGGGGCGCAGCCACCAGAGCGAGAACGCGACGCCGATCGCGGCGATCAGCGCGAGGCACACCGTTTGTACGTGCAGCTCCCGCGCGGAGAGCTGCGGGCGATCGCCGGGCGCGCTCACGCTCACTCCTCGCGCTTGCGCGCGAGCGCCGCGGCGCGGCCGATGTAGCTCGCGGGCGTGAGCGCGCGCAGCCGCGCCTTCGCCTCCTCCGGGATCGCGAGCGCATCCACGAAGCGCGCCAGCTCTTCGCGCGAGATGCCGCGCCCGCGCGTCAGCGCCTTCAGCTTTTCGTAGGGCTCGGGCACGCCGTAGCGGCGCATCACGGTCTGCACCGCCTCGGCGAGCACCTCCGTCGCCGCGTCGAGCTCGGCGGCGATCGCGGCGGGGTCGGCGTCGAGCTTCGTCAGGCCGCGCGCGAGCGATTGCCACGCCACCGAGCTGTACGCCACCGCCGCGCCCAGGTTGCGCAGCACGGTTGAGTCCGTCAGGTCGCGCTGCCAGCGCGAGATCGGGAGCTTCTCGGAGAGATGCCGTAACAACGCGTTCGCCACGCCGAAGTTGCCCTCGGCGTTCTCGAAGTCGATCGGATTCACCTTGTGCGGCATGGTCGACGAGCCCACCTCGCCCGCGACCGGGCGCTGGCGGAACACGCCGAGCGCGACGTAGCCCCAGACGTCGCGCGCGAAGTCGATGCCGATGGTGTCGAGGCGCGCCATCGCGTCCGACCACTCCGCGATCCAGTCGTGGGGCTCGATCTGCGTGGTGAAGCGGTTCCACGCGAGGCCGAGGCCCTCCACGAACGCGCGCGACACGGCCTCCCAGTCGACGTCGGGATACGCGGCGAGGTGCGCGTTGTAGTTGCCCACCGCGCCGTTCAGCTTGCCGAGCATCTCGACGCTCGCGAGCCGCGCGCGGCCGCGCGCGAGCCGCGCCGCGACGTTCGCGAGCTCCTTGCCGAGCGTCGTCGGCGAGGCGGGCTGCCCGTGCGTGCGCGAGAGCATCGCGATCTCGGCCCAGCGCTCTGCGCTCGCGCCGAGCGTGGCGATCACCGCGTCGAGCTCGGGCAGCGAGATCTCGGCGCGCAGATCGCGCAGCATCAGCGCATACGCGAGGTTGTTGATGTCCTCGCTGGTGCAGGCGAAGTGCACGAACTCGGAGATCGCCGCCAGCTCCGGCAGCTCCGCGAGCCGCTCCTTCAAGAAGTACTCGACCGCCTTCACGTCGTGATTCGTGGTGCGCTCGATCTCCTTCACGCGCGCGGCGTCGGCCTCGCCGAAGCCGTCCACGAGCGCGCCGAGAAACGCGTCCGCGCGCGCGGAGAGTCGCGGCACCTCGGGCACGCCAGGCAGCGCCGCGAGCGCGCGCAGCCACGCGATCTCGACCCCGACGCGATACCGGATCAGCCCATACTCGCTCGCGATCCCGCGCAGCCTCGCGCTGCGCGCCGCGTAGCGGCCGTCGATCGGCGAGACCGCGGTGAGTGCGCTGAGCTCCAGCTCTTTCATCCCACCCACTCCCGCGCGTTGACGAACAGGCGCATCCACGGCCCGTCGTCGCCCCAGGCGTCCGGACGCCAAGAATGCTGCAACGTGCGGAAGATTCGCTCGGGGTGGGGCATCAGAATCGTGGCGCGCCCGTCCGGCGTGGTGAGCCCAGTGAGGCCGTCCTCCGAGCCGTTCGGGTTCGCCGGATACGCGCTCGCGACGCGCCCGCGGCCGTCGACGAAGCGTGCCGCCACGATGCCAGGCGGGCGCTCGCACTCGGCGCGGCCCTCGCCGTGGGCGACCGCGATCGGCAGCCGCGCCCCCGCCATGCCCCGTAACAACACCGAGGGGCTGTCGAGCACCTCGACCAGCACGAGCCGCGCCTCGAAGCGGCCCGAGCGGTTGGTCACGAAGCGCGGCCAGGCCTCGGCGCCGGGGATCAGCTCCTTCAGCTGCGCCAGCATCTGGCAGCCGTTGCAGACGCCGAGCGTGAACGTGTCGGGGCGCGCGAAGAACGCGGCGAAGGCGTCGCGCGCGCGGGCGTGGAAGAGCGCCGATTTCGCCCAGCCGCCGCCGCCGCCGAGCACGTCGCCGTAGGAGAAGCCGCCGCAGGCGACCAGGCCGCGGAAGCCCGCGAGCGCGAGGCCGCGGTCGAGCACGTCGGTCATGTGCACGTCGACCGGCTCGAAGCCCGCGCGCTGGAAGGCGGCGGCCATCTCGACGTGACCGTTCACGCCTTGCTCGCGCAGGATCGCGACGCGCGGCCGCGCCCCGCGCGTGATCGCCGGCGCCGAGAAATCGAACGGCGCTTCCACCACGATGCCGGGGTCCGTGAGGTCGACGCGCGCGGCTTGCTCCTCGTCCGCGCACTGCGGGTCATCGCGGCGGCGCGCCAGCGCGTGGGTCGTGGCGCTCCACCAGCCGCGCAGCGTCGCGCGCGATTCGTCGTAGGCGAGGGCGCCTCGCGCGAAGACGCGCATGCGATCGCCGGCGGCCGGCGCGCCGATCGCGGCGATGCGCTTGGCCAAGCCGTGCTGCGCGAAGATCGCGAGCGCCGCGGGCAGATCGGCCTCGCGCACCTGCAGCACCGCGCCGAGCTCTTCGGCGAAGAGCGCCGCGAGCAGCTCGCGCGCGGGAGCCTCGAGCCGCACGTCGAGGCCGGTACCGCCCGCGAACGCCATCTCGACGAGCGTCGCGAACAGCCCGCCATCGCTGCGATCGTGGTAGGCGAGCACCAGCCGCGCCTCGCGCAGCTCGGCGAGCGCCGCTGCGAACGCGCGCAGATCCTCGGGCGCCTCGACATCGGGGCCGACGTCACCCACCTGCTCGTAAACCTGCGCGAGCGCCGAGCCGCCGAGGCGCAGCCTCCCGCGCGCGAGGTCCACCAGTAACAGCTGGCTCGGGCCGCGATCGGTCCGAAGCTGCGGCGTCCAGCTGGCGCTGGCGTCGCGCACGGGCGCGAACGCAGTGACGATCAGCGAGAGCGGCGCGGTCACGGCGCGGGGCTCGCCGCCCTCGCTCCACACCGTGCGCATCGAGAGCGAATCCTTGCCGACGGGGATGGCGATGCCGAGCGCAGGGCAGAGCTCCATGCCGACCGCGCGCACCGCCTCGTAGAGCGCGGCGTCCTCGCCCGGGTGCCCCGCGGCCGCCATCCAGTTCGCCGACAGCTTCGCGTGCGAGAGCGACGCGACGTCGGCGCTCAGCAGGTTGGTGAGCGACTCCGCCACCGCCATGCGCGCGGAGGCCGCGGCGTCGATCAGCGCGAGCGGCGTGCGCTCGCCCAGCGCCATCGCCTCGCCGGCGCGCGTGTCGAAGCCGGCGAGCGTGACGGCGCAGTCCGCCACGGGCACCTGCCAGGGCCCGACCATCGGGTCGCGCGAGACCAGGCCGCCGACGCTGCGGTCGCCGATCGAGATCAGGAAGGTCTTGTCCGCTACCGCCGGCAGGTGGAGCACGCGGCGGATCGCATCGGCCAGCGTCACGCCGGTCAAGTCGAGCGGCCGGCGGCGCACCGCCACGTGCTTCGCGTCGCGCACCATGCGCGGCGGCTTGCCGAGGATCAGCGCGAGCGGCACGTCCACCGGCGCATCGCCGAAGTGCGCATCGTGCACGACCAGGCGCGGCTCCTCGGTCGCCTCGCCCACCACCGCGTACAGGCAACGTTCGCGCGCGCACAGCGCCTCGAACTCGGCGATGCGCTCGGGCGCGATCGCGAGCACGTAGCGCTCCTGTGCCTCGTTGCACCAGATCTCGAGCGGCGACATGCCCGGGTCGTCGTTCGGGATGGCGCGCAGCGCGATGCGCGCGCCGCGTCCCGCGCCGTGCACCAGCTCAGGCAGCGCGTTCGAGAGCCCGCCCGCGCCGACGTCGTGGATCGACAGGATGGGATTCTCGGCGCCATGGGCGACGCAGGCGTCGATCACTTCCTGGCAGCGCCGCTCCATCTCCGCGTTGTCGCGCTGCACCGACGCGAAGTCGAGCTCCGCGTCGCTCGCGCCCGAGGCGAGCGACGACGCCGCGCCGCCGCCGAGCCCGATGCGCAGCGCCGGGCCGCCGAGCACGACCAGCTTCGCGCCGGCGGGAATCGCGGCCTTCTCGACGTGCCCGGGTCGCACTGCGCCGAGCCCGCCCGCCAGCATGATCGGCTTGTGATAGCCGCGCACCTCGTCGCCACCGGCGCCCGGCACGCGCTCCTCGAAGGTGCGGAAGTACCCTAACAATGCGGGCCGCCCGAACTCGTTCGCGAAGCCGGCCGCGCCGAGCGGACCGTCGGTCATGATGTCGAGCGCCGAGACGATGCGCGCCGGCTTGCCGAAGTCCTTCTCCCACGGCTGCAGGGCGCCGGGAATCCGCAGGTTCGAGACGCTGAAGCCGGTGAGCCCGGCCTTCGGCTTGGCGCCGCGGCCGGTCGCGCCTTCGTCGCGGATCTCGCCGCCCGCGCCGGTCGCGGCGCCAGGGTAAGGCGAGATCGCGGTCGGGTGGTTGTGCGTCTCCACCTTGATCGCGATGTGCGCGGGCTCGCGCACCGGCGTCCAGACGTGCGTCTCGGGGTGCGCGAGGAAGCGCGTCGCCTCGCTGCCCGCGATCACCGCCGCGTTGTCGCGATAGGCCGAGAGCACGCCGTCGGGCGAACGCTCGTGGGTGTTCCGGATCATCTGGAAGAGCGAGCGTTCCTGCCGCTCTCCGTCCAGCCACCACTCCGCGTTGAAGATCTTGTGCCGGCAATGCTCGGAGTTCGCCTGGGCGAACATCATCAGCTCGACGTCGCTCGGGTCGCGCCCGAGCTCGCGATAGGCCGCCAGAAGGTAGTCGATCTCGTCCGGCGCGAGCGCGAGGCCGAGCTGCTTGTCCGCGGCCTCGAGTGCGGCGCGCCCGTCGGTGAGCAGGTCGATGCGCGCGAAGCGAGCGGGCTGCGCACGCACGAACAAGCGGGCGGCGTCGTCCGCGCGCTCGAGCACGCTCTCGGTCATGCGGTCGTGCAGCTCGGCCGTGCAGCCCTGCGCGTCGCTCTCGGAGAGGCCCGCCAGCGTCCACGCCACGCCGCGTTCGATCCGGCGCACCTTGGCGAGCCCGCTCGTGCGCGCGATGTCGGTCGCCTTCGACGACCAAGGGGAGATCGTCCCGAGGCGCGGCACCACGATGCGCGTGACGCCTTCGGGGTCTGCTCCGCCGTCTTCCCGGGGGCCGTAGGCGAGCAGCGCGCCCAGCACGCGCCGCTCGTCGGGGCTCAGCTCCGCGCTGGTGTCGACGAAGTGCAGGAAGCGCGCGGAGAGGGCCGACGGACGTACACCGCGCTGGCGGAACACTTCGAGCAGTGAAGCGATGCGCGCATCGTTCGCCGCGCGCGCCCCGCGCAGTTGCAGCATCGAGTCCCTCGGTGACGCGCATTCTACCGTCGCCGCGCGCGCTTGCCGCTGCATCTGCAAGCGCCGCGCAGCGGCGCGCGCAGCGAGGCATAGCCGAGCGAAGTCGGACAGTGGCCTCCGCTCGCGTGACGCCCCACGGAACCGCGTTCGCGCATCCCTCGGCCACGGCAAGCGCCGCGCAGCGGCGCGCACAGCGAGGCGTAGCCGAGCGAAGTCGGAGTGTGGCCTCTGCGTGACGCGAGCGAGACGCGACGCTCTGCGTCGCTCTCGTACCGCCACTCATCGAGTGACGGCGCCGCGAATCTCGTCATCGCAGTGGTTGACACGCGCCGCAGCGGGAAGAGGCTGGCTCGATACCCCGACCGAAGGCACCGGGGAAATTTGGGGGGGACGAGATGAAGAACTGGAACGAGAACGAGCTGCGCCTGCTCTCGCGGGAGCCGGATCCCGAGCCGGCGCCGACGCCGGACCCGGCGGCGGCGCCCGAGATGGATGCGGCCGAAAGCTGCTGGGACCCCTGGCTGCTGGCCCTCGCGCGCATCGAGGCCAACGAAACGCGCGCCAACTAGCGCCGCCGCGAGCGCGCTCCGGCTGGCGCACGCGCGCTCGAGCCGCGAACTGTCTGCGGCATGCGCCAATCCCGGGGTTGCGCCGCGTGAGCCTGGAGCGACTGCACGCGCTGCTCGCGAGCGTCGCCGACGCGCGCGCGGGAGGCCCGGCGCCGATCTACGAGCTGCGACCGGGGGCGTTCTTCTTCTCGCGCCGCAGCCGCACGTTGCCGGACCGCCAGGCGCGCGCGTTCCAAGCGCTGCGCGACCTCGACTGGCCGCTGTTCGTGGCCGGCGACCTGGCGGATCCACGCGAGCTCGCACCGGGCGCGATCTGGGTGCGCGCCGCCGCCCGCACGTGGCTGCTACCGCGCGAAGCGCCCACGGCGGCGCTGCTCCAGCGCTGGCTTCGCGCGGGCGACTACCGCGCATACCTCGCGCGCGAGCCCGCGGATCCGCGTGGTCTGCCGGAGCTGTTTCGCGCGGCGCCGGAGGATTCTCTCGCGCGCGCCATGGGGCAAGGCATCGCGGCGCTGCTCGAGTCGCGGCCGGGCGATCGCGAGTGGCGGATCCTGGTGCAGCCAGGCGCGGTGACCGAAGTGCTCGCGGCGTGACCGGACGGCGCTAGCGCATGCGACGCCGGCCGAGCTTCATGAGCGCGGCGGCTCCGATCGCGAGCAACGCTCCGAGCTGCGGCTCGGGCGCGTAGACGAGCTGCAGATAGGTCGGGCTCGTGAACGTCTCGCGCGTGAGTCCGCGCAGTCGAATCCGGCTGAGGTTCACCAAGCTGACCACCGTGTTTCCGGCTGCCGTGACGAACACGCTTCCGCTCGCGGCCACGTCCGGCTGGGCGGAGCCGCCGAGCGTGAGACCTGTTTGCGTCGCCCGGCCGAGATGCCAGACGTCGTTCTCGATCGTGACCGAGAGATTGTTCGACGGCGTCGGGGTCTGCGGCGTCGCGGACGTCAGGCCCGAGCCGCTGTTGATCGGGACGATCAGCACCGTGAACGACGGCGACTTCCCGATCTTCGCGAGCACGCGCGCGCTGCCGCGGATGCCGGCGGGCGGCGAGCCCGTCGGCAAGATCGAGGCTTGTCCGAGCGTCCCCACGACCGCGCCGTTCGCACCGAGCGTGAGCTCGAGACGCGTGACCGGCGGCGCGAAGGGACGCGAGCGAGGCGCGCAGCCGGCACCCTGGCCGACGCAGAACGACGTCGCGAACCAGCTGCCGGCGTCGAGCGAGAACTGGTTGCCCACGAGCGTGCCGGTCGCCGAGGTCGAGCTGAGCACGATCGGCGTGCTCGCGATGATCGTGCTGTAGGTGGCGCCGAGCAGCTGGCCGGCGACGGCGGAGGTCGCCACGAGCAGCGACGAGCAGGCGACGAAAACGGCTCGCAGCACGCAGATCTCCCGGGTTCGACGGCGTACCGCGGCCCGGAAACCACCGTTCGGGCGATTCGCCGTGCAAGCGCGATACCGCGACCGCGCAATCGCGCCGGCATCGCGGAGGCCACTGGCATCACTGCGAAATTCGCGCTCGGCATCGGCGCAGGAGGTCGGGCGGGAGCGCCGCGAGGGAACGCGCTTTCCGCGCGCGCAGAACGCGCGTTCCTCGGAAGCGCCAACGAGCGCGCCGCTCAGCGCGTCAGCTTTGCGTACGCGCGGTAGTGCCGGAGCGCGTCCTGCTTCCTGCCCGCGGCTTCGAGCAGGCCCGCGAGGTTCCAGTGCGCGTCGGCGAAGCGCGGGTCGAGCGCGAGGGCGTGCTCGTAGTGATGCATCGCCGCCGCGGGGCCTGCGGTGTCTTCGAGCGCGAGCGCGAGGTTGTAGTGGAGCTCCGCATCTTCGGGTGCGTGAGCGAGCGCGCGCTGATAGAGCGCGACCGCGTCCTTCGCGCGCCCGGCCTCGTGCAGCAGGCGCGCGAGATTCACCGCCGCGTCGCTGAAGCTCGGGTCGCGCGCAAGCGCGCGGCGGTAAGCGCGCATCGCGGAGCCGACGTCGCGCTCCTCGAGCGCGAGCGCCTCCGAGAACGCGTCGAGCGCGGCGGCGTGCGCGGGCGACTCGGCGTCGCGATCGCCGCTCGGTTCGCGCACGCCGAGCGTCGCGCGCGCGACTCGCTCGGCTTCGCGCGCGAGCGCGTCGACGGAGAAATCGAGCAGCAGCTGGCCGCTCTCGGGCTCGAAGCGTGCGCCGTCTTCGTGCACGACCACGCGCCGTCCGTCCGCCGCGATGCGCAAGCCCGAGAGCGCGCGTTCCGCGCCGAGCTCGCGCGCGAGCGCGCGCAGCGCGCGCTTCACACGAGCGGCCGGCACGCGCGCCTCGTGCAGGCTCTTGGCGGCGCGCAGCACCACGAGATCCTGGAAGCTGAACGAGAGCGCACGCCCGCGGCGAGCGGGCGCACACCAGCCCGCGCGCACGAAAGC
>DATBRS010000188.1:0-5848 GCA_036560185.1 Myxococcota bacterium
CGACCTGGCGATCGCGTGGACGTTCTTCTCGGCCGAGAGCCGCGCCGCGTTCCGCGGCGACGTCGCCCTCGATGACGCGACCTGGGCGCGGGGCCGCGGCTGGTGTCTCTGGAAGGCGCTGCTCACGCTGAGCGCCGCGCCCGCCGATCCTGCCGCTCGGCGCGTCCTCGACGCCGTGCTCGCCGGCTGATTCGCGCCGCGTGCGCGATCGCGACGCGAATCCCGCAGCGGGGCCGCTAGGTTGCGCCGCGCACCCTGAGAGATCGATCGGAGGCACGGATGGGACTCGTAGAGCGCGTGAACGACGAGATGAAGGAAGCCCTCAAGGCGAAGCAGCCCGAGCGGCTCTCGGCGCTCCGCAACATCCGCGCGGCGTTCCTGTACGAGATGAAGAAGGACGGCGCGAGCACCCTCGCCGACGAGCCCGCGATCGCCGTGCTGCGCAAGCTGGAGAAGCAGCGGCAGGAGAGCATCGAGGCGTTCTCGAAGGGCGGGCGCGAAGAGATGGCCGCGGCGGAGCGCGCGGAGCTCGCCGTGCTGCAGGCGTTCCTGCCGAGCCTCGCGGACGAAGCGACCACCGCGCGCTGGGTGGACGAGGCGATCGCGGCCAGCGGGGCCGCGTCGGCCAAGGAGATCGGGAAGGTGATGGGCGCGCTGATGAAGGCGCACAAGGGTGAGATGGACGGCAACCTCGCGCGCGCGATCGCCGCGAAGAAGCTCGGCGGCTGAGCCGCCGCGATCCGAGGCGCGCGACGTGAGCCGGGGCTCGGCCAGCGAAGCGCCCGCGGCGCGCGCCGGCGCGCTGCGCGACTGGACGTCCCTAACAGCCTGGGCCCTGCTGATCTTCGCGACCGTGCCATTCGCGCGCGCGCTCGAAGCGCTCGTGGTGGCGACGCTCGGCGCGCGAGCGTTCCTGGTCGCGGTGCTCGCGAGCGTCGCGCTCGCCGCCGCGCTCGCGTGGCGCGCGTTCGCACCGCTCGGCCCGCGCGCGTGCGCGACACTCGCGCTCGGCGCGGCGATCTACGCGGCGACGGCGTGGCGGCTGCGCGGCAACGCGGTCGAAGCGGTGCACGTGGTCGAGTACGGCGTGCTCGGCGCGCTGGCGCTGCGCGCGCTGGCCCACGGCGGGCGCGACGCGCTGCTCGCGCCTGCGGCAGCGCTGCTCGCGAGCAGCGTCGGCGCGGTCGACGAGCTCATCCAGTGGCTCGTGCCCGCGCGTGTGGGAGATCTGCGCGACATCGCCGTGAACGCGCTCGCGGCGTCTGGCGGGCCCGCGCTGCTCGCGCTCGGAGTGCGCCCCGATTGGGCGCGGGCGCGGCCGAGTGCGCGCAGCCAGCGCCGGGCGCTCGCGCTGCTCGCGCTCGCCTGGGGGCTGCTCGGCGCTGCGTGCCTCAACACCTCTGCGCGCGTCGCCTGGATCGCACGGAACGTACCGGGACTCGGCGCTCTCGACTCCCAGGAAGCGGGCATCGTCGACTACGGCGTGCTGCACGAGCTGCCCGGTGTGGGGGCGTTCGCGTCGCGACTCAGCGCCGCGCAGTGGGAGGCCGCCGATCGCGCGCGCGCAGCGACGGCGGGCGCCGCGCTCGCCGCGAACGTGCGCTCGAGCGCGGCGGCGCCCGAGGGCGGGGCCGATCCCTACGACGCGTTCCTCGTCGAGCACAGCCCGGTGCGCGACGCGTTCCTGCACGAGCTGCGCGTGCACGTCTTCCGCCGCGACCGCTACGTCGAGACTGCGGAAGCGCATCGCGACGATCCCGCCTGGCGCGCGCGCGATCTGACCGTCGCCGTGCGCGAGAACGCATTCCTCGAGCGCTTCGCGCCGCGCACGCTGCGCGCCGCCGAGCTCCGCTGGAGCGACGCGCAGCGCACCGAGCGCACGGCCGTCGATCTCGGCACGCCGTACGCGAGCCGCGTGGCCGAGGCGGTCGTCACGCGCGTGAGCGAGCGCGCCGTCGCGCTCGGCTGGGCGGCCGGTCTCGCCGCGATCGCGCTCGCCGCGCTGCGGCTGCGTGCGAGCGCTTAGGCCGACGCGGCCGGCGAACCCGGAGGCGAGCCGCGAAACAGCCGCCGGATCGTGCGCGCGATCCAGAACATCAGCGCGATGCCCGCGAGTAGCAGCACCCCGGCCACGGCGATCGAGGCGACGGGATGCGCGATCACGAGATAGACGATCCCCGCGAAGGAGATCTCTTCAGCGAGCGAGAGCCCCCAGTTCGAGAAGGGCTCCGGGCTCGCGTTGACCGCGAGCCGCGCGCCCGATTTCAGGCCGTGCACCGAGAGCGCGACGCCGCCGGCAAGCAGCGAGGCGCTCGCGCGCCACGCTTCCGGCGCGTCGCCGAGGGCCGCGAACGCGAGCAGCGCCGCGGCAGGCACGCGCACGAAGGTATGCACCGCGTCCCAGACCGAGTCGAAGGCTGGCACCTTGTCGGCCACGAACTCGGCGACGTAGAGCGCGCTCGCGAGCAGCACCACCGGCGTCGCCCCTAACACTTCGAGCGGGCCGGGCAGATCGAGCACGCCGTAGCGCTGCAGCCAGCCGAGCGCCGCGACCGTTCCGTAGACGCGCAAGCCCGAGCCCGTGGCGGCTCCGGCCGCGATGCCGAGATGGGCGAGTAGATCCGGCGTCATGTCGTGCTCCTCGCGCGCGCGCGGAGGTATCGGCGCCCACCCAAGACGCGAGCGAGCGTGCACGAGTTCGGCCGCACGGCGCGGCGCGGGCTCAGGCCCCGAGCGCCTTCTTCAGCCCGGCGATGCCGCCCTTGTAGACGCCCTCGATCATCGCGATCGCCTGCGCCTCGGGGATGCCGTTCGGGTCGAAGGTGCTGCTCCACTCGACGCGCGTGCCGTTGCCGTCCTCGAACAGCTGAATGCGCGCGAGGTAGTTCGCGATCGGCATCGGGCCCGCGACGATCGAGTAGTCGAGCACGCGGCGCGCCGTGTCGCGCAGCTCGCAGCGCTCCTGGATCTGCGCGTCGTTCGGCAGCGTGATGGTGCGGACCGCGCCGACGCCAGCCCCCGTGCAGGTGATGCTCTTGAAGCCCGCCGAGAAGCGGCCGATGCCGCCGAAGTCGCCGACCAGGTCCCAGACCTTGTCCGCGGGTGCTTCGAGGCGATCGGAAATCTTGACGCTGGCCATGGATTCCTCCGTTGGAGAGGGCCGAGGCATACCGCAGCGCGGTGCCCCTCCGCCCGTGTACGGCGCGCGCCGCTGCGGCCCCTTCAGCTGCCGGCGCTCGACGCGCGGTGCCGCGCCGCAGTGCGCACGTACTCGAGCGTGCGCTCGCGCTGCTCGGCGAGCTCTTCGGCGCGCAGCTCGCGGACCGGTTTCGCTGGCGCGCCCACGGCGAGCGTGCGCGGCGCGATCGCGACTCCGGGCGCGAGCAGCGCGCCGGCGGCCAGCCACGCGAGCGCGCCCAGCTCGGCGCCGTCCAGCACGACGGCGCCGATTCCCACCAGCGCCCCGTCCGCGACGCGGCAGCCGTGCACCACCGCGCGGTGCCCGACCGTCACCTCGTCGCCCACCACGCAGGGAAAGCGGTCCTTGGTGACGTGAAGAACGCAGAGATCCTGCAGGTTCGTGCGTGCGCCGACGCGGATTTCGTGGACGTCACCGCGCAGCACGCAGCCATACCAAACGCTCGACTCGCGCCCGATCTCGACGTCTCCCACGACCGTGGCGCCGGGCGCGACCCAGGCGCTCGGGTCGACGCGCGGCCAGCGGCCTTGGTACGGGAGGATGCGCGCACCGGGGTAGCGGCGCGCGAAGTCAGCGGCTTGCCATTCCATCGCAACCTCGCCCTCCGGGCTTCGCTTTCAAGGCAACGCTGCACAACTCGCAGGCAGCACCGTCAGGCACATGTGTCTCTAACGGCTCACTCACGTCGAAAATCGCGCTTCTGCGGTCTGGCATGCGCCTTGCGTTGTGCGCGGGCGCGCCGTCATCAAGACGCCTGCGTGAACACGAAGACAGAATCGAAGGAGGCCAGACCTTGGGTGCGAGAATTCGTCGCTCGTGCGAGTCGCTGCTGCTGAGTGCAGCGCTCGCGAGTTTGCTTGGAGCTCCGAGCTTTGCACAGGAGACTCCGCCCGCCCCCGAGGCGGAAGCGGTCGCCGCAGAGGCGGCCCCCGCGGAGGCGGCGCCGGCACCCGAGGCGGAACCTGTCGCCGCCGAAGCTGCGCCAGCGGTCGTCACGCCGGAGCAGATCGCGGCGCTCACGTCGGGCGCGAGCGACCTCCGCATCGGCATCGACACGGTTTGGGTGCTCGTGACCGCGATGCTCGTGTTCTTCATGAACGCGGGCTTCGCGCTCGTCGAGAGCGGCCTCTGCCGAGCCAAGAACACGACCAACATCCTCGCCAAGAACTTCATCGTGTTCGCGGCGTCGACACTCTCGTTCTGGGCGATCGGCTGGGGGCTGATGTTCGGCGATGGCAGCGGCTTCATGGGCACGCAGGGCCTGTTCTTCGTCTCGGGGGCCGACAACTCGCCGGCTCTCGGCGGAGCCTATGCGGCGATGAACCCCTTCTCGAGCTCGGTCTACGAAGGCGTGTACAGCGCGATCAATTGGACCCCGGTTCCGCTCTGGGCGAAGTTCTTCTTCCAGCTCGTCTTCGCCGGCACTGCGGCCACGATCGTCTCGGGCGCAGTCGCCGAGCGCATCAAGTTCGGCTCGTTTCTCGTGTTCAGCTTCGTGCTCGTGGCTCTGATGTATCCGATCACGGGCCACTGGATCTGGGGCGGAGGACTGCTCGGCAGCGCCAACTTCCGCGACTTCGCGGGCTCGTCGGTGGTGCACAGCGTCGGCGGCTGGGCCGCCCTCGCCGGCATCCTCGTGCTCGGGCCGCGGCTCGGCCGCTACTCGAAGGACGGCAAGGTGATGCCGATGCCGGGCCACAACATGTCGTCGGCGGCGCTGGGCGTGCTGATCCTCTGGCTCGGCTGGTTCGGGTTCAACCCGGGCTCGACCATGGCCGCGATGAACGGCACCGCGATCGCACATGTGTTGGTGAACACGAACCTCGCAGCCGCTACGGGCGCCCTGACCTCGATGATCACGGCGTGGGTCGTGCTCGGGAAGCCGGACCTCTCGATGATCCTCAACGGCTGTCTCGCCGGCTTGGTTGCGATCACGGCGCCGTGCGCGTTCGTTTCGCTCAGTTCGGGCGCAATCATCGGCGCGATCGCGGGCGTGCTCGTGGTGCTCGCGGTGCTCGGCTTCGACAAGCTGAAGATCGACGACCCGGTGGGCGCGCTTTCGGTGCACCTCGTGAACGGAATCTGGGGAACCCTCGCGCTCGGCTTGTTCTATGACGACACGATCGCCACGAACATCGCAGCGCTCGCGACGGGGTTGAGCCCGATGGCGCAGTTCCTGGTCCAGCTGAAGGGCGTGGTCTACGTCGGTGTATTCACGCTCGCCGCCTCGCTCGTGGTCTGGTACGCGATCAAGGCGCTACTCGGCGTCCGCGTCTCTCCCGAAGAGGAAGAGGAGGGACTCGACATCGGCGAGCACGGAATGCGCGCCTACGACATTCCGCCGGTGCACTGACAGCCTTCGACTCTCGCATCTCCGTCGAGCGGGGATGCGGGAACGACGGGGCATCGTTCGCGAGAACGATGCCCCGTTTTCGTTCCGAGACGGGCGCACTTGTGTTATCAGGGACCGGAATCGCGCCAGGGGAACCGAGTCCGGCCGAGGCCGGCCTGACTGTGCTTCTCTCGGCACATCTCTTCAGGAGACCTCTCGTGCGTCGCGCCACCCTCGCCTCGTTGCTCGGCTCCGTCGCGCTCGCCGCTCCGGCGTTTGCGCAGGATTCGCCCCCGGTCGTCGACTCCGGCGACACC
>DATBRS010000189.1:0-34394 GCA_036560185.1 Myxococcota bacterium
AGCGTGCAGGCGGTGCTGGTGCGCGCGGTGTCGCGCCGCGACACGCTGGCCGCCGAGCCGCCGCTCGCGCGCGTCGCGCAGCGCGCCTGTGAGCTCGCGCGGCTCGAGCCGAGCGCAGCCGAGCTCTTGGATTTCTACTCGTGCTTCCCCGCGCCGGTCCAGCTGACGGCCGAGGCGCTCGGCCTGCCGCTCGAGCGCCAACTCACGCTCACCGGCGGCCTCACCTACGGCGGTGGCCCGTTCAACAGCTACGTGCTGCACGCCATCGCGACCGCCGTCGCGCGGCTGCGGGAGCAGCGCGACGCGCGCGCGCTCGTCACGTCGGTGGGCGGGTTCTTCTCGAAGCACGCCGCCGGCGTGTACGGCGGCGCGCCGCCGGAGCACGGCTTCGCATTCGCGGATCTCGCGGACGAGGTGCGCGCCACTCCGGAGCGCGCATTCGACGGCGACTTCAGCGGCGAAGCCGAGGTCGAGGCGTACACCGTGAACGCGGAGCGCGGGCGGCTCACGACCGCGGTCGTCGCGTGCCGCACGCCGCGTGGCGCGCGCACCTGGGCGCGCGCGAGCGACGCCGCGCTCGCGGAGCGCTTCGCGCACGAAGACCTCGTCGGCGCGCGCGTGCGCATCGCGAGCGACCGGCAGCTCTCGGGGACGTTCCGCAACTAAGTCAACGAGTCGTCAGAGCAGCGCCAGCAGGCCGGCCACGTACGGTTCCGCCCACTCTCGGAACGTCTTGCCCGCGGCCCACGGCGCGCGCGAGCCTGGTCGCGTGAAGTGCTCCCAGATCTTCAGCCGATCGTTGATCACGTGGAGCGGCGTCACGAGGCGCAGCTCCGGGTCGGCGCCGACCACCGCCCGATGCGCTTCCACGAACACGCGCGCCAGATCCGGCTCCGCGTCGAGGTAGCTGCAGCTCTGGCGTACGAGATCGAGCGAGCCGTCCCCAAAGCGCGCCTCGTGAAAGTCGAAGAGGCCGGTCACACGCCACGTGCCGTCCTCGCACGGCGACACGGTCAGGTTGTTCAGCTTGTAGTCGCAGTGCAGGTAGGTCGCCGGCCGCTCGGCCGCGGTGAGCGCGCGTCGCTCCGCGTCCTCGATCCAGCGGAGATCGGAGGGGGCGATCGCGCCATTCTCCTGCGCTGAGGCCGCGCAGCGGCGCGCTTCCTCGATGACTTGTCGGGTGGTGCCGCCTGGATGCGCGGTCAGGGCGATCGCGTCCACGTCGAAGTCGCCGGCGAAGGGGGAGGTCAGGCGCTGCATCTCCGCGAGCATCGCGCCCAGCGCCGCGGCGACGGCGCGGCGAGCTTCGGGCGTCAGCGCCGCGCGGATCGCGCGATCATCGAAGCACGAGCCGGGCATGCGTGGCATGACGGCGTAGGGCCAGCCGAAGATGTCCGACGCCTCGTCGCGCAGGTAAGGCCAGGGGACGGGAACGCGCGTGTGCTCGTGCAGCTGCCGAACGAAGAAGGCTTCCTTCGCGAATTGCCAGCGGTCCTCGCGGCGGTACGCCTTGTCGGCCGGACCGCGCACCCAGTGCGGCGCGCCGCGCAGGACGAATTCGCCGTCGCTCGTCGTCAGGAAGACGTTCTGGCCGAACAGGCCGCCGCTCACGGGTGCGGCGCGCACGAAACGGCCGAGCCCGAGGCGCGCGGCGGCGGCCTCGAGCTGGTCGTCGGAGATGGCGCCCAAGCGCTCGGAGTAGATCTTCGACGCGCCCATGCTTTCGTTTGCGACGGCCGACCGGAGTCGTGCCCCGTCCCCGTTTGGTTGACTTAGTTGCGGAACGTCCCCGGGGCTCGCGCGTCACTCCGCGGCGCGCAGCGTCGTCAGCGCGAACGCGAGCAGCGTGGCGTGCTCGTCGAGGAAGCGCGTCTCGATCCAGGCGTTGCGGCCCCGCTTGCGGATCACCTCGCTCTCGATCTGGAAGCCGTCGCGGATCGGCTCGAAGTAGTCGACGCGCATGCTCATCGTGTGCAGCCAGCCGCGCGGCGCCGCCGGTGGATGGCCGGCGCGGTAGGTCAGCAGCGCGACCAGATCGACGTACGTGGGCGTGAAGCCGCCGAACAGATCGCCGCGCGGATTGCGTACCTGCGGCGGCAGGTGCACGCGCAGCCGCAGGAACCCGTCGCGCTCTTCGAGCAGGTCCCAGTTGTAGGCCTCGAGGTAGTCGCCGATCGGGTGGCCGCGTCCCATCAGGCGCCCGGGCGGGCGTTCCGCGAACACGCGGCGCAAGCCTTCGGGAAACTCGGGCAGCTTCGGCTCGGCGGGCTTGGTGCTCATCGCGGCGGCGCACCGTAGCCGAGGCGCGCGCGGCGCGGCGCGCGCTCGCTCTCAGCTCTGCGCCCACTCCGCTGCTGCGCTGCCGAGTCGCGCCGCGGGCAGGGCGTAGTGCGCGGGCGTCTCCGAGAGCTCCGCCGCGGGCCGCACCGCGCTCAGCCGGCCGAACGCGGAATCGCTTTCCTCGATGCGGTCCTGCACGTCGTCGAGGGTGAGCTCGCGTGCGCGCAATCCGGCGGGCACGCGGCCGAGACCGAATAGCCAACGCCCGGTCTGCGCCAGCGAGACGCGCACGTGCCAGCTCCCGCCTTCGCGCGCCTGACGCGCGCGCGCGAGCAGCGCTGCCGCAGCCATCAGCTGGCCCGACGCGTGGTCGAGCGCCTGTGCGGGCAGCTCCTTCGGCCCATCGACGCCGGCCGCCTCGCCCTCCGCGTGATTGAAGCCCGTCGCCGTCTGCACGAGCGAATCGAAGCCGCGCCGCGCATTCCACGGCCCGACGTGCGAGTAGGCCGAGAGCGAGACGTAGACGATCCCCGGCCGCACGCGCGCGACATCGGCGGGCGCGAAGCCGCGCGCCGCGAGCGCGCCCGGGCGATAGGCCTGCACGAAGATGTCGGCGTCCCCGAGCAGTCGCGTCAGTGCGGCGCGCCCTTCCGCCGTCTCGAGGTCCGCGAATGCGGAGCGCTTGCCGCGTCCGGTGTCGATCACGAGCCACTCGAGGAACGGCAGCGCCGGCGCTGCGATGCGCAGTACGTCGGCGCCGTGCGCCGCGAGCGCGCGCCCGCACACGGGCCCGGCGACGATGCGCGTCAGGTCGAGCACGCGCAGGCCCGAGAGCGGGCGCGGCGCGGGGGCGAGCCTGCGCGGCGGCGCGTCGCCGATGCGCTCGATCTCGAACAGCGGCAGCGCCGCGAGAGCGCGCGCCTGCGGGTGCGCGCTCCACTCTTCCGCGCTGCGCATCAGCGCGACCACGCCGCCGGCCTCGTTCGCCGCACGCTCGAACGCCTCGCCCTGCCAAGCCGCGAGCTTCTCCTGCACCGCGTCGCGCGAATCGCTCGCGCCGAGCAGATCGACGACCGCACGCCGGTGGTGCGCGAAGTTCGTGTGCAGCCGCACGAAACGGCCGTCGCCCGTGCGGTAGACGCCCGCGACGGGATGCCACATCGGCGGCGGCGTGCGTCCGGCCACGCGCAAGTAGCGCTCGCTGCGGAACTCGATCGCGGCGGCGCGCAGATCCACCGAAACGCGCTGTGCTCGGCCAGCGCGCGCGCGCCACAGCTCGGCAGCGGCGAGGCCCACGGCCGCGATCGACGCCTGCGCCGCGACCCCGACGCGGAACGACGACGGGAAGACGGGGTCCGCGCCGCTGAGCGACACGCGCGCGAGCGCCTCGGGATCGCCACCGCCGAGCGCCCAGATTTCGCGCAGGATTTCCGCCGCGTCGAGCATCACGCGACGGTCGTCTCGGGCCGCGGCAACGTCAATCTTGACCGGCGGGTCAACGAGAGCGTTGACGCGCGAGTCAACGCGATGCGCGAACGCGCCGAATGCGATCAATGTTGCGCGGTGCGCGAACGCGATGCGGCGAGGCGTCGCGCTGCGCGGAGGCCCCTGTTCGACTTCGCTCGCCTTCGGCTCGCTGCGCGCGGCTTCGCCGCTTTCAGCGCACTGACGGCTTCACGCGCTCCCCCGTGAACTGGTTCACGTAGATCTTCCACGGGTAGTGATCGCCTTCGCCCTTCGAGCCGATCACGCGGAAGTGCTGCGAGAGCGCGCGGCGCCAGCCGTTCGAGGCGTTCGGCGTGGTCATGTGCGGCATCTTGCCGTGGTGGAAGGAGACGTCGCCGAGCTTCATCGGGATGGGAAGCGCGCGCGCCTCGTCGACCTCGCAGAACAACAAGTCGCTCTGCACACCCGGCACCGGCTGGTGCGAGATCACGCCCTCGCGATGCGCGCCGGGCACGAAGTGCATGCAGCCGTTCTCGACGCTCACGTCGTGGAACGGCATCCAGCAGGTGATGCCGCGCTCCTCGAGGTTGCGTCCCCAATAACCCTCGTCCTGATGCCAGGGGGTGCGCGCGCCTTCGCGCGGCGGCTTGGCGAGAAACTGGTCGTACCAGAACTCGACGCCGCGCCCGAGCAGATCGGACGCGAACTCGGTGGCCCAGACGCGGAAGCGCTCGCGCTCGAGCTCGGCTCTGCTGAGCAGGCTCGGGCTCGTCTGCACGATCTTGAAGGCGCGATGCTCGCGATCGGTGCCGGCCTCCCACGCCCAGTCGAACGCGATCTGGTCGCGCTGCTCGAGCAGGCGGTCGCAGATCGCCTGCAGCCGATCGAGGTCGCGCGGCTCGACGGCGTCGCGCACGACGAGGTAGCCGTCGCGCTGGAAGGTCTCGACGTCCGCCGCGCTCGCTCTCGGGTAGGTCATCGCGGCCGCTCCGGAAATTCACGTTGACCGAGGCAGCGGGTTCGCGTCAAGGTGGATCGATGCAGCCCTCCCTCCGCCTCGACGCGCGCGAACGCGAGCAGCTCGCGAACCTCGGCTACGTGGTGCGCGAGAGCGCGCTCGCGGAGACCGAGCTGGCGCGCCTGCGCGGCGATTGCGAGGCGATGGTGAAGCGCGTGAGCGCGGCCAGCGCGGGACGCCGCAAGGTGGCGGTCGGCAGCTACATGTTCCAGCTCGATCGCGGGCTCGTGACGATCGTGAAGTGGGAGCCGGCGCATCCCGAGGTGGTGCAGGGCGTCGAGCCGTTCGCGCACTTCGACGACGCGCTGCGCGCGTGGGCCGCCGACGCCCGCTTCGTCGAGCCGATCAAGGACGTCGTCGGCTGTGACGCGGTCGAGCTCTTCACCGAGAAGCTGAACGTGAAGCGCGCGCACACCGGCGGCCCGATCGTGCTGCATCAGGACTACCCGTACTGGACGGAGAATTCCGACGGCGCCGGCGAGATCGCGACGGCGATCGTGTTCCTCGACGACGCGACGCGCGAGAACGGTTGCCTCGAGGTCGCGCCGGGCAGCCACCGCGGAGGCGTGCGCGAGCGGCGCGCCGTCGACGGCTTCGGCGCGCTCGAGATGGACACGCAGCGCTTCGACGAATCGCAGCTGCGCGCGCTCGAGCTGCCGGCGGGCAGCGTCGCGTTCTTCGGCTCGCTGCTCGTGCACCGCTCGCTGCCGAACCGCAGCGACGCCGATCGCCGTGCGCTGCTCTACAGCTACCAACCCGCCGGCCGGCGCAAGGCGATCGAAGGGTTCCTGAAGCTCGCGGGACGCTAGGGACGTCCACTCAGCGGGCTCACTCCGAGCGCACGAGCAGCCTCCCCGGCACGCGGAACGCCGACGCGCTCCAAGTCGGCGGCGCGTGCCCGCGCTCGAGCTTGCGCGTGCGCGCGACGAGCGCGCCGAGCGCCTCTTGCGCCTCCATGCGCGCGAGGTGCATGCCGAGGCAGTGATGCGTGCCCGCGCCGAAGGCGAGGTGCGCGTTCGGCGCGCGCGCGATGTCGAAGCGCTCGGGCTCCCGGAATTGCGCCGGGTCGCGATTCGCGCTCCAGAGCGAGAGCCACAGCGTCGTGTTCTTCGGGATCGTGCGGCCGCCGAGCTCGGCGTCCGCATGCAGCACGCGCGTCGTCATCCCGATCGGGCCCTCGAAGCGCAGGCACTCTTCGACCGCGCTGCCGATCAGACCGGGCTCGCGGCGCAGCCGCGCCAGCTCGCTCGGGTGATCGATCAGGTTCTTCGCGCCGAGCGCGATCAGGCCGATGGTCGTCTCGAAGCCCGCCACGAGCAGACCCATCGATTGCACGAGCAGCTCCTGCGGCGAGAGCTGATCGCCCGTCTCCTCGGCCCGGATCAGCGTGGAGAGCAGGTCGTCGCCGAGCTGCTTGCGGCGCTCCTCGATCAGCGCCTGGAAGTAGCCGGCGAGCTCGCCGACGGTGTCCTGCACGCGAGCGCGCTCCTCGCCCACGAGGTAGGTGCCCCGCAGCACGTGCGTCGCCACCGACGTCCAGCGCGTGAAGCGCTCGCGGTCCGCACTCGGCACGCCCAGCATCTCGCAGATCAGTTGGCTCGGGAGCGGCAGCGCGAGGGCCGAGACCAAATCGAACTCGCCGCGCGCGAGCGCATCGTCGAGCAGCCCGCGCACGATCTCCCGCGCGCGCGGCCGCAGCCGCTCCGCGGCGCGCGGCGTGAAGGCCTTCGCCACGAGCTTGCGCAGGCGCGTGTGATTGGGCGGGTCTTGCTGCAGCATGAACTGCCCGCCTGCACCGTCGCCTCCGCCGCCCATCGCGTTGCCGGCGGCGCTGCCGTCCGTGCGCCGCACGCCGCAGGGCAGCTCGCGCAGGACGCGCACGCAATCCGCGTAGCGGTACACGCGCCACAGCTCCGCGGGCGTGTGATTGACCGGCGCGTGCGCGCGAAACCAAGCGAGCGACGGGAACGGATCGTCCCAACGCTCCGCGTCGGGGATCGCAGGGTCTACGCCGTGCCAGGACGGTTCAGGCTCAGGGGCTTGCAGCGGCATGGACACCTCGCGCGGGTCGATGATGCGGGAAATCTCGTCGGACAATCTGTCCGATCCGCGGCTATTGTGCCCGTCTCCCATCGGATAGGAGCCCGCATGCGCACGCCCCTCTGCGACTCGCTCGACATCGAGTTTCCGATCTTCGCCTTCACCCACTGCCGCGACGTCGTGGCCGCCGTCTCGAACGCGGGCGGCTTCGGTGTGCTCGGCGCGGTGGGCTTCACGCCCGAGCAGCTCGAACTCGAGTGCCGCTGGCTCGACGCCCACGTCGGCAGCAACACCTACGGCGTCGACTTCGTCATCCCCGAGAAGTACGAGGGCAAGGGCTCCGACCTCGATCCGAAGCAGCTCGAGGAGCAGCTCGCGAAGATGATCCCGAGCGGTCATCGCGAGTTCGCCGCCAAGCTGCTCGCCGACCACGGCGTGCCGGAATTGCCCGCCGATCAGCAGGCGCGCCAGCTGTTAGGGTGGACCGCGACGACCGCGGCGCCGCAGCTCGACGTCGCGCTCTCGCACCCGAAAGTGCGACTGATCGCGAACGCGCTCGGCACGCCGCCGGCAGACGTGATCCAGCGCGTGCACGAGAGCGGGCGGCTGATCGCCGCGCTGTGTGGCCGCATACATCAGGCGAAGCGGCACCAGGAGGCCGGTGTCGACATCATCATCGCGCAGGGCACCGAGGGCGGCGGGCACACAGGCGAGGTCGGCAGCCTGGTGCTGTGGCCGCAGGTGATCGCGGCCGTCGCACCGACGCCAGTGCTCGCGGCGGGCGGCATCGCGAGCGGCGCGCAGGTCGCCGCGGCGCTCGCGCTCGGCGCGCAGGGCGTGTGGACCGGCTCGCTGTGGCTCACCGTCGAAGAGGCGGAGTCCGAGCCGGCGCAGATCGAGTCGCTGCTGCGCGCCAGCAGCGAGGACGCGGTGCGCTCGCGCTCGTGGACGGGCAAGCCGGCCCGCATGCTGCGCAACGACTGGACCGAGGCGTGGGAGAAGCCCGAGAACCCGAAGCCGCTCGGCATGCCGCTGCAGGGCATGGTCACGGCCGACGCGATCTCGCGCACCAGCCGTTATGCCGGCGTCGCGCAGACGCAAAAGGTCGCGTTCAATCCGGTGGGGCAGGCCGTGGGCATGATCAAGCAGCGCAAGGCGGTGCGCGACGTGATCTACGAGCTCGTCGAGGGCTACGTCGAGGCGTCGGAGCGGCTGCAGAGCCTCCAGCCGAAATGAGTCGGAGGCTGTTGCGTCCGGATGCAGCAGGCGGCGCTTCGCGCCGCTGCTGATCCGGCGTCGGAGGAAGAGGCCTTGCCGCGCGCGCCGCTGCGCGGCCTCGGCTCCTAGCGCTTGCCCGCCTGCGCGCGCGCCGCGCGCTCCAGCAGCTGCTTGCGCACGAGCGCCTCGTCCACGCCCTGTCCCTCGCGGAACGCCACCGCGAACGCGCCGGACATCTGCTTGATCACGTCGCCGATCGTCGCGTAGCCGGCTCCATAATCACTCGGTGTCTTGCCGCCCAGCCCCCGCTTCGGCGCGAGATCGACGTGCTGCGCCTGGGCGCGCAGCGCGGCGACGTTCGCGCTCGCGCGCGGCACGCGGGCGAAGGGGTCGTACGAAAAGTGCTTCATCGCGTTGCGGTGCGTGATCGCGTCGATCTCGCCGTCGGGCAGCGCCGCGAGGCTCTGCCACAGCGCCTCGGGCGCGTGCGGCCACGTGCTGTCGGAGTGCGGGTAGTCGCATTCCCAGGTGATCGAGTCGAGCCCGATCAGGTCGCGATTGCGCACGCCGACCGCGTCGTCGATGAAGCAGCTCACGATGTGCTCGCGGAAGATGTCGCTCGGCAGCTTTCCGCCGAGGTCGTTCAGCGTCCAGCGATGGTGGTGGCGATGGACGTAGTCGGCGCGCTCCAGGAAGTACGGGATCCAGCCGATCCCGCCCTCGCTGAGCGCGAACTTCAAGTTCCGGTACTTGGGCAGGAACTTCGAGAACACCAGCTCGTTCACGCCGTTGTAGAGCGTGATCGGCGTGCCCGTGATCATGATCTCGATCGGCGCGCTCGTGTCCTGCAGGTTCATGCCGGTACCCGAACCGATGTGCATGCACAGCACCGTCCCGCACTCGTCGGCAGCCTCCCAGATCGGCGTCCAATAATCGCTGTGCAGGCTCGGATAGCCGAGGCCGGGCGGCACGTCGGGGAACGTCATCGCGTGGCAGCCTCGCTTGGCGAGCCGGCGGATCTCCTCGGCCGTCGCTCGCGGATCCCACAGCATCGGCAGCGCCAGCGGAATGAAGCGGCCCGGCGCGCTCGCGCACCAATCGTCGACGTGCCAGTCGTTGTACGACTCGGTGAGTACGCGCGCGAGCGTCTTGTCCTCGAGCCGCCCCCACAGCTCGCCGCAGAAGCCGGTCATGGTGGCGAAGCACATCGAGCCGAGAATCCCGGCAGCGTTCATGTCGTCGACGCGCGCGCGCACGTCGTAACAACCGCGGCGCAGCTGCGAGAGCGCGGTCGGCTCCATGCCGTATTCCTCGGGCGGGCGGCCCGCGACGGCGTTCAGCCCGACGTTCGGAATTTGGTGCCCGTCGAAGTACCAGACGTCCGCGCCGTTCTGCTTCTGCAGGAGACGCGGCGCGCGGGCGCGCCACTTCTCCGGGACGTGGCGCTCGAACAGGTCCGGCGGCTCGCACACGTGGTCGTCGACGGAGACCAGGACCATGTCGTTCAGCTGCACGGCGTCGCCTCCCGCGGCGCGGGCAGCTTACTACGACGCGCGCGCCGCCTCTCAGGCCAGGTACAGCCCGCCGTTCGCGGGTATCACCTGGCCGGTCACGTATCCGCTCATCTTCGGGTCGGCGAGGAAGCACACGACCGCGGCCATGTCGGCGGGCTCAGCGACGCGGCCGACGAGCGTGCCGCGAGCCATCGCGTCGATGCCCTGCTGGCCGACTGCCGCGAGCATCGGCGTGTTCACCGGCCCGGGCGCGATCGCGTTCACGCGCGCGCGATAGCCTGAGAACTCGCGCGCGGTCGTCTTCGTCATCGCCTCGATCGCGCCCTTCGCGGCGGTGTAGTCGATCTGACCGACGTTGCCGTTGCGGCCCGAGACGGACGAGAAGTTCACGATGAAGCGGTTCACGCCGTCGGCGAGCGGCTGGTTGCCGTTGTTCTTGAACAACACCTGCCAGTGCTGCGCCGCGACCTCGCGCGTGAACAGGAAGGTGCCGTGCACGTGCACCGCCATCACGAGCTTGAAGTCGTCGAAGGACTTCTTGGCGATGCGCGCGTCGCGCGTGATGCCCGCAACGTTCACGACGCCGTTGATCACGCCCGTGGCCTCGAGCGCATGTCCCACGGCGCGCTGCACGTCGGCCTCCTCGGCCACGTTCGCGCGCGCGTAGAGCGGCTTCACCGCCGCGACGCTCGCCAACTTCGCCTGCGCGTCCTTCAGCCGGCCCTCGTCGAGATCGACGAGCACGACCTGTGCGCCGTGCTCGGCGAGCATCGTCGCGACGCAGTTGCCGATGCCTTGGGCGGCGCCCGTGACGAGGTGGGTCTCGCCGGTGAACGCTCCATCGCGCAGCACTCTCGCCATCTTCGGGCTCCTCGCTGGGGCCGACGAGGATGACGGGGCGCGCCGCGCGGCTCAAGAGAGAGCGAGGCGGCGGCCGCGCGCGCGAAGCGCGGTCGCCGCACGGGCTTCAGCTCGCCGGGTTCGAGAGGTCCTCGCGGTACGCGACGATCTCGCGCTCGATGTGCTCGATCGCGTCGCCGCCGGCGCGGAACACGAGGCCGCCTTCTCCCGCACCGAAGGCCTGGATCAGCAGCTGATCCGGCGTTCGCTGCGCGTCGAGGTCGGCGAGATCGCGCAGCGGCCGAATCAGCGTGTACTCGGCGGGATTGCCGACGATCACTTGCCGAGTGATCAGCACCGCGGGGTCGTCCACCTTCGGGATCGCCTCGGCGAGCTTGCGGATCAGCTCCTCCGCGGCCTCGCGCGCGCCGAGCCGAATCCGCAGCCGCGTGACGGACGCCATGCGCGCCTGTCCGGGCTTCAGCTCGCCGCGCGCGTAGCTGAGGTCGGGGCGATCGGCGGAGACGAGGAAGCGCTGCGCGACGGTGAGCGAGCCGACTTCGTCGAGCCAGCCGAGCGCGTCGGCGCCGAGCACGCGGCCGAAAAGCTCGGGCAGCGTGCCGCGCGCCTCGAGCGCGCCGAAGCTCTCCGCGCTCGACACGAAGTGGAAGCGCATCTGCTCGCCGAAGCGCGTCTGGTGCGCGGTCCAGTGCAGCTTCTCCTGCTTCTTGCGCGCATTCTCGGCCAGGCGCTGGGCGGCGGCCTCGTAGCGCCGCAGTCCATCGGGACGAATTTGAATCGAGAGAGTCGTGGTCAGGGCCATGCTCGGGCTCCTAGGCATGAGGGGAAGAGAAGAACGAGAGCGCATGCCGGAGCCGGGGAGGAGCGCGGGGCGCCAGCGACGAGCCGGAGTCCCGGGGCGCGCGCCACGTTGCGAGGGGGAGCCGCACGGCCGCCGCCTCCCGGATGCGCTGAGCCTACGCCCGTTCTCCGTCGCTGGCGCAGGAATTCTCGCGTCTCTCAGTGGCCGTCGCGGAGCGCGCGCAGCTTCTCGCGCTGCTCGGGCGTCAGCAGGTTGCGCACGCGCACCAGCAGCCCCATGTGCGCTTCCTTCACGCGCAGCTCGGCGCTCAGCACCCCGTGGATCGCCTCCAGCAGCGCTTTCTCGTCGACCGGATCCGCGGCGGAGAGCTCTTCGACCGCGCTGAAGCCGTCCAGCATCGAGAGCTGCAGCTCGGTGGTCGACCCGGAGACGCGCCCGATGTCCTTCAGCAGCGCGCTGCGCTGCGCCGAGCTCAGCGAGATCGCGGCCGCGTTCTTGAGCACGAGCTCCGGCGCGAAGAAGTGCTGCAGGAAGGCGGGATCGCCGCTCTCGGCGCGCGCCGGCGCGGCCGCAGCGAGCAGCAGGAGCAGAGCGAGCAGTGCGGCGAGGGAGCGCGTCATGCGGAGAACCTCCGAGCGGGTGCGGCCTGTGAGCTGTGCTCGCCGCGCGGCGCCGTGGGCGACACGCGCGGTGCGGGAATGAGCGACTGCGAGAAGCCGCTCGGAAGCGCCGGCAGCGGCGACGCGAGCAGCCCGTCGGTGGGCGAGCGCAGGCTGCCGAGCGCGATCGGGCGCAGCTCGGCGCGGAGCGCGCGCGCTCGAGAGCGCGCCGCATCGGGCGCCGGCGCGCTCGCCAGGATCCACCACGCGAGGCTCGCGGCCGCGGCGCCGGCGAGCGGGAGCGCGACGCGCAGCCAGGCGGCGCTCGCCCTTTGCGGCGCGGCGAGCTCGCGCGCGCGCTCGAGCAGTGGCGCGAGCGTGGGCGCGCGCGCCGCCTCGTCGGCGCGCAGGCGCGCGAACGCGTCGCGCAAGCGGCGCTCGGGGTCGCGCTCAGTCATGCGCCCCGCCTTCCGGCGCGAGATCCGGCAGCAGCGCGCGCAGCCTCTGCTTGCCGCGCGCGTAGTGCGTGCGCGCGGTGCCGAGTGCGACGCCGGCCACGCGCGCCGCCTCCTCGATCGTGAGTTCGCCGTAGAACACGAGGTGCAGGATCTCGCGCTGCCGTTCGGGGAGCTGCGCGAGCGCGGCCGCGAGGCGCGCGCTCTCGCGGGAGAGGGCGAGCCGCGCTTCGGGCGAGGGCGCGTCGCCGCCGCGCGGCGCGGCCTCGGCTCGCGCCGCAGGGCGCGACAGGATCAGGCCGCGCACCCACTCGCGGCGGCGCCGTTCGCGCGCGGTCTGGCGGATCACGCCGAACACGAAGCTGCGGAAGCTCGAGCGCCCGTCGAAGCGCGCACGCCCGTCGATCAGCTTCAGCACCGTCGCCTGCAGCACGTCGTCGGCCTCCGCCGCGTTCCAGCGCGTCTGCGCGAGCGCCCAGCCGCGGCTCACCGCGAGCACACTGGCCAGCGCGTCTTCCAGCTCGGCGCGCGTCATCGCGGCTCCGCGCGTGGGTGACTCGAACCCGCGCGCGATAGCACCGGCGGCTCAGCCGCTGCTGCGCTGCGTGCGGCGGAGCGCGATCAGAGCTTCACGCCGATCGGGCAGGAGACGCCGGTGCCGCCGATTCCGCAATAACCGTCGGGGTTCTTGTCGAGGTATTGCTGGTGATAGTCCTCGGCGAAGTAGAACTCGGGCGCCTCGCGGATCTCCGTCGTGATCGCGCCGTAGCCCGCGCGCGCCAGCTCCTTGCCGTACATCTCCGCGCTCTCGCGGGCGGCCGCGAGCTGTGCGGGGCCATAGGTGTAGATCGCCGAGCGGTACTGCGTGCCGACGTCGTTGCCCTGGCGCATGCCTTGCGTGGGGTCGTGGCTCTCCCAGAAGATGCGCAGCAGCTGCACGTACGAGAGCCGCGCCGGGTCGAACACGACGCGCACGACTTCGGTATGACCTGTTAGGCCCGAGCACACTTCCTCGTAGGAGGGATTCGGCGTGTAGCCGCCCGCGTAGCCGACTGCGCTGCTCCACACGCCGGGGGCCTGCCAGAACTTGCGCTCGGCGCCCCAGAAGCAGCCGATCGCGACCATCGCCAGCTCGAGCTCCGCGGGGTAGGGCGGCAGGAGCGCGGTGCCGAGCACGCTGTGCCGCGCCGCCACGCGCATCTGCTCGGCGCGGCCGGGTAGGGCCTCCTGCGGCTGGACCATGCGCTGCTTCTTGCGGAAATAGTCGAGGACCATGGCACGGCTCCTTGCGAACGCGTTGCGCCCAACGTAGCCGCGCGTTCACGGCGCGGGCCGGCGCCGACGAGCCGCAGCGTAAGAAAGGGGTCTGACCCCATTCTTTCGCTGCGTGACGCGCCGCGTCGGGCGGGCGGCGCTTCAGGGGAGCTCGGCGCCTTCGTCGAGCACGGCGGCTGCCACGAGGGCGCGCAGCTCGCGGGCATCGCCGAAGGCCGGCCGGGAGGCGAGCGCGCGCCGCAAGTAGAGGTGCGCGTCGCAATCTTCGGTGAAGCCGTAGCCGCCGTGGAACTGCACGGCGCGCGAGCACGCGAACGGGTAGGCCTCGCTGGCAACGGCCTTCGCCATGCGCGCGAGCAGCGGCGCCTCGGCGTCGCCGGCGTCGAGCGCGGACGCGGCGGCGTAGACGAGCGAGCGCAGCTGCTCGAGCGCGACCAGCACGTTCACGAGCGGATGCTTGATCGCCTGGAACGAGCCGATCGGGCGCTCGAACTGCACGCGCGTCTGCGCGTACGCCGCCGTCATCGCGAGCGCGGCATCCGCGCCGCCCGCCATCTCCGCCGCCAGCGCCAGCTGCGCCCAGGGCAGGAACGCGCGCCAGGCGGCGTCCGCGTCCCCCGCGAGCACGTCGCAGGCCGCGTTCTCGAAACGCACGCGGCCTTGCCGCCGGCTCGGGTCGAGCACGTGCTCGGCCTCGCAGCGAACCCCCGCGGCGCTCGCTTCGACGACGGCGAAGCGCAGCGCGCCGCTCGCGCGCTCGCGCGCCGGCACCACGAGCAGCTGCGCGATCGGCACGGCCCAGGCGTGCGCCTTCTCGCCGTGCAGGCGCGCGCCGTCGAGCGTGCAGCTCGTCGCGTCCGCCTCCCACGCGCCGCTCGCCTCGGCGTGCGCGACGCTCGCGATCGCCTCGCCGCTCGCGATGCGCGGCAGCCAGCGCTCGCGCTGCGCGTCGCCGCCCGCGAGCTCGAGCAGCTTCGCCGCGAGCAGCGTCGGCAGCAGTGGCGACGGCAGCAGCTTGCGCCCGGCCTCCTCGGCGAGCACCGCGAGATGCACCGCGCCGAAGCCCGCGCCGCCGCACTTCTCAGGTACGACGAGGCCGGTCCAGCCGAGCTCGCCGAGCTGCTTCCAGCACGCGGGGTCGTCGCCGCGCGCGTCGCTCGCGAGCCGCCGCAGCTCCGCCGGCGTGACGCGCTCCGTGAGCCAACGCCGCGCCTCGTCGCGCAGCAGCGCGTGATCCTCGTCGTAGCGGAGGCGGACGCTCATCCCGGCTCCTAACGACTCTTCGCGAGCCCGAGCACTCGCTCGCCGAGCACGTTGCGCAGGATCTCGCTCGTGCCACCGGCGATCGTGCCCGCGTAGGTGTTGAAGTAGGCGTGCGCCCATTCGCCCGCGCCTGGCGCGGCAGCGTCTCGCCCGAGCGTGGCGGCGAGGCCCGACAGCTCGAGCCCGAACTCGGCGACGCGCTGCGCGTGCTCCGTGCCGGTGAGCTTCGCCATCAGCGGCAGAGATAGCGGCCGATCGGCGCTGAGCCCGGGCACGCGCACGCGCGCGGCGTTCCAGCGCAGCGCGCTCGCCTCGATCGCGAGCGCGGCGAAGCGCTCGCGCAGCGCGGCGTCGTCGCGCAGCGCAGGGGGCGCGGCCCGTAGCAGCGCGATCAGGTCCGCGATCCCGACGCCACCCATGCCCGACGCGCCCGCCGAGCCCTCGCTCGCGCCGCGCTCGAAGGAGAGCGTCGCGGTCGCGAGCTCCCAGCCTTGGCCCTCGCGGCCGAGCAGCGCGTCCGCGGGGATGCGCGCGTTCGTGAAGATCACCTGATTGAAGCCGCCCTCGCCGGTGAGCTTCGTCAGCGGCCGCACCTCGACGCCCGGCACGCGCATCGGCGCCAGGAAGTACGAGATGCCCGCGTGCTTCACGGCGCTCGGGTCGGTGCGCGCGAGCAGGATCACGTAGTCGGCGAAGCGCCCGAGCGAGGTCCAGACCTTGTGCCCGTCGATTGCGTACTCGCCGCCGTCGCGCACGGCGCGCGTGCGCAGCGAGGCGAGATCGCTGCCCGAGCCTGGCTCGCTGAAGCCTTGGCACCAGATCTCGTCCGCCCGTAACAACTTGGCGAGGAAGCGCTGGCGCTGCGGCTCGCTGCCGTAGTGGAGGATCATCGGGCCCGCCCAGGCGAGCGCGACGTTGTTCACGAGGAACGGCGCGCCGGCGCGCGCGAGCTCCTGGTCGATCGTGCGCTGCGCGCCGCGCGGCGCGCCGCGGCCGCCGTACTGCGCGGGCCACTCGGCGCCAACGAAGCCCGCGTCGTAGAGGCGCGCCTGCCAGCCGCGCAGCCACTCGAGCTGCCGTTCGTCGTGCACGGTGAGCGCGTTCTGCGGAAGCGCGAAGGGCGGCGCGGGCGGGAGGTTCGCGCGCAGCCATTCGCGCAGGCGCGCGCGCAGATCGTCGAGCTCGTCGGCCATGGGGCGCGCAGGCTACCGCGGTGCCGCGCGATTGGGGCGAGCGGATGCGGACGGAATCGGACATGAGGCGCGGGCCGAACGATCGCGCGACGCGTCAAAGAAAGTAAGGAAGGGGTCAGACCCCATTCTTTCGCTCCGCCTCGGTGGGCTGCTCGCGTGCTACCTCCATCGGCCATGCGGCTCGCGACTTGGAACGTGAACGGGCTTCGCGCGCGGCTCGACTTCGTGCAGCACTGGCTTCGCGCGCGGCAGCCCGACGTGGTGGGCTTGCAGGAGCTGAAGCTCACCGACGACCAGTTCCCGCACGACGTGTTCACGCCGCTCGGCTACCGCGCACTCACTCACGGACAGAAAGCCTGGAACGGCGTCGCGATCCTCGCGCGCGAAGACGCCCGCGTGCTGCAGTCGGGCCTGCCGGGGCAAGAAGAGATGGGCGCGCGGCTGCTCTCCGCCGAGGTCGCGGGCGTCGTCTTCACCACGGTCTATGTGCCGAACGGCAAGTCCGTCACGCACGAGGACTATCCGCGCAAGCTCGCCTGGCTCGACGCGCTCGCGGCGCACTTCGCCGCGCTCGGCGTCGCGGGCGCGCCGCACCTCTTGTGCGGCGACTTCAACCTCTGCCCCGCACCGCTCGACTCCTGGAACGAGGCCGAGCTGCGCGGGCACGTCTTCCACACCGACGACGAGCGCGCGCGCTGGCAGCGCCTCACCGCGCTCGGCTTCACCGATCTCTTCCGCGCCCAGCACCCCGACAAGCAGGCGTTCTCGTGGTGGGACTATCGCGACGGCGCGTTCCACCGCGGTCACGGCCTGCGCATCGACTTCGTGCTCGCGAGCGCGCCGCTGCTGCCGCGCGTGAAATCGGTCGAGATCGACCGCGACTACAGAAAGAAGCAGGACGGCTTCACCGCGAGCGATCACGCGCCGGTGTGGGTGGATCTCGCGTAGCGCGAATCGCGGTGGCGCCTAGTCGATGCTGAACGGCGCCGGATGTGCGAGCTCCCGGCCTCTCTGCTCCACCTGCCGCAGCACGCGTAGGAAGTTTCCGCTGGCGAGCTTCGCGAGGTCTTCGTCGCTCCAGCCGCGCAGCGCGAGCTCCGCGAACAGGTTCGGGTACATCGAGACGTCGCTCAGGCCTTCGGGGAAGCCGAACGCGCCGTCGAAATCTCCGCCGATGCCGACGTGATCGACGCCTGCGACCTCGCGCACGTGCTCCACGTGATCCGCGACGCGCGCGACCGTGACTCTCGGGAGCGCGAGCGCCCCGAAGATTTCCTTCTGCAGCGCCACGCGCTCTGCCGGTGCCGTCAGTGAAGCTGCGCGCGCCCGGTACGCCTGCATCGCGGGACGCACGACGTCCGACACTTCCTGTGACACGAAGCCGCCCACGAACGTCACCATCACGATGCCGCCGTTCTTGCCCAACGCGCGCAGCACGTCGTCGGGCGCGTTGCGCGGGATGTCGCACAGCGCGCGCGCCGCCTGGTGCGTGAAGACGACGGGCGCCTCCGAGACACGCATCGCGTCGAGGGCGGTCTCGTCGCTCGAGTGTGAGAGGTCGACCAGCATTCCGAGCCGGTTCATTTCGCGCACGACCTCTTCGCCGAACGGCGTGAGCCCGCCGTACTTCGGCGGCAGCGCCTGCGAGTCCGCCCAGTCGAGCGGCGCGTCGTGGACGAGTCCCATCGAGCGCACGCCGAGGTCGTAGAAGGCGCGCAGCGCGCCGAGCGAGCCCTCGAGGCCGTAGCCGCCTTCCATCGCGAGCAAGCCGCCGATCTTGCCTTCGTGCATCGCGTGCACCAGGTCGTCCGCCGATCGCGCGAGCACCAGTTGTTGGGGGTGCGCCTCGATCACGCGCCGCATCAGCGCGATCTGCTCCAGCTGCGTCTTCGCGAAGCCTTCCTTCGTGTCGCCCGAGATGAAGACGCTCCACAGCTGCCCGCCGACGTGGCCGGCGCGGAGGCGGGGCAAATCCGTCTGCCCTCTCGCGCGCTGCTGCAGGCCGTAATCACTCGAGAGCGCGTTCGGCCCCAGCTCCAGACGCAGCGAGATGGCGAGGTCGTTGTGACCGTCGATCACGGGCGACTTCGCGAGCAGCGCGTTCGCGCGCGCGAGCGCCTGCTCCGAGCTGAGCTTCGGCGCCGCGGACCGTGCGTGCGCGCCCGCGGCGAGCACCAGGCAGAACGCAGCAGCGAGTGCGCGCATCACGATGGCCGTGCGCTAGGCCGGGAAGCTCTCGCCGAGCAGCTGCTCCGACACCGCCCACAGCTTCTTCGCGTTCTCCGCATCGAGGGCGTAGGCCGCGCAGCCCGCCGAGCCCTTCGGCGGCGCGACACCGGAGATCTGCACGTCCTCGAGGTAGAGCCCGCCCTTGCCGGCGAGCTCCGGCGCCGTGGCGCCCCAAACCTGCGTGGCGGCGCCTTGCTCCGGGGTCTTCCAGGTCATGCCGCCCGTCGTCGTCGTGCGCTGCGCGGCACGGTCCTGGATGAACTTGATGTCCTCGGGCGTCAGGTGCCGACCGAGCTCGGTCACGATGCCGCCGGGGTGATTCGCGAAGGCGCGCACGCCCTTGCCCGAGAGGCGCCGATCGAGCTCGACCGCGAACAGGATGTTCGCCGTCTTCGCTTGGCCGTAGGACGCCCACTTGTCATAGGCGCGCCGTTCGAACTGGATGTCGTCGAACACGACCGGCGAGAACTGATGGCCCGCGGAGCTCACCGAGATCACGCGCGCCGGGGCGCCTGCCACGAGGGCCGACGTGAGCGAGTTCGCGAGCAGGAAGTGGCCGAGGTGGTTGGTCGCGAACTGCATCTCCCAGCCTTCGGCCGTGCGCATCAGCGGGCACGCCATCACGCCGGCGTTGCCGATCAAGAGATTCAGCTTCGGATGCTTCGCGAGGAACGCCTTTGCAAAGGCGCGCACGCTGGCGGGCTCGTCGAGGTGCAGCTCCATCACCTCGAGCTGCGCGCCCGGATGCTTCGCGCGAATCGCTGCGGCGTGCTGCTCGATCTTCGCGACGTCGCGTGCGGCCATCACGACGCGCGCACCCTTCGCGGCGAGCGCGCGCGTCGTCTCGACGCCGAGGCCGGAGGAAGCGCCGGTCACGAGCGCGAGCTTGCCGGTGAGATCGATGCCTTCGAGCACCTGGTCGGTGGTCGATTTCATGTCGAACGAGCGGGCCATGGGGGCTCCTTGGGAATGCGCCGGGCGCGCGAGAAGTGGGGCGCAGCCGGAGTTACACAACTTTACGCGGCAGACGCCGCGCAGAAGGACGCGCCGCGTACGTTGGCTCAGACCAAAGCAGCGCGCCCGGCTCGCCATGCGCGAGCACTCGAGGAGGAGAACGTCATGCAGTTCCAGATGAACCGTCGCCGCTGGCTCGGCGCCTCACTGATCGGCGTCGCGGGCGCGGGCGCGCTCGGCGCGCTGCTCGCGGCGCCCGCGCTCGGGGGCCCGAGCGGCTTCTTCGGGCACGGCCCGCGCTGGGGACACCACGGCGCGCATCGCTTCGACGAGGAGCGCATCCGCGAGCACGTCGAGTGGATGCTGCGCGAGGTGGACGCGAGCGATGCGCAGATCGACGCAATCACGCGCATCGCGTCCAGCACCGCGAAGGATCTGGAGGGAATGCGCGAAGCGCATCAGGGGGCGCACGCGCAACTCGTCACCGCCCTGAGCGGCGAGAGCGTGGACCGCGCCGCGCTCGAGGCGCTGCGCAGCGAGCACCTGGCCGCGGCGGAGACCGCGTCGCGGCAGCTCACCGACGCGCTGGCGCAGATCGCCGAGGTGCTGACGCCCGCGCAGCGCAGCGCGCTGGCCGCGCAGCACGAGAAGCACTGGGCGCGGCACGCGGACGAGTAGCAAGGGACATTCGTTCACGAAGCTCACGAGGGGCCGGGGACGAACGTCCCCGGCGCCTCGGCTCGCGGATCGCGCGCCCGTCGCCCAAGGTCCCCGCATGACCGCAGCTGCAGCGCGTCCCGGTCCCCGCATCCTGCTCGTCGACGACGACACGGAGCTCACCGCCATGCTCGGCGACTACCTCGCTCCCGCCGGCTTCGAGATCGCCGCGCGCGCTTCGATCGCCTCCGGCACGGAGGCGTTGCGTGCGGCGGCGCGCAGCGGCGCCGGGTTCGAGCTGGCCGTGCTCGACCTGATGCTGCCCGATGGCGACGGCCTCGCACTCTGCCGCGCGCTGCGCGCGGACGCCGACGCCGCGCTCGCGGAGCTCGGCATCGTGATGCTCACGGCGCGCGGCGACGAGGCGGATCGCATCGTCGGGCTCGAGGTCGGCGCCGACGACTACATCGCGAAGCCGTTCCATCCGCGCGAGCTGCTGGCGCGCATCCGCGCGGTGCTGCGGCGCCGTGCGCGCGGCTCGCCGCGCCGCGACGTGCTGCGCTTCGGGCGGCTCGAGATCGATCGCGGCGGGCGCGTGGCGCGCGTCGAGGGCGAGGAGCGCGCGCTCACCGCGATGCAGTTCGATCTGCTGGTCGCGCTCGCGGAAGGCGCGGGCCGCGTGCTCACGCGCGACGCGATCACGCAGAAGCTGCGCGGGCACGATCTCGAGGCGTTCGCGCGGGGCGTCGACGTGCACGTGGCGCGTCTGCGCGCGGCGCTGGAGGACGACCCCAAGCAGCCGCGACGCATCCTCACGGTGCGCGGGGTCGGCTACGTGTTCGCGAGCCGGCAGGACGACGACACCGGGAGCGCGCGATGAGCCGCTTCTTCTGGCAGGTCTACCTCTCCTTGTTAGGGGTGATCGTCGTGTTCTTCGCGGTCTCGAGCGCACTCTTCGTGCGTGCCGACGCGCCGCATGCCCGCCACTTGAGAACTGCGACCGCCGTGGCCGAGCTGGCCTTCCCAGCTGGCGAGCCGCGTGCGCTCGCTCGGGAGCGCATCGCCGCGTTCGCCGAGGCGCTGGGCGGCGGAGCGGCGCTCTACTCCGCCGCCGGCGAGCGCATCGCGGAGGCGGGGGATCCGCTGCCGCGGCCGCGGCCGGATGCGCGGGGGAGCTACGTCACGCGGCACCCGTTCACCGGGGCCGCGCGCCTCTCCGACGGCCGCTGGCTCGTGATCGGGGGCCCCGACATCGATCCGCCGCACGGCCGCATGCTGCTCGGCTTGATCGCGCTCGCGGGGCTGATTGCGGCCGGCGCGTGGCCCGTAGCGCGCGGCGTCACGCGACGGCTCGAGCGGCTCACCGCGCGCGTGCGCGCGTTCGGCGCGGGCGACCTCGCGGCGCGCGCCGAAGCGTCCGGGCGCGACGAGATCGCGGCGCTCGCCGGCGCCTTCAACCACAGCGCGGAGCGCATCGAGCGTTTGGTCGCGAGCCAGCGCGCGCTGCTCGCGAGCGCGTCCCACGAGCTGCGCTCGCCGCTCGCGCGCATGCGCGTCGCGACCGAGCTGATCGGCGCCGCTGGCACCACGCCCGTCCGCAACGACGAGCTGCGCGCCCAGCTCGCGCGCGACGTCGCGCAGCTCGACGCCGCGGTGGAGGAGCTGCTCGCCGTCTCGCGCCTCGATCTGCTCGGGAACGCGGACTACGCGCCGGTGGATCTGCTCGCGCTCGCCGCAGAGGAGGCGGCCCGCGCGGGGGGCGAGGCCAGCGGGGCGCCCGCGCAATGTTCCGGGGACGCGCGCAGCCTGCGCCACCTGCTGCGCAACCTGATCGCGAACGCGCAGCGGCACGCCGCCGGCGCGGCCTGGAGCGTGCGCGCGGAGCCGCTCGAGGCCGCGCATCCCGAGCGCGGCGCGCGTCTCGTGGTGGAGGACGCCGGCCCGGGCGTCGCCGAAGCCGATCGCGCGCGCATTTTCGAGGCGTTCACGAGAGGCGCAGCGGCGAGCGCGGAAGGCGCAGGCCTCGGCCTCGCGATCGCGCGCCAGATCGCCCGCCATCACGGCGGCGAGCTCGGCTACGAGCCGCGCGAGGGCGGCGGTAGCCGCTTCGTAGCGACGCTGCCGGGCCGCGCCGAGCCGCCCGCAAACCTTCGCTCGATGAGCACGCCCGGGAGGAACCAGCGATGACCGCTTCCAATTCTCCGATGAGTCCACCGCGCGGAGGAGTCCGGCCGAGCGTCGCTGCGCGAGCGGACGCGTCTTCGCGCGCGGAGCCTGCGTGCCGCGAGCCGTCCGGGTGGCGCTCGCAGTTCGCGCGGCCGCGCGGGTTCGGGGGGCGACTCGCGGGCTGGCTGATGGCGCGCAAGAACGCGGCGATGAACGCGGCGTGCGTCGAGTGGCTCGCCCTCGCGCCTGCCGACCGCGTGCTCGAGATCGGCTTCGGCCACGGCCGCACGCTGGCGGCGATCGCCGAGCTCGTGCCGTCGGGCTTCGTCGCCGGCGTCGACCCGTCCGACGAGATGCTGCGGATGGCGACACGGCGAAATCGCGCCGCGATTCAATCCGGCCGCGTCGCGCTCGCGCTGGGCCGCGCGGAATCCGTGCCGTTTCCCGACGCTCACTTCGACAAGCTGCTGGCCGCGAACTGCGCCCAGTTCTGGGATCTACCGCCCGCGCTCGCCGAGCTGCGCCGAGCGCTCAGGCCGGGCGGCACGCTCCTGCTCGGGATCCGCATGCGCGCGGCGAGGCAGGGGCGCTTCGCGTCGCCCGGCTTCAGCGAGGCGGAAGTGGACGCGCTGTGCGATTCGCTCGCGCGCGCGGGCTTTTCGGGTGTGCGCAGCGCGCGCAGGCGCACGGGCGGCCGCGAGGTGCTCGGACTGTTCGCCACGCGCTGACGCGTGCTCCTCCCGCGCCCTCGCGGCCTCGGCCTCCGAGCGCCGAATGGTGGGGCGCTCGCGCGCGGCAGGTTCGGGCCGAGTTCTCAGGCCGGCACGGCGCCAGAGATCCGCTCAGCTGACAGCCTGCATGCGCGAGCGGGGATCGGCCCGCCGCGCCCCGGACGTGGCCGCCGGGCCCTCGCGCGAGTAATCATTGCGAGTCGCGTCGAGAACCCGCGCACCCGCTCGTGCGTTACCGTCGCGCCCGCGCCTGCGACCGGAGACCTTCGTGCCTCGCTGCCCTCGCACCTGCGCCGCGCCGAGCGCGCTGGCATTGCTGCTCGTGTCGCTCGCGGCGTTCGGCTGCGGCGGCGACCCGCCCCCGCCTCCGCCCAGCGCGAGAGTCGAGGCCGCCACGATCGAGCGCATCGTGGTCGCGACCGGAACGATCGAGCCCGCCAAGGAAGTCGAGGTGCGCCCGCGCATTCCCGGCATCATCGACCGCATCCTCGTGAAAGAGGGCGAGATGGTGAAGGCCGGGCAGCTGCTCGTTCAGATCGAGCGCGAGCTGCTAGAGGCGCAAGCGCAGGAGGCGGCCGCGGAGCTCGCGGCCGCGCGCGTCGAGCGCCACTACGCCGAGCTCGATCTGGAGCGCGCGCGCGAGCTCGAGCTGAGCGGCGCGGTCTCGTCGCAGAAGCTGGACGAGGCGAGCGCGCGCTCCGAGAACGCCGCCGCAGGCGTCGCGCGCACCGAGGCGAAGCTGCGCACGCTGCGCACGCAGCTCTCCTACGCGAGTGTGACCTCGTCCTTGGCGGGCCGCGTGCTCGACATCCCCGTCGAGGAAGGCCAAGCCGTCTCGCCGGTCACCGCGGTCACGGGGGGCACGCTGCTGCTCTCGATCGCAGCCACGAACGCGATTCACCTCGAGGGCCTCGTCGACGAGAACGAGGTCGCGCGCGTCGCGATCGGGCAGAAGGCGCGCATCCGCACCGAGGCGTTCGGCTCGCGCATCTTCAGCGGCGAGGTGATCGAGATCGCGCCGGTCGGGCAGCGCAATCAGAACGTGACCTACTTCGAGGTGAAGGTCGCCGTCACCGATCCCGATTCCGCGCTGCTCCGGCCGCGCATGAGTGGCGACGCGGAGATCGTCGCGGAGACGATCGAGGGAGCGCTGGTCGTACCCGAGACGGCGCTCCGCTATCGCGGCAAGGAGATCTACGTCGAGCGGCCGAACGGCGAGAGCGTCGAAGAGCGCCTCGTGAAGACGGGCGTGATCGACGGCGCGCGGGTGCAGATCCTCGAAGGCCTCGCCGCGGGCGAAGAGGTGAGGCTGCAATGACGGCGAGCGGCGCTTCGCCGCGCGGCCGAGGGCAGGCGGAACCGGGGCCTCCGAGCAGCGGGAGCGAACGATGGGTGCGTCGGCCATGACGGCGGCGGCGACGGCAAACGGCGCGCCCCTGATCGCGCTGCGCGGAGTGCACAAGCACTACGCGACCGGCGACGCGGACGTGCACGCGCTGCGCGGCATCGATCTCGAGATCGCGGCGGGCGAGCTGGTCTCGATCGTCGGTCCCTCGGGCTCGGGCAAGACCACGCTGATGGAGCTGCTCGGCTGCCTCTCGCGGCCGAGCGCGGGCAGCTATCAGCTGCGCGGCGAGGCGGTGGACGCGCTCTCGGGCGACGCGCTCGCGCGCGTGCGCGGCCGCGACATCGGCTTCGTGTTCCAGGCGTTCAACCTGCTGCCGCGGCTCTCGCTCACCGAGAACGTTGCGCTGCCGCTGCTCTATCAGGGAGTTCCGCGTCGCGAGCGCAGAGAACGCGCGATCGCGGCGCTCGCCAAGGTGGGGCTCGAGCATCGCGCGGAGTTTCGGCCCAATCAGGTGTCGGGCGGCGAGCGTCAGCGCGCGGCGATCGCGCGCGCGCTGGTGAACGATCCGCCGCTCGTGCTGGCCGACGAGCCGACCGGCAATCTCGACACGAACCGCGGCCGCGAGATCCTCGACCTGCTGTTCGAGATGAACGCGAGCGGAGCGACCGTCGTGATCGTCACGCACGATCCGCTGATCGCCGCGCGCACGCGGCGCCGCATCGAGATTCGCGACGGCGAGATCGAGCACGACGTCGCGCAGGTGCCGCAGTGACGGCGCGGCGCGGCCCGATCGCGCTGCGCGAATCGCTGCAGGAGGCCGTACGGCTGCTGCGCGCTCAGCCGCTGCGCACGGCGCTCACGTTGTTCGGGCTCGTGTGGGGCACGGCGGCGGTGATCTTCCTCGTGAGCTGGGGCCGCGGCCTGCAGACCATGATGGAGGCCGCGTTCGCGCGCGCCGGCAAGAGCATGATCTTCGTCGTCGCCGCGCACCTGAAGGAGGATTTCTCTCCGGCGGCGGATCGCCGCTATCTCTGGTTCATCGCGGACGACGTCACCGCGCTGCGGCGGCGCGCGCATCTCGTCGACCTGGTGGCGCCGGAGACGCGGAACTTCCGCATGGCGAGCTTCGGCCCGCGTTCGGCGAGCCTCAACATCCGCGGCGTCGAGCCCGAGAACTTCGAGCTGCGCGGCGTCACGATCGCGGACGGGCGCGTGATCTCGCGCTCGGATGGGACGCTGCGCCGCCGGGTCGCCGTGCTCGGAGAGACCGCGCAGAAGCGCCTCGGCGCGAGCGTCGGCGATTGGGTCCGGCTCGGCGGAACGCCGTTTCGCGTGGTCGGACGCCTGAAGCGCGTGGGCACGCAGCTCGCGCGCGACGGCCCGCTGATCGACGAGCAGATCTGGGTGCCGATGTCGACGCATCAGGTGCTCTGGCACAACCCGTTCGTCGCCGACGACATGATCGACACGATCCTCGTGCGCATGAAGGACAAGCGGCGCTACGAGGAGACGAAGGCGGAGGTGCGCGCGATTCTCGCGGAGCGCCTGCGCGTCCCCAAGGACGACGACGAGGCCGTCTTGATGTTCAGCCCCGAGGAGGTGCTGAAGAGCATTCCGCTCGATCAGCAGAACGTGCTCTACGTGCTGATCGGAGGGACGACGCTCGCGATCGGCGGCATCGGCGTGCTCGCGCTGATGCTCGACGCGGTGCGCGAGCGGCGCCGCGAGATCGGCATTCGGCTCGCAGTCGGCGCGCGGCCGCAGGACGTGCTCGCGCAATTCTTCGTGGAGGCGGTGCTGCTGGTGGCACTCGGCGGCGCGATCGGCGTGGCGATCGGCGTCGGCGGTGCGCTCTTCCTCGCGAGCGACGCGTTCCGCGGCAACATTCCGATCGACCTGCGCGATCTCGTGCCGATCCCCGAGCTCTCGGCGGACATCGTCTTCACCGCGCTGACGGTGATGGCGGCCGTCGCATTGTTCGCCGGCGTGGTGCCCGCGTGGCGCGCGATGAAGGTCGATCCCGCGCTCACGCTGCGAGCCGACTGATGGGCGAGCTGTTCATCGAAGTGCTGCGCAGCATCCGTGCCCACAAGCTGCGCTTCGCGCTCACGTCGCTCGGCATCGCCTGGGGCGCGCTCATGCTGACGTTCCTCGCCGCGCAGATCGGCACGATGAACGAGCACTTCCGGCACGAGCTCGAGGAGATCGGGCCCAAGCTCGTGATGATGGGACGCGGCGTGATTCCGCACGAGCGCGTCGGCGAGCGCATGTCGCGCACGCTCGATCTCGAGCCGCAGCACGTCGAGCGCATCGAGGCGCTCCAGGTCGTCGAGCACGCGTCGCCGAACATCGAGCTGTTCAACACCGTGGTGCGGCACGGGCGGCGGACGAAGCTGCTCGAGGTGAACGGCTGGGACGAAGACGGCGCGCTCGTGCGCAACGTCGGCTTGGCGGAAGGGCGTTTCATCACGCCCGGCGACGTCGCGGATGCGCGCCGCGTCGCGGTGCTCGGACCCGAGGCGCACAAGCGGCTGTTCGGGCGAACCCCCGCGCTGGGCGAGACGATCGAGATCGACGGCATCCCGTTTCGCGTGATCGGCGTGACGACCGAGAAGGGCACGCAGATCTCGAACGTCGGCAACCCCGACGACCAGCTCGTGATCATCCCCTACACGAGCGCGGAGCGTTGGTTCCAGCACACGGACGACGTGAACGAGCTCGTGCTCACCGCTACGACGCGCGAGCAGAGTCAAGCCGCCATCGAAGCCGTGCGCGGGCTGGTGAGCCTGCACGAGCACTTCGCGCCCGACACCGACACGTCGATGTGGTCGATGAATTATTGGGAGACGCTGAAGACGCTGTTCGGGATGTTCACCGCGCTGCAGCTCTTCTTCGTGGTCGCCGGCGTGGTCACGCTGTTCGTCGGCGCGATCGGCGTGATGAACATGATGCTGGTGGTCGTGGGAGAGCGGACCTGGGAGATCGGCTTGCGCAAGGCGCTCGGCGCGCGCAGCCGCGACGTGTTCGCGCAGTTCCTGCTCGAGGCGACGCTCGTGTCCAGCAGCGCCGGGGTGCTCGGCGCGGCGGGTGGCGTCGCGCTGCTTCAGCTCACCAAGTCGACGATGGCGGCGGGCGGCATCTTCGTGACGGGCTGGCCCGATCCGCTGACGACGGCGGTGATCACGCTCTCGCTGGTGGGCGTCGCGATCGTCGCCGGCCTGATGCCCGCCCTGCGCGCCGCGCGCATCTCCCCCGCCGAAGCGCTCCGGGCCTACTGAGGCCGGAGCCGCTGCGCCGCGCGCTCTCGGATAGAGTCGCGCGCTTCCGCGCACCCGGGAGCGCCGCTGGCCTCGGGGACTGGCCTCGGGGACGTTCCGCAACAAAGTCAACGAAACACCGGCCGGATGCGGGCTCCGATAGGCGTAGAGCGCTTCGCTCGACCGACGCGGCCGAGGATTTTGGTTTACAAAGTTGCGGAACGTCCCCGAGTCCCCCTCCGAGCCCGTCGCCGGAGCCTGGAGTCGCCATGAGAGCTGCAGAGCGCGCCCTGATCGCCGACGCCGTGGCGTTCGCGCTCGAGGCGCACGGCACGCAGGTGCGCAAAGGCACGAAGATCCCGTACGTGAGCCACGTGATCCGCGTGTGCGGGCTCGTGCTCGAGTACGGCGGCGACGCGCGGCAGGCGGCCGCGGGCCTGCTGCACGACACGATCGAGGATTGCGACGTCAGCGAGGCGCAGCTGCGCGCGCGCTTCGGCGCGGACGTCGCGCGCATGGTGCGCGCGCTCAGCGACGTGCTCGAAGGCGACACCGCGCGCAGCAAGTCGCCGTGGCTGAAGCGCAAGCGCGCCTACGTCGCGCACCTCGCGCACGTGCCACGGCGCGTGCGGCTGGTGGCCGCGTGCGACAAGCTCGACAACCTGCGCGCGCTCGTCGACGACGTCGCCGCGAACGGAAGGCGTACGCTGCGCCGCTTCTCGGGCTCGCCGCGTCAGATCCGCTGGTACTACGAGGCGGTGATCGCGGCGCTCAGCCCGCACCTTCCGCAGCGGCTGCGCGCCGAGCTGCGGCTGCTCGCCGCCGAGCTCGCGCGCTTCATCCCGGAGGCCTCGCCGCGGCCATGAGCATGCTGCGCAAGGCCGCGCTCGCACTCGCGCTGCTGCTCGTGGCCGGCTTCTGCGCGCTGCCGCGGGTCGCGGATCACCTGATGAACGCGGTCGAGCGGCCGAGAGATCCGTTCGCGATCGCGCCCGGCGCGCGGGCGCTGCAGCGCGAGCTGCGCATCGCGGACTTGCACGCGGACCCACTGCTCTGGCCGCGCGATCTGCTCGCGCGCGGCGGCGCGGGTCAGGTCGACGTGCCGCGCCTGATCGACGGCCGCGTCGTGCTGCAGGTGTTCGGCGTCCCGACGCAGACGCCCTACGGCCTCAACTTCGAGCGCAACTCGGCGGAGACGTTCGACATGACGACGCCGCTCGCGATGGCGAGCGGCTGGGCGCCGCGCACCTACACCAGCCGGCTCGCACGCGCGCTCCATCAGGCCGAAGTGTTACGGGAGGCGGCTTCCGCCTCGGGCGGCAAGCTCACGCTGATCGCGACGCGCGCCGATCTCGCGCAGCACCTCGCCGCGTTCGCGCGCGATCCGCAGCGCACTGCGGGATTCCTCGGCCTCGAGGGCATGCACGCGCTCGAGGGCCGCGTCGAAGCGCTGGACGAGCTGCGCGCCGCGGGCTTCCGGATGATCGGGTTCGCGCACTTCTTCGACAATCCGTTCGCCGGGTCTTCGGCGGGAGAAGAGAAGCACGGCCTCACGCCGCTCGGCCGCGAGGCGCTCGCGCGCATGGACGAGCTCGAGCTGATCGCGGACCTCGCGCACGCCTCCCCCGCGACGATTCGCGACGTGCTCGCGCAGACGAGGCGCCCGGTCGTCGTCTCGCACACCGGCGTGCAGGCGACCTGCCCAGGCCCGCGCAACCTCGGCGACGACGAGATCCGCGCGGTTGCCGCGGGCGGCGGGCTGATCGGCATCGGCGCGTTCGACGGCGCGGTGTGCGACACCGCGCCGCGCGCCGTCGCGCGCGCGATGCGGCACGTGCGCGATCTCGTCGGCATCGAGCACGTCGCGCTCGGCAGCGACTTCGACGGCGCGGTCACCACCGCATTCGACATCAGCGAGACGGCCGTGCTCGTCGACGCGCTGTTCGAGGAAGGCTTCACGCCCGACGAGGTGCGGCGCGCGCTCGGCGAGAACACCCTCGCGCTGTTCGCGAAGCTGCTGCCCGAGTGAACGGCACGGCGCGCCGCTACGAGCCGACGCTCGCCAGCCTCCGAGCTCACGTCGCGCCGGCTTGGTACGACGACGCGAAGCTCGGGATCTTCGTGCACTGGACGCCGGCGTCGGTGATCGGCTTCGCGCCGCGCGAGAGGGAGATCACCGAGCTGCTGGTCGAGCGCTACGACGACATGCAGGTGGAGGTGCCCTACACCGAGTGGTACGAGAACTCGCTGCGCTTTCCGGGCTCGAGCGTCGCGCGCTACCACCGCGAGCACTTCGGCGATCGGCCGATGCGGGCGTTCGCGGAGGAGTTCGAGCGCGCGGTGCGAGAGCGCTGGGATCCCGAGGTCTGGGCGGAGGCCTTCGCGGCGGCGGGCGCGCGCTACGTCGTGCTCGTCACCAAACACCACGACGGCTTCTGCCTGTGGCCGACGCGCGTGCCGAATCCGCGGCGCGACGGCTGGCACACGCGACGCGACGCGGTCGGCGAGCTCGCGCGCGCGGTGCGCGCACGCGGCATTCGCTTCGGAATCTATTATTCCGGCGGGCTCGACTGGTGCTTCGACGCGCGCCCGATCGCGAACATCGGCGACTTGATCGCCGCGGCCCCCGGCGGCGCGTATCCGCGCTACGCCGACGCGCACTTCCGCGAGCTGATCGAGCGCGTGCGCCCCGACGTGCTCTGGAACGACATCTCGTGGCCGGGCGATCGCAAGTCGCTGCTGCGCCTGTTCGCCGACTACTACAACGAGATTCCCGACGGCCTCGTGAACGACCGCTGGACTCCGGTGTTCCCGGCCGGGCGCCTGCTGCGCATCCCGTTCCTGCGCGCGCGCTTCAACGCGCGGGTCAAGGCGGCGGTGCTCCGGCACGGCGGCGGCCTCCAGCCGCCGCCCGCGCTGCACTGCGACACGCGCACTCCCGAGTACACGGCGTATCCGGAGATTCGCGCCGAGAAGTGGGAGTGCGTGCGCGGGATGGACAAGAGCTTCGGCTTCAATCGCGCGTCGCGTCCCGAGGATTTCCTCTCGCGCGAAGCCCTGATCGGCTCGCTGGTCGACATCGCGAGCAAGAACGGAAATCTGCTGCTCAACGTCGGCCCGCGCGGCGAGGACGCGCAGATCCCCGAGCCGCAGCTCGAGCGCCTGCGCTGGCTCGGCAGCTTCACGCGGCGCTACGGCGAGGCGCTCTACGGCACGCGGCCGTGGACGCTCGCCGAGGGCGAGACCGCCGCAGGCGCGGGCGTTCGCTTCACTGCGCGCGGCGACACGGTCTACGCGTGGTTGTTGGGGAAGGTCGTGGCCCCGGGCAGCGTCGAGCTGTTGGGCGTCGGCGCCAGCGGTGCGCGGCTCGTCGGCGGCCCGCCGCTCGTCGCGCGCAGCACCGCGCGCGGTCTCCTGCTCGCGCTGCCCGAGCTACCGAACGAGCCGGCGCACGCGATCGCGCTCGAGAGTGCGCGCGCGGCCTGAGCCGCGCGCGCAGTACTCCGTTCGCGCTCAGTACTCGTTGAACATCTGCTGGATGCGCACGGGGTCCTTGGTCTTCGTCAGCGCGAGCTGCAGCAGCACGCGCGACTTCGGCGGATTGAGCTCGCCCGACGCGACCATGCCGAGCTTGTCGTCGTCGACCTCGTTGTTGCGGAGCACGATGCCCATCGGCAGGCGCGTGCTGCGCACGACCACGACGCCGCGCTTCGCCGCCTGAGTCAGCGCCTCGAGCGCGGGCGCCGTCATGTTGCCGTCGCCGACGCCCGCCACCACGATGCCCTGGGCGCCGCCCTTGATCGCCGCATCGATCAAGTCTGCGCTCATGTTCGCGTGGGCGTAGAGGATGTCGACGCGCGGCAGCTTCTCGAGGCCGTCGACCGAGAACTCGGACGCGAGCCCGAGCTTGCGATCCATCGGCTCGAACCAGCGCACCTTGCCGGTGTGCACCACGCCCGCGGGCCCGCGGTTCAAGCTGGCGAAGGTCTGCAGGCTGGTCGTGTCGGTCTTCACCACGTTGCGGGCGTAGTGGATCTCGTCGTTCAGCGACACGAGCACGCCGCGGCCTCGCGCCCCGGGATCGATCGCTGCCGCGACGCCGTTATAGATGTTGGCCGGGCCATCAGCGCTGACCGCCGTGGCGGGCCGCATCGAGCCGACCATCACCACCGGCTTGTCGCTCTTCGTGACGAGGCTGAGGAAGTAGCTGGTCTCCTCGAGCGTGTCGGTGCCGTGCGTGATGAGCGCCGCGTCGGTGTCCGCCGCCTTCAGCACCTCGTTGAGCCGCTTCGCGAGCGTCAGCCAGACGGCGTCGTTCATGTCCTGGCTGCCGATGTTCGCGACCTGCTCGCCCGAGATGGTGGCGAGCGCGCCCAGATTCGGGACCGCGGCGATCAATGTGTTCACGTCGTATGCGCCGGACTTGTATCCGTAGCTGGTCGCGCTCGCCTGGGCGCCGGCGATGGTGCCGCCCGTCGCGAGCACGCGGACGCGGGGGAGCGCGGTCTTCGCCTCGTCGGCCTGAGCGGAGACGGCGCCGAGCGCGAGCAACAGTCCGAGGCTGAGCAGAAGCGATCGCATGGGGGATCCTTTCTTGGTGGGCGCGAGGCGCCCACGCTGGGGGGTCACTTCGCCGCGCGTCCGCGCGCGCGCTTGGCGCTCGGCGAAGCGCGCTTCGCCGGCGAGAGCTTCTTCTTCTCGGGCCCGCGCGCGCGCGCGGCCTCGTAGGCCTGCACGTAGCCGCGCGCGACCGCGCGCACGGCGCGGCCGATGTCGTCGTAGACGTGGTCGTCGAGGTTCGCGAAGGAGACGCGCACCGACCAATCCGGCGCGTCGAAGCCGCTGCCGTTCAGCAGCACGATGCCGTGGTCCTCCGCGAGGCGGAACACGATGTCGAGCGGGTGGACGTTCTGCTTCACCCACTCGACGACCTCGGGGCCGACGTACTTGCGCATCCAGAACTCGAGGTCGATCAGGGCATAGTAATAATCGAACAGCTCGTTCGGCGGGACCTCGATGCCGAGCCCCTCGATGGTCGCGCGCACGCGCTGCTTGACGATGCCGATGCAGGCCTTCTGGTAGAGCTTGCGCTCGTCCATCAGCTCGGAGATCGAGAACAGCGCCATCATCACTTGTTGGGGCAGCGACAGGCCCGCGGTGTGGTTCAGCGCGACGTCGCGGCTGTCGGCCACCACGCGATCGATGAAGGCCAGCTTGCGCGGCGTGAGCGTGAGCGTCGAGTAGCGCGCGTCGAGCAGCTTCTGGGTCTTCTCCGGATGTCGCGCGATCAGCTCGTCGAACAGATTGTCTTCGTGCACGGCGATCACGCCGAGGCGCCAGCCGGTGCAGCCGAAGTACTTGCTGAACGAGTAGACACCGATCGTGTTGCGCGGGAACGCTCCCAGCAGCGAGCGGAAGCCCGGCACGAAGGTCCCGTACACGTCGTCGGTGAGCAGGATCAGGTCGGGGCGCTTCTTCAGGATCCGCCCGATCTTCTCGATCGTCTCCGGCGCCAGCGCGATCGCCGACGGATTGCCCGGGTTCACCACGAAGAAGGCCTTGATCTTCGGATCGAGCAGCTTGCGCAGCTCCGCATCCGTGAACTGGAAACGATTCTCCTGGGGCGCGGCCACGGTCACGACGCGGAGGTCGTAATCCTCGAGGTGCGGCATCTCGAGATAGGGCGTGAAGATCGGGACGCCGAGCGCGATCGTGTCGCCCGCATTCAGCAGCCGATTGCTCTTCAGCGACTTGAACAAATAACACATCGCCGCGGTGCCCCCTTCGACCGCGTAGAGCTTGAAGCGGCCCTTGGGGCGCGGCGGGCCGCACATCGCCCACTGCAGGTACTCGTGCACGATCTGCTCGTTGTGCACGAGCATGCGATCGGGCACCGGGTAGTTGTCGCCGATGATCGCGTCGACCAGCTCGTGCACGAACGCGTCGGCGTCGAAGCCGAGCTTCGCGACCGCGAAGGGCACCATCTTCGCGAGCAGCTCGGCGCCGGGCGCCTCGCTCTGCTTCGCGAGCCACGCCTCGAAGCGCGCGGCGATGCCCCGTGCGCGCGGCATCCCGCCGACGCCGGGCAGCAGATCGAGCACGCGCTTGCTCTCGGTGATCGCGAACTGACCGAGCAGGAAAAACGCCTCGCGCGGCTCGGTGGCGATCCAGTTCGGGTTGCCGCGGCCGGCGTTCAGGTACGCACCGGCAGCGCCTTCCGACGTGCGCGCGGCCTTGGCCAGGAAGTCCTTGATCTCGAACGGGCTCAGCGTCTCGTAGCTGCGCAGGGTGACCAAGTCCATGACGTCCTCCCTATTCAGTGCAGTGAAGCGTAGACCGGCTCAGCTCTCGCCCGTCATCAGCAGCACGATCGCCATGCCGAACAGCGTGAGCAGCGTGTTTCCGACCGCGTACGGCATGCCGTAGCCGAGCGCCGGAACCCGACTGCGCGCAGTCTCTTGGATCATCCCGAGCGCCGCGGTGGTCGTGCGAACGCCCGCGCAGATTCCGAACAGCAGCGCGGGGTGGAACTTGAAGACGTGATGCCCGATCAGGATCGCGGCGATCAGGGGGAGCGAGGTCGCGACGACTCCCCACAGCAGCAGCGACAGGCCGACTTGCTGCAAGCCCGCGGCGAAGCCCGGGCCGGCGTTGATGCCGACGACCGCGATGAAGACGTTGAGGCCGAGCGTGTTCATCAGCCAGAGTGCGGGGCCGGGGATGTTGCCGAAGGTCGGGTGGACGGTGCGCAGGTATCCGAGCACCAGGCCCGCGAGCAGTGCGCCGCCGGAAGTCGAGAGGCTGAGCGGAATCCCGTGCCAGCCGAAGCTCAGCGCGCCGACGAGTCCGCCGAGCGCGATGCCCGCGCCGACGAAGGCCAAGTCCGTCTCCTCGACGGGCCGGTCGGCGTGGCCGAGCGCCGCCGCGGCCGCCGCGACGCGCGGCTGACTGCCGACCACCCGCAGCACGTCGCCGCGCGCGATCGTCGTCTCGGGCAGCAGCGGGATCTCGATCAGGTTGCGCGTGATGCGCCGCAGGTAGATGCCGCGCGTGAAGGACTCCTCGGCGAGCGCACGCAGCGTCTTGCC
>DATBRS010000190.1:0-3070 GCA_036560185.1 Myxococcota bacterium
TCTCCTGCGTGAAGGGGCAAGGCATCTGGGTGTCGAGCGCGCGCGAGTACCAGGCGGGCAAGAATCAAGACCCGATCCTCGCGATGTCCGGCTACCTGATGACCAACTCCCAGGATCGCGCGGCGCTCCACCTGTTAGGGAGGCTCGCGTGAAGCCCGACCCGCAGCGCGTGCTCGAGCAGACTGCCCAGCACCTCGCGCTCGACACCGCGCCGGCGCTGCAGCCCCGCTACCGGCAGGCGGGCGTCGGCATGCTCGCGGGGCTGTTGATCGCGGTGCGCGAAGAGTTCGATCGCGCCGCTGCACGGCGCGTCGAGGAGAACGCGCTGCTGCGCGCGCTGTTCGCGCGCGGCGCGAGCGTCGTCGCCGACGCCGCGCTCGCGGCGCGCCTGAGCGAGGCCGCCGCGGCGCACGACGCGAGCCTGCTCGTGCCTGCGCTCGAGGCGAGCAACCAGGCGCTGCGCGCGCTGCTGATCGCGCTGCACGCGCACGTCGAGACGCTCGCGACGCCCGCCGCGCGTGCACTCGACGCCGAGATCTGGCGCGAGCTCGCCGCGTCGACGGAGCGCCGCAAGCTCAGCCTCGGCGCGTTCTAGCTCGCGCCGGCTCGGGGATGCGGCGCGGAGCGCGCCGCAGCGGCGGCGTTTTCGCTTGCCCGCGGGAACCGCCCGCCATACGATGCCGCCCTTCGCGAACTCTGCAGGAGGCCCCCATGCGCGTGATCGGAACCGTCATCGAGGAAGAGTCCGGCAAACCGCTCCAGGGCCTGCGCGTCCGCGCCTACGACAAGGACCTGATCTTCGACGACAAGCTCGGCGACACCCTGACCGACGCCGCCGGCAAGTTCGAGATCTCCTACACCGAAGCCCACTTCCGCGACCTCGAAGAGACCGAGCCGGACGTCTACATCCGCATCTACGACGGAAGCGGCAAGAAGCTGCTCTACACAACCGAGAAGGCCGTCCGGCGGAGTGCGCAGATCACCGAGCGCTTCGACGTGAAGATCTCGAAGGCGAAGCTGGGCTGATCAGGCGCGCGGCGCGAGGCGCTGCGCGAGTTCGCCCAGGTCCGCGACGAACCACACCTGGCCGCCGCGGTTCGCCTCGCGCACGAAATCTCGCAGCGCGTCGCTCGCGGCGACCCACGCGGAGACGTCGCCGACGATCGCGACGTGCAGGCCGTAGTTCACGAGCTTCTGCACGACGTCGCCGAGCACGCGCGTCCGCAGCGCGAAGAACGCGTCGCTGCAGCGCGCCACTGGGAGCGCGATCCAGTCCGGGTGATGCCCGTACGCGGCGCCGATCAGATCGAGCGCGTCGCGCTCGCCCTCGAGCCGCGAGCCCTCGGTCGCGATCTCGAGCACGCGCTTGCCGTGCCACTCGTGCAGCCGATCCGACACGCTTCCTCCCCCCGCGAGCGCGCGAAGATGCGGGCGCCGGATCTCGCCGTCGATGGCGTCCGCCGTCAGGCCGTCGCGTGCCCGAGCACCCAGCGCCGGTAGGACGCGGGCGGGAGGAAGGAGAGCTGCATCGCGACCGCTGTCGCGACGCCGGCGACGCCGGTCGTGAGCCGCGTCATCGGGTAGTCGAGCGGCTGCTTGCCGGCGAGCGTGAGCACGAGCGCGGGCGCCACGCTGCAGAGCGCGAATGCGCCGATCAGCGCCCACAGCAGGAAGCGGTTCACGACCAGCGGGTCCGCGAGCCCGAGTGCCAGGCGGCGCCGCGCTTGCACCCAGCAGCGCAAACCCTCGAACGAGGTCCACAGGTAGATCGCGACCGCGGCGACTCGCGTCCACACCAGCGGGCTGCGCGGCGAACGCAGCGCCTCGAAGTCTCCCGCGTGCTGCGCGGAGAGCATGCTCGCGACGGCGCTGTAGCCGAGCATCGCGATCAGCACGCCGGAGAGCGCGTGCGCCCACGCGGCGTGCGGGCGAAAGGCGCGCTGCGTGAAGGCCGCTACGGCGCCGAAGCCCAGGGCTCCGGTGAAGCCGGACGCGATCAGCATCCAGCGCGTCGGCTCGAGCGCGAAGCCGCCGAGCGCTCCGGCGAGCATCAGCGGATAGGTGATGCCCGCCAGCACGACGAGCGCGCACGCGATCGTGAAGTCGGTGAGCTCGCGCGTTCGCCACGCGAGCAACAGCAGGCGGATCCCAACCGCGGAGCCGCTGACGATGAACGCGGCGGTGGACACGAGTTGGACGAGATCGAGCATATTCGCGGCCTCTGGGCCGCCTTCGGCGCGCGTGGCGGGGCACTTGAGGCAGGCACCGAGCCATCTCGAAGAGACGCTTTCGGCCCGACTCGAAGTGCTCTACATCCGGCCATTGGGGCCGCCGTCCACACTCGACCGCGCCCTTCGAGATCAGACCACGAGGTACCACGATGGATTCCGTTCGCTTCACGCTCCGAGCTCTCGCTTGCGCCGGTTGTTTGGGGTCGCTCGCGCTCTCGGGGCAATCGGCCCTCGCGCAGGCCACGCCGGCCGCGAGCGATCCGATCGATCGCAGCGTGCTGCCGATCGCAGAGCCGAAGCTCGCGCCGATCACCGAGCTGGATGCGCGCAATGCCAAGGCGCCGCCTCGTTTCGAGATCAAGGCTCCCGAGGGCGCGCCCAACGTCGTGATCGTGCTGCTCGACGACATCGGCTTCGGTCACAGCAGCGCGTTCGGCGGTCCCATCCACATGCCGACGCTCGAGCGGATGGCGGCCGAAGGCCTCCGTTACAACCGCTTCCACACCACCGCGCTCTGCAGCCCCACCCGCACCGCCTTGCTGACCGGGCACAACCACCACGCGAACAATGCCGGCGCGATCATGGAGCTCGCGACCGCGTTCCCGGGGAACACCGGTGTGCGCCCCAACAACATCACGACGCTGGCCGAGATCCTCCGCCAGAACGGCTACAGCACCGCCGCCTTCGGCAAGTATCACGAGACGCCGCCTTGGGAGGTCTCGGTCTCCGGGCCTTACGACCGTTGGCCCACGGGATCCGGCTTCGACAAGTTCTACGGCTTCATCGGCGGCGAGACCAACCAATGGGCGCCGGCCATCTACGACGGAACGGTGCGCGTC
>DATBRS010000191.1:0-22621 GCA_036560185.1 Myxococcota bacterium
ATCTTCATCCGGCGCCTCGTGCACTCGCTGGCGCGGCGCGGGCACGAGATCGAGGTGATCTACGACGCCGACGCGTTTCGCGTGCTGGCGCCGCAGCGCGAGGTGAAGCCCGAGGCGCAGCCGCCCGGCGTGAGCGTGCACCCGCTCAGCGCCGGCAGCCCCACGCGCGGCTTCCTCTCGACGCTCGCGACCCAACAACTCGGGCGTCCGCTCGTGCACGGCGCGCGCATCCGCGAGCTGCTCGCGCGCGGGCGCTTCGACGTCGTGCACTTCCACAACATCTCGCTGGTGGGCGGCCCGGGCGTGCTCGGCCTCGCGCCGGCCAGCGCCGTCACGCTCTACATGGCCCACGAGCACTGGCTCGTCTGCCCGACCCACGTGCTGTGGCGCCACAACCGCGAGCGCTGCGACGAGCGACAGTGCCTGCGCTGCGTGCTCCATCACAAGCGCCCGCCGCAGCTCTGGCGCTACAGCGGGCTGCTCGAACGCGAGGCGGCGAAGGTCGACGTGTTCTACTCGCCGTCGCGCTTCAGCGCGGACAAGCACGCGCAGTTCGGCTTCCCGCGCGCGCTCGAGGTGATCCCGTACTTCCTGCCCGATCTCGATTCCGCGGCCGAGCAGCCCGAGCCGCTCGCGAATCGCCCGAGCGACGCGCCGTTCTTCCTGTTCGTGGGTCGGCTCGAGAAGATCAAGGGCCTGCAGGACGTGATTCCGCTGTTCGCGGGCGAGCGCGGCGAGGAGCTCTGGATCGTGGGCGCCGGCGAGTACGAAGCCGAGCTGCGCGCGCTGGCCGAGGGCCAGCCGCGCGTGCGCTTCCTCGGCGCGCGCACGCCCGAGCAGCTGCGCAGCCTGTACGCCGAGGCGCTGGCCGTGGTCGTGCCGTCGGTTTGTTACGAGACCTTCGGCATCATCCTGCTCGAGGCGTTCCGCGAGAGCACGCCGGTGATCGCACGCCGGCTCGGACCGTTCACCGAGATCGTCGAAGGCAGCGGCGGCGGGCTCTTGTTCGAGACCCTGGACGAGCTGAAGCGCGGCCTCGCGGCGCTCGCCGGCGACGCCGCGCAGCGGCGCGCACTCGGCGCCGCCGGGCACCGCGCGCTGCTCGCGAACTGGACGGAGAGCGTCGTGCTGGAGAAGTACTTCGAGGTGATCGCGCGGATTGCCGAGAAGAAGAACCCGAGCCTGGCCCGGCAGTTTGCCGCGAAGGCCTAGGAGAGAGCTTCATGCGCGTGTTCATCACCGGCGGCGCGGGCTTCATCGGCTCGCACCTCTCCGAGCGGCTGATCGCGGAGGGCTGCGAGGTCTGGATCCTCGACGACCTCTCGACCGGCGCGATGCGCAACGTCGACGCGCTCGTGGAGCACCCGCGCTTCCACTACCGGATCGGCTCCGTGACCAACGAAGAGCTGGTCTCCGCCCTGGTGGATCGCGCCGACGTCGTGTTCCACCTCGCCGCGGCGGTGGGGGTGAAGCTGATCGTCGAGCGCCCCACCCACACGATCGAGACGAACGTGCGCGGCGCCGAGGTCGTGCTCCAAGCCGCCGCGAAGAAGGGCAAGCTGACGTTCATGGCCTCCACCTCCGAGGTCTACGGCAAGGGCGTGCGGCTGCCGTTCTCGGAGGGCGACGACCTCTTGTTCGGCTCGACCACCAAGTCGCGCTGGGCCTACGCCTGCTCGAAGGCGATCGACGAGTACCTCGCGCTCGCGTACCACCGCGAGCGCGCGCTGCCCGTGGTGATCACGCGCTTCTTCAACACGGTCGGGCCGCGTCAGGTCGGCCGCTACGGCATGGTGCTGCCGACCTTCGTGCGCCAGGGCCTGCGCGGCGACGACATCACCGTGTTCGGCAGCGGCGAGCAGCAGCGCTGCTTCGGCTACGTGAGCGAGGTGGTCGAGTGCCTGCTCAAGCTGGTGAAGACACCGGCCGCGATCGGCCAGGTATTCAACATCGGCAACGACCACGAGATCTCGATCAACGCGCTCGCGGAGCTGGTGCGCCAGAAGACCGGCGGGCGCTCGAAGATCGTGCACGTGGGTTACGACGAGGCCTATCCCGACGGCTTCGAGGACATGGAGCGCCGCATCCCGAGCGTCGCGAAGCTCGTGGGCGCGATCGGCTACCGGCCGAGCATGAAAGTGGACGAGATCACGGACCGCGTGATCGCCGCGATGCGGGCAGACGGCGAGTAATCGAGCATGTCCGGCGCCTCGACGATCCCGTTCAGCGTGGTGATCCCCGCCTTCAACGAAGAGCGCGGCATCGTCCCGACCCTGCGCGAGCTGCGCGAGACGCTGCGCGGCCTCGACTACGAGATCATCGTCGTCGACGACGGCTCGCGCGATCGCACCGCCGAGCTCGCGCGGGCGGAGGGCGTGACGGTCGTGCAGCAGCCGCTGAACCGCGGCTACGGCGCATCGCTGAAGACCGGCATCCGCCGCGCCACGCACGACGTCATCGTGATCACCGACGCCGACGGCACCTACCCCGCGAGCGCGATCCCCGCGCTGGTCGCCGGCTGCGACGTCTACGAGATGGTGGTGGGCGCGCGCGTCGGCGCGAACGTCGCCATTCCGCTCGTGCGCCGGCCCGCGAAGTGGGTGCTCGGAAAGCTCGCGAGCTATCTCGCGGGCCGCCCGATTCCCGACCTCAACTCGGGCCTGCGCGCGATGCGCCGTGATCTCGTCGAGCAGTACGAGCATCTGCTGCCCTCGGGCTTCTCGTTCACGACCACGATCACGCTCTCCGCGCTCTGCCGCGATCACCTCGTGCGCTTCGATCCGATCGACTACCGCGCGCGCGCGGGCGACTCGAAGATCCGGCCGCGCCACGCCTACGACTTCTTCCTGCTGATCCTGCGCACCATCGTCTACTTCAATCCGCTGAAGATCTTCCTGCCGGTGGGCGCGCTCTTCTTCCTCGTCGGCCTCGCGAAGTTCATCTACGACGTGACGCTCGAGAATCTCTCCGAGAGCGCGATCTTCGCCTTCCTCACCGCGTTCCTGTTCTGGGGCCTCGGCCTGATCTCGGACCAGCTCTCGCGCATCGCCTCGCGCCGAGCGCAGCCGTGACGCGCATCGCGGTGCTCGGCGGCGGGCCGGCAGGCGTGGGCGCCGCCTATGCGCTCGCGCGGCGCGGGCTCGACGTGACGCTCGTCGAGCAGCGCGAGACGGTCGGCGGCAACTCGGGCAGCTTCGAGCTCGAGGGCTTGCGCGCGGACTACGGCAGCCACCGCTTGCACCCGGCGAGCGACCCCGAGGTGCTCGCGCTGATTCGCGAGCGCCTCGGAGCGGAGCTGCTCACGCGCCCGCGGCACGGCCGCATCCGCCTGCTCGGGCGCTGGATCCACTTCCCGCTGCGCGCGGGCGATCTCGCGCTGCGCACGCCGCCGCGCTTCGGCGCCGGCGTCGCGCTCGACCTCGCGGCGAAGCTCGTGCCGAGCGCCGCGCAGGCGGGCGAGGAGTCCTTCGCCTCGGTGCTGCGGCGCGGTCTCGGCCGCACGATCTGCGAGGAGTTCTACTTCCCGTATGCGCGCAAAGTCTGGGGCCTCGCACCGGAGGAGATGTCGCCGATCCAGGCGCGCCGGCGCGTCTCGTCGGGCTCGATCGGCAAGATGCTGAAGCGTCTCCTGCCCGGCGCCGGTAGCGGCGGCGCCAGTACGAAGGGCGTCTTCTACTACCCGCGCGGCGGCTTCGGGCAGATCAGCGAGGCGCTCGCCGCCGGCGCGCTCGAGCGCGGCGCGCGGCTGATGTTGGGCACGAGCGTGACGAAGCTGCGGCTCGGCGCGAGCCAGCATCAAGTCGAGCTCGAGGGCCCAGACGGCAAGTGCGGCATCGGCGCCGACTACGTCTGGTCGACGCTGCCGATCCCGCTGCTTGCGCGCGCCTGCGAGCCCGCCGCGCCGGCCGAAGTGATCACGGCCGCGCGGGCGCTGCGCTTCCGCGCGATGCTGCTCGTCTACCTCGTGCTCGACGCCGACCGCTTCAGCGAGTACGACGCGCACTACTTCCCCGGCGCCGAGCTGCGCATCACGCGCCTCAGCGAGCCGAAGAATTATGCCGCCCTCGCCGAGCCGCGCGGCACGACGCTGCTGTGCGCCGAGCTGCCCTGCCAAACCGACGACGCGGTCTGGTCGATGGGCGAGGCCGAGCTCGGGGCGCTCGTGCAGGAGGATCTCGCCCGCTCGGGAATTCCGGTGCGCGCGAACGTGCGCCGCGTCGCGGTGCGCCGCCTCTCTCACGCCTACCCGCTCTACCCGATCGGCTACGAGCGGCACTTCGCGGCGCTCGACGCGTGGGCCGAGCAGCTCCCGCGCGTGCTCTCGTTCGGCCGGCAGGGCCTGTTCGCGCACGACAACACGCACCACGCGCTCTACATGGCGCTGTGCGCGTCGAAGTGTCTGCGGGATGACGGGTCGTGGAACGAGGCGCAATGGCGCGAACATCGGCGGGTGTTCGAGACGCATGTCGTCGAGGACTGAGCGGACGCGGTGGTGCGCGTAGTGGCATCGAGGCGGCGCAGCGGCGGCGGGGTGGGCGGTCGCGACTCCGGGCCCTCGGCGCGGCGGCGTTCGGCGATGGGTGGAGGCGACGCGAGGCTCGTGGGCGTGCTTGCGCGCTCGCGGCCGAGGCCTCGCGGCCCGGAGGCGTGCAACGCCTCGAGTGGATCCCGGGCCCTGCGCTGCGACTCGCCCACCCCGCCGCCGCAGCGCCGACGCTCCGGGGTGGAACCTCGGCGTGTCGTCGGGGCTTTCCGGGGGAAGCGAAGCTCGCGCGCCTTCGAGGCGCGCTCGCTTCGCTCGTCGATCGAGGTACCGCGCGGTGAGTGCTGAGAACGATTCCTCGGGCGCTGCGCCCGCGACGAAGTCTCGGCTCGGCGTGGTGCTGCGCGTGGTCGCGACGGTCGCGATCTTCGCTGCGCTGTTTTGGAAGCTGCCGGCGGCGGAGGTGTGGAGCGCGATGTCGCGCACGCCGCTCGCGCGCTGGGTCGCGGTGGTGGTGGCGTTCGGCGCGGCGCACGCGGTCGGCGCGAGCAAGTGGCGCATGCTGGTGTGCGCGGCGGGCGTGCCGCTGGATCGGATCACGGCGCTGCGCGCCCACGCGGCCGGCCTGTTCGCGAACATCTGGCTGCCGTCGATCATCGGCGGCGACGTGGTGCGCGCGGCGTGGGTCGCGCGAACCCACGGCGGCATCGCAGTGCCGGCGCTCGCGGGCATCGCGGATCGCGCGCTCGACCTCGGTGCGCTCGTCGCGCTCGGCGCGCTCGGCGCCTTCTTCGCGCCCGCGGACAAGCTCGGCCCCGCGGCACCGATCCTGCGCGCCGGCGCGATCGCGTTCGCGATCGCCGGCTCGGCCGGCCTCGCCCTGCTCTACGCCGCGCCGGTGCGACTCGTGCCCGCGCGCGCGCAGCGCCCGCTCGCGCGCGTGCGCGAGGTGCTCGGCGCCTACGCCGCGCGGCCCGGAACCGCACTCGCGGCGTTCGCGCTCGCGCTCTGCACGCAGGGCGCGTTCGTCGCGATGAATGCGTGGCTGGGCGCCTCGATCGGCGTCGCGCCCGGCGCGGCGGCGTGGCTGCTCGCGTGGCCGCTCTCGAAAGTCGTCGCGATGGTCGGCTTAACGCTCGGCGGCCTCGGCGTGCGCGAAGGCGCGCTCGCGCTCTTGCTCGCGCCCTTCGGCGTGCCGGCGACGTCGGCGCTCGCTCAGGGCCTCGTGTGGCAGACCGTGCTGTTCGCCTTCGGCGTCGTCGCGGGTGCCTGGGCGTGGCTCGGGCGCGGTGAGCGCAGCGCTTAGGGTCGCGCGCGGCGCGCGAGCGCGGCGCCGCAGGCGATCGCGGCGCTGCCCGCGGCGAGCACTGCCAGCGCTGCGCCCGCGCCGAGCGCGCCGCCCGCTTCGCCCGCGAGCCAAGGAATCGCGCCGCCGCCGATCGATCCGGCCGCGACGACGAGCGCCAGCGCGGTCGCGCGCCGGGGCGGCGCCGCGTCGCCGGCGAGCACCACCAGCACGGGGAACACGGCGCCGAGCGCGAATCCGATCGCCGCGCTCCACAGCTCGAGCGCCTGCGCAGCGAGGGGCGCGCCGAGCGCGAGCAGCAGCGCGGCCGCAGCGCCGCCGAGCACGAGCTCGCGCGGCCGCGCGGGCAGACTCATGCGGGCGAACAGGACGCGGGCCGCGAACAGCCCCACCCAGAAGCCGGAGATCGCGAGCGAGCCGCGAGCGAAGCCCAGCCACCCAGCTTGCTCGCCGGCGCCCAGCACGCGCGCGAGCGCGGGCAACAGCGCGGAGAACGCCGTCTCGACGCCGACGTAGGCGCACGCAGCGAGCGCGAGCGGCGCGAGCACGCGGAGCGGCAGCGCGGCCTTCGCGACCACGCGCGCCGCGCTGCCGGGCGGCTCGGGGAAGCGCGCGACGAGGCCGAGCGCGGCGAGGCCGGCGAACAGCACGGCCAGTGCGGCCAGGGTCGCGGGCCAGCCCGACGCGAGCGCGGCGCGCGCGAGCAGCGGAGCGCCGAGCGCGGCGCCGAGCGTCGCGGCGGCGTGCGCCAGGCTGAGCCGCGCCGCGGCGCGCTCGGGAAACGCCTCGGGCACGGCGGCGTTCAGCAACGTTTCGTAACAACCACCCGCCACGCCGAGCGCGGCGAAAGCCGCGAGCAGCGCGCCGTAGCTCGCAGCGCACGCGGCCGCGATCAGCGCGGCGACACACGCGAGCGAGGCGCCGACGAACAACGGCCGCCGCGCCGCGCGGTCGACGAGCGGCCCGCTCGCGACGACGCCGGCGCCGACGCCGATCAGCAGCGCCGAGGCGATCCCGCCGCTCTGCGCCAGGTCGAGCGCGAACGCGTCGGCGAAGACCGGTTGAAGCGCGCCGGGCAGCACGAGCAGCACGCCGAAGGCGAAGAATGCGAGCAGCGCGAGCGGCATCACCGACATGACGTGCGCGCGACGATAGGCAAGGGTTCTCGCTACCTAAGCGGACGAGGAGACGAATCGCATGGCTCACTGCAGCGTTCAGCGAAGCCCCGAGCGCGCGAGGATCACTTGTGCCCTCGCCGCGGCGCTCTCGCTCTCGACCGCTTGCACCACCGTCGTGAATCCGGTCACCGGGCGCCCCGAGCTGACGACGATGTCGCCGCAGCAAGAGATCAAGCTCGGCGCCCAGGCAGCGGTCGAGGTCGAGCAGCAGATGGGCTTCGTCGACGACGCGAAGCTGCAGAGCTACGTCGCGCAGCTCGGCGCGAGGCTCGCGCAGTTCTCGCCGCGCCAAGACGTGAAGTACGAGTTCCACGCCGTCGACATGGAGGAGACCAACGCGTTCGCCCTGCCCGGCGGCTACGTCTACGTCTCGCGTGGCCTGCTCGCGCTCGCGAACACCGAGGACGAGCTCGCGGGCGTCGTCGGCCACGAGATCGGGCACGTGGCGGCGCGGCACGCGGCGCAGCGTCAGACGCGCGGCCAAGCCGCCGGCATCGGCGCCGCGATCGCGACGCTCGGCGCCATGGTCCTCGGCGGCGGCCCGCTCGCGCAGAGCGTCGGGGAGCTCGTGCAGACGGGCGCGCAAGGCTGGCTCGCGAGCTACGGCCGCGATCAGGAGCGTCAGTCCGACGAGATCGGGCAGAAGCTCGCCGCCCAGGCCGGCTACGACCCCGCCGCGCTCGGCACCTTCCTCGGCGCGCTCGGCCGCGAGCAAGAATTGAAGCTCGGCCAGAAGCGCAAGCCGACCTTCCTCGACACGCATCCGAGCAGCGACGAGCGCGAGCGCAGCGCGAGCGCGCGAGCCGGCACGCTCGTGCGCGCGGCGGCGGCGCCGATCGCGAAGGACCGCGGCGATTTCGTGCGCCGCACCGAGGGCCTCATGGTCGGCCCCGACCCGGCGCAGGGCATTTTCCGCGACGCGCTCTTTCTGCATCCGGACTTGGACCTCGCGCTGACGTTCCCGAGGGACTGGCAGACGCAGAACTCGCCGGAAGCGGTGGTCGCGAAGCCGGCGGAGGGCAACGCGCTGCTCGTGCTGCGCGGGGTTCCGAAGAGCGAGGGCGCGGACGCGAGGAGCGCCGCGCAGAAGTTCCTGAGCGACGCCGCGCAGCAGAACGTGCCCGCCGAGGACGGCGGGCAAGTGCGCGTCGGCAGCGCGCGCGGCTACCGCGTGCGCGCGCTGGTGAAGCAGAGCCAGCTCGTCGAGGTCACCTACTTCGCCCACGGCGACAGCGTGCTCGCGTTCCAGGCGATGGCGCTCCAGAACGAATGGGACAGCTGGAGCCCGGCCTTCGAGCGCACGCAGCGGAGCTTCCGCCGGCTGACGGGCGACGACCGCGCGCTGATCGCGGAGACCCGGCTCGCGCTCGTGCCTGCCAAGGCGGGCGAGACGCTCGAGCAGGTCTCGAGGCGCAGCGACAACCGCTGGAGCGCGGCGGAGACGGCGCTCTACAACGGCTTGCGCGGAGACGAACGACTCGCGAGCGGCTTCCTCGTGAAGATCGGGCGCGCGCGCCCGTACGTCGCGAAGCCGAAGCCGGCCCCGGCGCTCGGCCCGTAACAACTCGCGTCAGCGCGCCTCACCGGGCAGCGCGAACGCCAGCAGCGCGTCGCCGGGCTCGCTCCAGCCGTGGCCGCCCGCGGCGATCACCACGAACTGCTTGCCGTTCTTGCGCAGCCGGAACGTCATTGGCGTCGCGTTCGCGGTGTACGGCGTGCGATAGCGCCAGAGCGGCTTGCCGCTGCGCGCGTCGAAGGCGCGCACGAACTTGTCGGTGGTCGCGCCGATGAAGACGACGCCGCCGGCGGTCGCGAGCGTGCCGCCGAGATTCGGCGCGCCGAGATCGAACCAGAGCGGGAACGGCGCCTGGTCGCGGGTCGTGCCGAGCGTGACCTCCCAGCGCTTCTGACCCGTCTTCAGATCGACCGCGGCGAGCGTTCCCCACGGCGGCGGGACGCAGGGCGCGCCGAAGCTCGAGAGCAGCGGGCCGCGCTTCACGCCGTACGGGGCTCCCGCCATCGGGTAGAGCTCGGTCGGGTACTGCACGCTCTTCCAATCGAGGCGCTCGAACTCCTCGCGCGGCACGAGCTGCGCGACCATCGCGGCGCGCATGCTGTTCACGTACGCGACGCCGTTCGCTTCGTCGATCGCCGTGCCGCCCCAGTTCGGGCCGCCGGCCGTGCCGGGGTAGACGATCGAGCCCTCGCGCGTCGGCGGCGTGAACAGACCGTCGTTGCGGATGCGCGCGAGCTGCGCGCGGCAGTCGGCGCGATCGATCGGCGTGAAGCCGAACGCGTCGTCGGTTGCTACGGACGTCGGCACCAGCGGTCCCGGGTGCGTCGGCCACGGCTGGGTGGGCGAGAGCGCTTCGCCCGGGACACCGCCTTGCGGCGCCGGGCGCTCTTCGACGGGATAGAGCGGCTGCCCGCTCTCGCGATCGAGCAGGAACATGAAGCCGTGCTTGGTGAGCGCGATGACGCCGGGCCGGCCGCCGCCGACCCCTTCGCTCTGGAACAGCGTCGGCTGTGCGGGCACGTCGTAGTCCCACACGTCGTCGTGCACGGTCTGGTAGTGCCACGCGACCTCGCCCGTGTCGGCGCGCAGCGCGACCACCGAGCTGCCGTAATAGTCGAGGCCTTGGCGGATCGCGTTGAAGAGATCCGGCGAGGGATTGCCGGTCGGTACGAACACCAGCCCGCGCTCGGCGTCGCCGGAGAGGATCGACCACGCGTTCGGCGTGCCGGCCGTGTAGAGCGGCTCGCCGGGCGCGCGCTCGCGCTCCTTCCAACCCGGCGGCACGGGGTCCCATGCCCAGCGCAGCGCGCCCGTGCGGGCGTCGAAGGCGCGCACCACGCCGCTCGGCGCGTCGATGCGCAGGTTGTCCGAGACGAGCGAGCCCACCACGACGAGATCGCCGAGCACGAGCGGCGGCGACGTCGTGTAGGTCTCCCAGGCCGGCGCCTTGCCGATGCCCTCGCGCAGGTTCACGCGGCCCGCGTTGCCGAAGCTCGCGCACGGCTCCCCGGTCTGCGCGTCGAGGGCGATCAGCTCGGAGTCGAGCGTGGCGGTGAGGATGCGCTCCTCGCACACCGCTCCGCTGCGCGAGGGCTCGCTCCAGTACGAGACGCCGCGGCAGACGAGCGGGTACGGACCCTCGAGCTTGCGGTTCTGGAGCTGCGCGTCGAAGCGCCAGCGCTGCGCGCCGCTCTCGGGATCGAGCGCGATCACGTTGTTGAAGGCCGTGCAGTAGTAGAGCGTGTCGTTCGGCACGATCGGCCGCGCGCCGAACGAGGTTCGGCTCTGGGTCGCGGTCGCGGCGCTGAAGTCGCCCGAGCGGTGCTCCCACGCGAGCGCCAGCGATTTCACGTTCGCCGCCGTGATCTGCGTGAGCGGCGAGTACGAGAGCCCCGCCGCGCTGCCGCCGTACTGGGGCCAGTTCGCCGTGGGACCGTGCGTGTCGATCTCGACTCTCGCCGGCTGGCAGGCGGCGAGCGCGAGGGCGAACAGCACACCGACCGGCGCGCGCGCGAGGTGGGCGAATCGAGGAGCGATCAGCGGGCGCGGTCGGAGCACGGAGCTACCTCGGTGAGAGCGAACGGGCGGCGCACGCTAGCGGAGCGAATTTCGTGCAGAATGGGTGGCAGGAGGTCCGCTCGGGTCCGATCCCGCCCAGCCTCCGTGAACGCGCGGCCCCACTTGCGCCGCGCCTGAGGAGAGTTCCTTGCGCCCTTCGCTCGCGCCTCTCGTCTACCGCTCGTGCGCGCTCGCGCTCACGGCGGCTTCGTTGCTCGCCTGCCGCGGCGAGCCGCCCGCAGCGCCGGCGCCCGTCGCCGACACCGCGACGCTGCGCGCGCTCCCGGCCGGCGACGTGCTCGGCGCGGCGGGCACGCACGGCGGGCACGCGTGGCTCGGCCTGCCGTTCGCGCAGCCGCCGGTCGGCGCGCTGCGCTGGCGCGCACCGCAGCCGCTCGCGCGCTGGGACGGGGTGCGCGAGGCGCTCACGTTCGGCTCCGCATGCCCGCAATTCGCGAGCCCGCTCGGCGGCGTTCCCGGCGAGCGCGGCTCGTTCGGCGGAAGCGAGGATTGCTTGTCGCTCAACGTCTACGCGCCGGCGTTTGCGCCGGGCGCGATTCCGGGCGATGGCGCGCGGCTGCCCGTGATGGTCTGGATTCACGGCGGCGGCAACACGATCGGCGCGTCGAGCGTCTACGACGGCAGCGCGCTCGCGACGAACCAGAACGTGGTCGTGGTAACGGTGAACTACCGGCTCGGGCCGCTCGGCTGGTTCCGGCACGCGAGCCTGCGCGCCGAGTGCGCCCCGGCCCAGCCCGCGGCCGCAACGCCGGTGGGCGACGTCGCTGCGAGCGATGCGAATGCGGGAGGCGCGCCCGCGGAGCCCGCGCCCCTGCCGGAGACGACAGCCGCGCTCGATCCAGCCTGCCTGGCCGACAACTCGGGCAACTACGGCACGCTCGACCAGATCCGCGCGCTCGAATGGGTGCGCGACAACGTCGCGGCGTTCGGCGGCGACCCGGGCAACGTCACGATCTTCGGCGAGTCCGCCGGCGGGCGGGACGTGCTCGCCCTGCTCGTCTCGCCGCGCGCGGCCGGCCTCTTCCAGCGCGCGATCTCGCAGAGCGGCGGCACGCGCTCGAGCTCGCTCGCGGCGGCGGAGAATCTCGCCAGCGACGCCGAGCCCGGCAGCGCGACGAGCTCCGGCGAGATCCTGAAGAAGCTCGGCACTCCGCCCGCAGCGCTGCGCGACGTTCCGGCCGAGCGGCTGCTCCGCGCCTACGACACCAGCGGCTTCGGGATGTACGACGCGCCGCAGATGTTCCCGGACGGCACGGTGCTGCCGGCCGAGGACACCGTCGCGACGATCCGCGCCGGCAAGCACAACGCGGTGCCGGTGCTGCTCGGCACCAACAAGGACGAGAGCAAGCTCTTCATGTTCTTCGATCCGCGCTACGTGCGGCGCCTGTTCGGGGTGCTCCCGTTCGTGCGCGACGAGGCTTCCTACTTCCGCGACAGTGGCTACGCGACGCGGAGCTGGAAGATCAGCGGTGCGGACGAGCCGGCGCGCGCGCTCGCGGCGGTACAGCCCGGCCGCGTGTTCGCCTACCGCTGGGATTGGGATGAAGAGGGCACCGTGCTTTGGGCCGACCTCGGCGAGCTACTCGGCGCCGCCCACGGCCTCGAGATCGCGTTCGTGTTCGGCCATTGGAACCTCGTCGGACGCGACGCGCGCTTCCTCTACACCGAGGAGAACACGCCGGCCCGGGAGGCGCTCTCCGCCGCGATGCAGAGCTATTGGGCCGCCTTCGCGCGCGATGGCGATCCCGGGCACGGCGCGCACGGCGAGCAGCCTGCGTGGAGCGCGTGGAACGACGCCGGCGACAAGTACCTCGTGCTCGACACGACCGCGGGCGGCGGCATTCGCATGAGCGGCGAGACCGAATCGCTCGGCGAGCTGATCGCCGCGATCGAGGCCGACTCGAGCTACGCGGACGCCGCGACTCGCTGCGCGGCGCTCGCGGGCATTCACCGCAGCGCGCCCGCGGCGTTCAGCGCCTCCGCGTTCGCGGCGGCGGCGGGCGGCGTATGCGCGGAGAAGACGCCCAGCGCGTGGCTCGCGGCGGCGCGCTGATCTCGGGCGAACTCGCGGCACGCATCCGTTACGTTGCGCCGCTCTCGGGGGACCCATGAGCGCCGCGGAGCCGAGCAAACCGCTCGACTTCATTCGCCAGATCATTCACGACGACCTCGCGAGCGGGAAGCACACGAGCGTCGTGACGCGCTTTCCGCCCGAGCCGAACGGCTACCTGCACGTCGGCCACGGCAAGGCGATCTGTCTGAACTTCGGAGTCGCGCGCGAGCTCGGCGGGCGCTGCCACCTGCGCTTCGACGACACGAACCCGGCCGCCGAGGAGCAGGAGTACGTCGAGTCGATCCTCGCGGACGTGCAGTGGCTCGGCTTTCACTGGGGCTCGCACCTGCACTTCACGAGCGATTACTTCCCGCAGCTTCACGCTCATGCCGTGCAGCTGATCCGCGCGGGCAGAGCGTTCGTGTGCGACCTCTCTTCGGACGAGATCGAGGCGCACCGCGGCACGCTGACCGAGCCCGGCCGCGACAGCCCCTACCGCGGGCGCGCCGTCGACGAGAACCTGGCGCTGTTCGCGGGCATGACGTCCGGCGAGAGCCGCCCAGGCGAGCGCACGCTGCGCGCGAAGATCGACATGTCGTCGCCGGATCTCCCGATGCGCGACCCGATCATCTATCGCGTCGTCGACGCGCCGCATCACCGCACCGGCACGCGCTGGCGCGTCTACCCGATGTACGACTTCGCGCACAGCCTCTCGGACGCGATCGAGGGCATCACCCACTCGCTGTGCTCGCTCGAGTTCAAGCCGCGGCGGCCGCTCTACGACTGGATTCTCGCGGCGCTCGACGTCCCGCAGCCGCGCCCGCGGCAGATCGAGTTCGCGCGCGGGAACATCTCGCACACCATCGTCAGCAAGCGTTACTTGAAGCAGCTCGTGGACGAAGGCCACGTGCGGGGCTGGGACGACCCGCGCATGCCGACGCTCGCGGGCCTGCGCCGGCGCGGATACACGCCCGAGGCGATCCGCAATTTCTGGGACGGCGTCGGCCTCGCGAAGCGCGACAACGTGATCGAGCTCGCGCGCCTCGAGTTCGAGATTCGCGAGCACCTCAACAAGACGGCGCCGCGCGCGATGGCCGTCCTGCGTCCGCTCAAGCTGGTGATCGAGAACTACCCGGCGGGTCCGGGCGAGGAGCTCGACGCGATCAACAACCCCGAAGATCCGGCCGCCGGCTCGCGCAAGCTGCCGTTCGCCCGCGAGCTGTGGATCGAGCGCGAAGACTTCGCTGAGCTCCCGCCCAAGGGCTTCCATCGGCTGTATCCGGGGAACGAGGTGCGCCTGCGCTACGCGTACTTCGTGAAGTGCACGGGCGTCGAGAAAGATGCGGCCGGCGAGATCGTCGCGGTGCGCTGCAGCTACGACCCCGCGACCCGCGGCGGCGACTCACCGGATCGCCGCAAGGTGAAGGGCACGCTGCACTGGGTCTCGGCGCAGCACGCGGCGCCCGCCGAGGTGCGGCTCTACGAGACGCTGTTCAGCGCCGAGGAGCCCGGCGCGGCGAACGGTGACTTCCTGGCCGATCTGAACCCCGCTTCGCTCGAAGTGCTCGCGGACGCGTTCGTCGAGCCCGGCCTCGCCGATCCTGCCGCCGGCCTGCGCGTCCAGTTCGAGCGGATCGGCTACTTCTGCGCCGATCCCGATTCGCGCCCCGGCGCGCCGGTCTTCAATCGCACCGTCGGGTTGCGCGACACCTGGGCGCGAGTTTCGGCGAGCAACGCGCGGGGTCGATGATAAGCTCGGCTCGCGCGCTCTCTTTCGCACTCGTGTATTCGCGGAGCGACGGCGCGCGGGGGAACGCGAATGATCGGCAACATCAAAGTCATTAGCGGCACCGCGCACCCGCAGCTCGCGCGCGACATCTGCAGGCACCTCGGCATCGACCTGTGCCCGTCGAGCGTGGTGCGCTTCTCGAACGAGAACATGCTCGTGCAGATCGAAGAGAACGTGCGCGAGGCCGACGTGTTCGTGATCCAGCCCTCGTGCGCGCCGGTCTCCGACGGCATCGTCGAGCTGCTGATCACGATCGACGCGCTGAAGCACGCGAGTGCGGGCCGCATCACCGCGGTGCTGCCGTACTTCCCGTACACCCGCTCCGACAAGAAGGATCGCCCGCGCATCTCGATCACGGCGCGCCTGATGGCGGACCTGCTGCAGACCGCCGGCGCCGACCGCGTGCTCACGCTCGACCTGCACTCGCCGCAGGTCCAGGGCTTCTTCCGCGTCCCGGCGGACCAACTGAACGCGGCGCCGATCCTGTGCGACTACCTGCGCTCGACGCGCGACCTCTCGAACTACGTGCTGGTGGCCGGCGACGTCGGCGAATCCAAGGAGATCGGGGCCTACGCGAACCGCCTGAACCTGCCGATCGCGATCGTCGACAAGCGCCGCTACGGCGACGACGAGAACGCGCGCGCCACGCACCTGATCGGCGACGTGGAGGGCAAGCACGCGCTGATCATCGACGACGAGATCGCGACCGGCGGCACGCTGATGGAGGCGACCCAGTTCGTGCTGCAGCGCGGCGCGCTCTCGGTCGAGGCCGCCTGCGTCCACGGCGTGCTCTCGGGCAAGGCCATCCCGCGCCTCGAGGCCTCTCCGCTGAAGTCGCTGATCGTGACCGACTCGCTGCCGCTCCCGCCCGAGAAGCGCATCGACAAGGTGCAGGTGCTCTCGATCGCCCGCCTGTTCGCCGACGCCATGCGCGCCATCCACGACGGCAGCTCGATCTCGCGGCTGTTTCGGTAAAGCAAGCGCCGCGCAGCGGCGCGCGCAGCGAGGCGAAGCCGAGCGAAGTCGAACAGGGGCCTCGATGCATCGCGACACCCACGCGCAGCGCGTTCGCGCACCCGTGAGGGACCGCAAGCGCCGCGCAGCGGCGCGCGCAGCGAGGCGAAGCCGAGCGAAGTCGAACAGTGGCCTCCGCGTGCGGGACGCCCTGCGGAATCGCGTTCGCGGTTCTCTTGGCCACGGCCAATGCCGCGAAGCGGCGCGCGCAGCGAGGCGGAGCTCTCAGGCCTCCGGCGCCACTTCCGACACCAGCAGCGAGCGAGTGCCGCTCGCCTGCGGTGCGACCTGCTCGATCAGGATCGAGTCGAGGCGCTCGCGCTGGGTTTCGCTGAGCTCCTTGAACGCCAGCACCCAGTGGCCGTCGGCGACGGAGCGGGCGACCTGCGCGCGCAGCACGAGCGGCACGCTGCCGCCCGCGTGCAGCGCAAGGTGCATCTCATCGCCGATCGCGAGGGCGCGGCGCGTCTCGACGCGGATGCCGCCGGCTGAGAGATCGCGCCCGAGCATCACGAGCGGCGCGCCCGCGCCCCGCGCGATCACGCGCCGGTCGTACGGAACGCGGTTCGCCGATCGCCGCTCAGGCGGAGGGTCGAGTGCTACGGGGCCCGCGGTACGTGCGATCAGTTGTGCGAGCGCGCGCCGGATGCGCACAGCGCCGCCGAAGGGGAAGCGCCGGAAGTGGAGGCCGATCTGGCAATGGCCCGTCGGCGCGCCGGGCAACGAATCGGTCCACGCGACCTCAGTGCCGATCGGGTGGGCGAGGCGCCCGCCGAGGCCTGCCGGAATCCAGAGCCACGGCCGCCGGTCCGCGGTGACGGGCTCCTCGAAGCGAAGGCGCGCGCCGCTCAGCGAGAGGTCGAGCAGCACGCCGCGCCGGCTGCGGAATCCGTCGCGCACGCCGACCGCGAGCGCGACCGGCACGCGCAGCGCGAGCCGGCGCTCGGCGATCGCCGCGAGCAGCAAGTCCTCGGGCTCGATCACCACCTGCGCCATGGCGCGATTCATCGGCGCAGGCGCAGGCGCGCTTGATCGCGGCGTGCAGCGGCGCCGGGCGCTGCGCGCGCTTCCGCTGGGCGAGGCGTTAGGCGCCGAGCCCCTTCTTCAGCGCCGCCACCGCCTCGTCGACCGCCTGCTGCGCCGCCGGGGCGACGAGCCCCATCGAGATGAAGCCGTGGATCAGGCCGTCGAAGCGCGTGAGCGAGGTCGAGACGCCCGCCTGCTGGAGCCGCTTCGCGTAGGCCTCGCCCTCGTCGCGCAGTGGATCGAACTCCGCGGTGCACACCCACGCGGGCGGGAGCCCTGACAAGTCGGCCGCGCGCAGCGGCGACGCGTAGGGCTCGGCGCGCTGCGCAGGGTTCGCGACGTAGTGATCCCAGAACCAGCGCATCGCGTCGGCCGTCAGCAGATAGCCGTTCGCGTTGTCCACGTAGGAGCGGCGCGTGAAGTCGGCGTCGGTCACCGGATAGATCAGCAGCTGGAAGCGGATCGCGGGGCCGCCCTGGTCGCGCGCCATCTGCGAGACGACCGCGGACTGGTTGCCCCCCGCGCTGTCGCCGCCGACCGCGAGCCGCTTCGCATCCGCGCCGAGGCTCGCGGCGTTGGCGGCGACCCACTTCACCGCGGCATGACAATCGTCGGGCGCGGCCGGGTAGCGATGCTCCGGCGCGAGCCGGTAATCCACCGATACGACCACGCAGCCGGCGCCCTCGGCGAGCTCGCGCGCGGTGGCGTCGTAGGAATCGAGCGTGCCGATCACCCAGCCACCGCCGTGCAGGTAGACGAGCACCGGCTTCACGCCGGCGCCGTGAGGCTGGTAAACGCGGATGGGGATCTCGCCGGCGGGGCCCGGGATCGTGCGGTTCTCGACGCTCGCGAGCTCGATCTGCTTGCGCGGCAGCGGCATGTTGTCGAAGGCCGTGCGCGTCTCGGCCACGCTCTGCGCTCCGAGCGCGGGCGCGCCGCTCGCCGCCATTGCCTCGAGCAGCGTCTTCAGGACCGGATCGAGCGCCATCGCGTTCTCCTTCGCGGCGGCGGACGCTATCGCGCCCCGAGCTAGCGTGCGCGGCCCGCGAGGAGCATTCCGTGGCCCACTACTCGAGCGTCGATGAAGCCATCCCGATGAAGGGGCTGCGCCTCGTGCTGACGCGCGGCGTGCCGGGGCCTTGGGGCGAGGCGGCGAAGGCGATCCTGCACGTGAAGAAGATCCCGTACGTGAAAGTCGCGCAGGTCGCAGGCGAGAACGACGAGGCGCTGATCCGCTGGACCGGCGCCGCGAACGCGCCCACCGCGATGTACGAGGGCGAGCGCGCGCGCAGCGAGCGCCACGCGATCCTGTTCCTCGCCGAGCGCCTCGCGCCGAGTCCGCCGCTGCTGCCGAGCGATCCCGAGCAGCGCGCGCTCTGCCTCGGCCTCACCCACGAGATCGCCGGCGAGCTCGGCTTCGGCTGGTGCCGGCGCCTCATGCTCCTGCAAACGAACGCCGCGACGCCGCCCGCGCTGCGCGCAATCGTCGAGTCGCTGAGCGCGCGCTACGGCTCGCCCGACTACCCGCCGGCGCGCGCCGCCGAGCGCTGCGCCGAGATCCTGCGCGCGCTCGCGCGGCGCCTGCACGCCCAGCGCGCCCGCGGCAGCGACTACTTCGTCGGCGATGCGCTCAGCGTCGCCGACCTGTACTGGGCGACCTTCGCAGTGATGCTCCGGCCGCTGCCCGAGGCAAAGTGCCCGATGGATCCGGGACAGCGCGCGATGTACACCGTTCGCGATTCAGCGATCAGCGCGGCGCTCGACGAGATCCTGCTCGAGCACCGCGACCGCATCTACGACCGCCACCTCGAGCTGCCGGTCGATTGTTAGGCGCTCGCCACCGCTAGCGCGGGCGGGCGCAGCCGCGTCGCCGTCCACACGCTCGCGAGCCCGCAGGCGAGCGCGAGCGCGAAGCCGGCGAGCAGCGCCGTCGGCGCGACGCCGAGCGCGAGCGGTTCGCGCTCGAGGAAGGCGCCGCAGACTCCGGTGCTCACCGCGATGGCGAGCGCGTCGGTGACGCCCAGCGCCGCGCCCGTCGCCCCCTCGCTGCCCATGCGGCTCGTGCGCATCGCTGCGGCAGTCGCGGTCTGATACGCGATCCCCATGCCGAGCCCGGCGAACGCCCAGGCCGCGAGCGCCACCTCGATCGACACCGCGCCCGCCAGCGATGACACCGCCAGCGCGATGCCGCCGACGAGCAGCCCGCCGCCGAGCCGAGCGAACGCGAGCGGCCCCCAGCGCGCGTTCCAGCGCGCCTGCCAGAACGCGCCCGCCGTCCAGCACAGCGCGGAGGCGGTGAGGAGCGACGCCTGCTGCAGTCTCGTGGCGCCGAGCACGCGCTCGAGCGCGAGCGGCATGAACGCCTCGACGCCGAAGAACGCGACCACGACCAGAGCGCGCGTCGCCAGCGCCGCGCGCAGCTCGCGGTCGCCGAGCAGCGAGAGCGGTCCGGCTGCTTGTGCCGTGCGCTCGCCGGCGCCGAGCCGTAACAAGCGCGGGAGCGCGAGTAGCGCGGCGAGCCCGACGAGCGGCACGAGCCCGAGGAACACCGCGCGCCAGCCGAACGCGGCCGCAGCGCTCACTGCGCCCGCCGGCGCGAGCAGGCCCGGCACGACCCACGCGGCCGAGAGCAGCGCGAGCACGCGCGGGCGAGCTGCATCGTCGTACGCGCGCATCACGACCGCGCTCACCACACACGAGAACATCCCGGCGAAGAAGCCTTCGACGGCTCGCGCCGCGATCACGGCGTGCATGTGCGGCGCGAAGCCCGTGCCGAGCATGCCCGCCGCGAAGCCCGCGAGCCCCGCGGCGAAGGTGCGCGCGGGGCCGAAGCGATCCGCGGCGGCGCCGCCCGCGAGGATGCCGAGCGCCGCAGCGAAGCTGAAGGCCGAGAAGAACGCCCCCGCCAGCGCCTCGCCGCCGAGGTCGCGCACCAAGCTCGGCAGGATGCCCGCGCCCACGAGATCGTGGGCGGCGCGCAGCGAGACGGCGAGCAGGAGCCCCAGCAGCATGCGGGGAGGATGCTCGCCCAGGTTGGTTTCGCGACGCCGCGGACGGTATACCGACATGCGGCTATCGTGCCGACATGACCGACGTCGCCGTCGCCGCACGCCTCGCCGCGAACCTGCGCCAGCTGCGCGAAGCGCGTGGCTTCACGCAGGCGCAGGCTGCGAAGCTCGCCGGCCTGCCCCGCCCCACCTGGACGACGCTCGAATCCGGCAGCGCCAACCCGACCCTCCAGGTCTTGTTGCGGGCCGCCGCCGCCCTGCAGATCTCGCTCGAGGAGCTGCTCGGCCCGGCGCGCGAGACCGGGCGGCTGTATCGCGCCGACACCCTGCGCGCGCGCAGGCGCGGCGCCGCGCTGGTGCGCGACCTGCTGCCCGAGAAGATCCCCGGCGCCGCGCTCGAACGCATCGAGCTACCGCGCGCTGCGGTGCTGAATGGCATCCCGCACACCCCGGGAACGCGCGAGTACCTCGCGTGCGAGCGCGGCCGCATCGCGCTCACGACCGAGGGCGAGACCTTCGCGCTCGAAGCCGGCGACGTCGTCGTCTTCCGAGGCGACCAGCGCCACTCCTACCGCAACCCCGGCAGCGAGAGCGCGATCGCCTACAGCGTCGTCGTGGTCGCGCCACCGCACGGCTAGCACGGACGCCTAACACGCGCAGCGTTGCGCCAACGGCCGCTCGCTGCGGCCGTTGCCGCACCCTCCCTCTTAGAGCCGGCGTGTGGCTCAACGAGCAAGAGGCGCCGCGGCGGGCCGGGCCGGCTGCGGCGGAATCAAGCGCAGGCCGGCCCCGAGCATCCGGTATCGCAACGCCACCCCGAAGCGCGCGCTCCTCCGGTCTCGAGACACCACCAAGAGAGGGGCCGCCGCCGAGCCATCCGCCGCCGCGCCGCCTCCCGCGCGAGCGACCTACCCGTCGAGCCCCATCCGCCGCGCGATGATCACCTTCATGATCTCGTTGCTGCCGGCGTAGATCGACTGGACCGCCGCGTCGCAATAATCACCGGAGATCGGCGTCTCCTCCATGAAGCCGTAGCCGCCGAACAGCTGCAGGCACTCGGCCGCGACTCGCTTCTGCAGGTCCGAGCACCACCACTTGCCCATGCTCACCTCCTTCACGATGTCCTCGCCGCGCACGTGGGCGGCCAGCAGGCGATCGGTGAAGGCTTGCCCGATCTCGTACTCCGTCTCGAGCTCGGCGAGCTTGAACTGCGTGTTCTGGAACGACGCGATCGGCTTGCCGAACGCGCGCCGCTCCTTCACGTACGCGATCGTGTCGTCGAGCGAGCGCCGCACCGACGCCATCGAGGCGGCCGCGATGCAGAGCCGCTCCTGCTGCAGCTTCTGCATCAGCATCTTGAAGCCGCCGCCCTCCTGGCCGAGCAGGTTCTCGACCGGCACGCGGCAATCCTCGAAGAACATCTCGCTCGTGTCTTGCCCCTTGAGGCCGATCTTCTCGAGGTTGCGCCCGCGCCGGAAGCCCGGCGTGCCGGCTTCGACGAGCAGCAGGCTGATGCCGTCGTGGCGCTTGCTCGGGTCGGTCTTCGCCACCACGATCACGAGGTCGCAGTTCTGGCCGTTCGAGATGAACGTCTTCGAGCCGCTCACCACGTAGTGGTCGCCGTCCCGCAGCGCGCGCGTCTGCACGGCCGCCAGGTCGGAGCCGGCGCCGGGCTCGGTCATCGCGATCGCCACCAGGCACTCGCCCGCGATCGCCGGCGCGAGGAATTTCCGCTTCTGCGCCTCGGTCCCGAACGTCTCGAGGTACGGCAGGCAGATGTCGGTGTGCAGCGATGCCTGCAGCGCGTGGCCGCGCGCGTAGGCGAGCTCCTCCATGAGGATCGCGTCGAACAGGAAATCGCCGCCGGCGCCGCCGTACTCCACGGGCTGATTGGCACCGAGGTAGCCCTCCTCGCCCATGCGCTTCCAGATCGAGCGCGGCGTGATGCCGTCGCGATTCCACTGCGCCAGGAACGGCTCGACCTCGGCTCTCACGAAGCGGCGGAACTGCTCGCGAAACAGCTCGTGCTCTTCGTCGAAGATCTCGCGGCGCATGTCGACTCCTGGCAACGCCGGCGCACGGTAGCCGCTCGCGTGGGCTCGCGGCGCGCGCGCCGCCGGTAGCATGCGCGGGTGATTCGCGCGTTCGAAGACTGCGAGCTCGACCTCGAGCGCTTCCAGCTGCGCCGGCGCGGGCAGCCGGTGAAGCTCGAGCCGAAGGTGTACGACGTGCTCGCGCATCTCGTCGCGCATCGCGAGCGCGTGGTGACGAAGCTCGAGCTGCTGGACGCGCTCTGGCCCGGCGAGGCGCTCTCGGAATCGGTGCTGCCGCGCGCGATCGCGGCCGCGCGCCGCGCCGTCGGTGACACGCGGGCGCGCGCACGCGTGATCGAGACCGTGCACGGCCGCGGCTATCGCTTCGTCGCCGCGGTCAGCGAGCGCAGCGCGCCCGCGGCGGCGCGCGCGCTGCGCGAGATGCCGCTCGCCGCCGCCCCCGTGCCGTTCCTCGGCCGCGAGCGCACGCTCGAACGCCTCGGCGCGCTGCTCGAGGGCGCGCTGGCCGGGCGCGCCGCGCTGGCGCTGCTCGCGGGCGAGCCTGGCATCGGGAAGACGCGCACCGCCGAGGAGCTCGCCGCGCGCGCGCGCGAGCGCGGCGCGAGCGTGGCGCTCGCGCGCTGCTTCGAGGGCGAAGGCGCGCCGGCGTTGTGGCCCTGGCGGCTCTTGCTGCGCGAGCTGCAGGCCGCGAGCGATCCCGCGGCCTTCCGCGCCGCGCTCGGAGCCGATGCCGACGCGCTCGCGCGCATCGCCCCGGAGCTGCGCGAGCGCGGCGCGCCGGAGGCGCAGGCTCAGGCCACCGAGGGCGAGCAAGCGCGCTTCCGCATGTTCGACGCGCTCGCGAGCTTCCTGCGGCGGCTCGCGCGCAGTGCGCCACTCGTGCTCGTGCTCGACGACCTCCACTGGGCCGACGAGGCGTCCCTGCTCGCGCTCGGCTTCGTCGTCTCCGAGCTGCGCGGCGCGCGCGTGCTGCTCGTCGGCACGTACCGCGACGTCGAGGTGCGCCGCGCGCATCCGCTCGCGAGCACGCTCGGCGCGCTGGCGCGGGAGCCGAGCTGCGAGCGCATCGCGCTGCGCGGGCTCGAGCCGCGCGAGGTCGCGCAGCTCGTCGCGCG
>DATBRS010000192.1:0-3780 GCA_036560185.1 Myxococcota bacterium
CGGAGCTCGCGACCAGCGCGGCGCCCGCCTCTTCGCCGATGCCTTGCACCACGTTGAGCACGCCATCGGGCACCCCCGCCGCCTGCGCGACATCGGCGAGCAGCGAGCACGTGAGCGGCGCCCACTCCGGCGGCTTCACGACGACCGTGTTCCCCGCGGCGAGCGCGGGCCCCACCTTCCAGGTCGTCAGCATGAGCGGCGCGTTCCACGGCGTGATCAGCGCGGCGACGCCCGCCGGATCGAAGCGCACGTGATTCACGACCTCGGGGGAGTCGATCGTCCTGCCGCCGAGCTTGGTCGCCGCGAACTCGGCGAAGAACGAGATGTTGAGCGCGGCGCGCGGGATCACCCGGTGCAAGTTCCCGAGCAGGAGCGAGCCGTTGTCCGCGGTCTCGACCGCCGCCAGCTCCTGGGCGCGCGCCTCGAGGCCTCTCGCGAAGCGCTGCAGGATCGGGAGTCGCCCCTGGGCGCCCAGCTCCGCCCACGCCGGGAATGCCGCTCGCGCCGCAGTGACGGCTGCATCGGCCTCTGCCTTCCCGCCGGCCGAGACGTCCGCCAAGTGCGCGCCGTCGATCGGTGACCGATCCGCGAAGGTCTCGCGCGACGCGACGCGCTTGCCGCCGATGAAGTGCTCGGTCGAGACCTCTACGCCCGCGACGTTCACCCGAGTCATCAGGGCTTCTCCATCAGAAAGCGCTCGACCAGCGCGAGCGCGCGCTCCTTGGGCGCCACCAGGTGCGCGTGGGCGCGGTTGCGCGCGGCCGAGGCCAGGTAAAAGCGCTCGTACTGCTCGCCGCGCCCGCCGAGCGCGCTCGCCGCGAAGTCCCAAGCGAGGCGGAAGATGCGCACGCGCTCCTCCGCGGCGACGCCGTTCGCGCCCTGCAGATACTTCGCGATCAGCGGCCCGAGCCGTGCGTCGTTCAGCTGCGACGCGGTCGGGGTCGCGAGCAGGTTGTGCGAGCCGATCAGGCGCAAGATCTCGTTCACGCGCGGCATCCACACCGGCATGAACTGCTTCAGCTGATTGAGCGGCGGCCCGTACGGGAACCAGACGCCGTTGCCCCACTCGAAGGACTCCGCCTCCGCGGTACGGATCGCGGCGCGCGCGAGCTCCGCGTAGCCGTACATCTCCCCCAACAACTCTGCGGTCGCCGGGCTCTTGTCGCCGATCGCGCCCGCCATGCGCAGCCCGAGGCCGTAGGCGAACTCGAGCTTCGTCTGCGCGCGGATCATCGTCTGCTGCATCACGTTCGGGAACCAGCCCGTCAGCATCACGCGGTTGTAGACGTCGACCTGGCCGTCGAGGAAGACGCGCTCGCGCGGGATCTCGACGTCGTCGAAGATCACGAAGGCGTCCTGCTCGTCGAAGCGGCTCGAGAGCGGGAAGTCGAACTTGTTGACGCCGCGCGAGACGCTGTCGCGGCACAGGAACTTGAGCCCGGGCGTCGCCATCGGGACCGAGAACGAGAGCGCGTAGCGCGCGCCGTCCGCGGGAATCGGCAGCGCGGGGTATACGGCGAGCTCGTCGGCGAAGGGTGCGAGCGTCGCGAGAATGCGCGCGCCGCGCACGACGATGCCGTGCTCGGTGTCGGCGACCTTGTGCAGCACCACGTCGCCGCCGCCCGCCGCGACGTCCGGCAGCGATTTATCCACCGTGGGGTGGATGATCGTGTGCGTGAGCGAGAGATCGCGCCGGCGCAGCTCCTTCTGGAACGCGACCAGGTTCGCCGCGCCGCGCTCGTTGCCGAACACGCTCCACTCGTCGTCGCGGCCCGCGAAGCCCGCGTAGGTGACGTTCATGTAGTCGGGCGAGCGGCCCATCAGGCCGACCGTGTGCGCCGCGATGCGCTCGAGGCACTTGCGGCGGCGCTCGATGTCGGCGCGCGAGCGCGGGATCATGTGGCTCGCGTTGATCGGTTCGCCCGTCTCGGGATCGGGGATCAGGCACTCGTCCGCGTACGCGTGCTGCAGGTCGAAGAGCTCGGCCATCAGGCTCGCCGCGCCCGCAAACGCCGGATGGCTCGCGGCGTCGCGCACGCGCTCGCCATCCACCCAGATCTCGCGATCGTCCTTCAGCCCCGCCAAGAATTGTGCGCCAGTTCGGGCAGGCATCAGGCCCTCCTTGCGCGCGGCGAAGCGCGCGGCTTGGCGCGCGTCGGCGCCGGCTCGAGCACGCGCAGTTGAAGCGCGAACGATTCGCGGAGCCGCGCGAGCAGCTCCTCGCTCGCGAGCCGCTCGCCGAGCCCGAGCCACTTCTGGAGGCGCGCGATGTAGAGCGCGAAGCAGTTCTCCGCGACGCGCGCCGCCGAGACTCCGGCGTCGAGCTCGCCGCGCGCTTGCCGCAGCGCGATGCGCTCCGCGACGCGCGCGGACACGCCGTCGATGAACTCGAACACGCTCGCGAGATTCGCGGGACTCACGAACAGCATCTCCTTCACGAACGCGCGCGCGAGCTCCGGATCGCGCTCGTGGAAGGCGATCATCGCGCCGTAGACGTGGAGCAGCTCCGTGAGCAGCGACGCGCGCTTCGGCAGCGTCGCGAAGGCGCGCGCGACGACGGCGTCCATGTCCGCGCGAAAGATCGCGACGAGCAGGTCGTCCTTCGAGGCGAAGTAGAGGAACAGCGTGCCGGCGCCGACGCCCGCGCGCTCCGCGATCTCGGCGGTGGTGGTCGCGGCGAAGCCCCTGCGCGCGAACAGCCTGCGCGCGGCGGCGAGCAGCGCGACGCGCTTCTCCTGCTTGTTGCGCTCGCGCTTCGGAAGGTCGAGAACGACGGCGGACATGGCGCCTCGCTAAAACTGAGTGCAGTCAGTTTCCGCCCGGCGCGGTGGCGCCGTCAAGCCCTTTCTCGAACCGGCTCAGTCTTCCATCTCGTCGCGGCGCACGAAGGTGATCGAGAAGAACAGGCCCGCGGCCTGCAGGATCTGCAGGCAGAGCGCCGCCACGAACAGCCCGGCCGCGCGCTCCGCCAGGGCTCCCCACGCGACCGCGAGCAGCAGGGCGGCCACGGGCAGCTCGCCGGCGAGCACGGTGGCGCGCGCCGCGAGCGAGCGGCCGCGCGCGAACACGAGCGCGACGATGGGCGCGTGGAGGAGGAGGACGACGCCGAGCAGGCCGCTCCCCACGCGCCAGGTCGCGGCGGGCTCGAGCCGGAGCGCCCCGAGCGCGACCGGGACGAGGCAGAACACGAGGGCCGTCATCGAATGGAAGAGCATGCCGTTGAAGCTGTTCGCGCCGATGGGCTCCCAGCGTCCCGTGTCGCGGCGCCGGAACACGATCACGATCGCCGCGAAGCCGGTGATCGCGACCGCGAGCTCGGCGAGCGAGAGCAACGTGTCCGTCATCGCCGGCCGCGCTGCCGTGCGTCGAGCTCCGCGACGCGCTTTTTCGTCGCGTGCGCGCGGAAGTGGGCCTCGTACAGCGCTGCGAGCTCCGAGAGCTGCGCGTGCGGGAGGCGCACCAGCAGTGCCGGGTAGTTCCGATAGTGATCGGTGGTGAAGTAGACGTCGGGTTTGCCCGCGAGCAGCGCGTCGCGCAGGGGCTCCTCGGCGTGCACGACGAGCGCATCCTCCTTCTGGTTGAAGCGCGAGAAGAACTTCCCGTCGAGCAAGAGCGCCGGTTGGCCGTAGGACGCGCCTTCGCGGACACCCGGGAACGAGAGTGCGAGCGCGAGCGCCTGCCGCCAGCTGACGCCGCGCTTCCCGGGCGATCGCGCCGCGCGCGCGGCCGGCTTCGCGCGAGTCTTCGCGCGGCGCGGCATCGCGAGATACTCCGCGAGCG
>DATBRS010000193.1:0-11673 GCA_036560185.1 Myxococcota bacterium
AGGTTCGCCTCGACGTCGTAGCTCGCTTGGAACTCACCCGGCTGCGGCTTGTTCGTGATGATGCGGATCGTGCCGGCCTGAGAGCTCGCGCCGTAGAGCGTGCCCTGCGGGCCGGCGAGCGCCTCGACGCGCTCGATGTCGTACAGGTGAATGTCGAGCGCGCCTTGGATCGTGGTGATCGGCTGCTCGTCGAGATACTGCCCCACCGTCGGCTGGGAGCCGGAGTGGTTGCCGTTGTCGCCGCTGCTCACGCCGCGGAAGAACACGCGCGAGAAGCCGGGGCCGCCGCTCGTGTACGAGAGACTCGGCAGGAACTTCGCGTAGTCGTCGAAGTCGCTGATGCGCAGGTCCTCGAGCTGCTGCGTGCCGAACGCCGTGACGCTGACCGGCACGTCTTGCAGGTTCTCGGCGCGCTTCTGCGAGGTGACGATGATTTCCTCGACGCCGCCCGTCTGGGCCTGCGCCGTTTCCGCCGGCGCCGCCTCCTGGCTGCGTGAGGGCGTGGCGAACGCCATCGCCGCGGCGAGCGGCCCGAAGGCCGCGACGTTGCGCTTGCGCTTGGCGAGCTCGCGCTGGAGTTTTCGCATTCGGCTTCGGGTCATTGGGATCTCCATGAGTTGAAACGGGAGCGCAGCCGGGTCGACCAATCGTCGTATGGCGTCGCGGGATAGGCGGAGAGCACGGGGCCGAGCGCGCGCTCGAGCGGGCGCAGGAACTCGGCGTAGCTGCGCCAGTGATCCTTGCCTTCGCGATAGATCGGGCGGCGCACCTGCTCGGAGCTGGCGGTGCGCACGACGCGGTCGTTCTCGTAGAAGCGCAGGCAGCGTGCGTCGAACGGCAGACCGCAGTAGTCGAGCAGGCGCCGCACCTCAGGCTCGAAGTCGTCGACGGTGCGCTCGTAGATCATGCGGTGCACGCGGCCGGGCAGCACGCGGTCGAAGTGCGCCATCAGCTCCACGTAGTCGCGGTAGTAGCGGCCGACGTCCGCGAGGTCGTACGAGAAGTGCTGGCCGCGCGCGAAGTGCTGCTTGTAGACGGAGAACCCGCACGCGAGCGGATGGCGGCGCGCATCGATGATCTTCGCGTTGGGCAGAATCGACTGGATGAAGCCGACGTGCGCCCAGTTGTTGGGCATCTTGTCGATGAAGAACGGCGCGTCGGTCTTGCGCTGGATGCGCGTCTGCCGGAGGTAGCGCTCGCCGAGCTCGCGCAGCGCGTCCGGCTCGAGCTCCTCGAGCACGTCGGGATACTTCGAGGTGCCCGCGCGCGAGCGCTTCCCGCCGAGCTCGCGCGACATCGTGACGATGTCGGAGAGCTCCTGGGTGCCCTCGACGAGCGGGTGGCTCGCGAGGATCTGCTCGAGCAGCGTCGAGCCCGCGCGCGGCAGGCCGACGATGAAGATCGGATCCGGCGCAGGGCAGCCGGCGCCGGCGCATTCGGCGAAGAAGTCGGCCGTGAACACCGCCTTCGCGCGCTTCACGTGCGCCGTCGTGTCGCGGGGGTCGTAGTGGATCACGCCGCGCCGCAGCGCGTTGCCCTGCTCGTAGTGCGCGAACGACGCCTCGAAACGCTGCGCGTCTTCGTGCGCCTTGCCGAGCGCGAACTGCAGGTGGAAGCGGTCCTCGAGTCCGAGCCCGGGCAGCGCGAGCTGGCGCTCCATCTCGGCGACCTCGGCGTCGCGGAAGCGGAAGGTCTTCAGGTTCGAGAGGCTGAACCACACCTCGCCGAGCTGCGGCGCCAGCGCGAGCGCGCGGCGGTAGGCCACGATCGCCTCCGGCGTCCGGCCCGCCGACTTGAGCGCGTGTCCGTAGCTCATCCACACCTTCGGGTGGCCGTCGTACTGCGCGAGCACGCCCGCGTACAGCTCCGCCGCCTGCTCGACCTCGCCGAGTCGCGTGAGGATTCCCGCCTTCAGGTTCCGATAGGCGGGGTTGCGCGGGTCGCTTCGTAGCAAGTGCTCGGTCTGCTCGAGCGCCGGCTCCGATTTGCCCGCGCGGTGCAGCACGAACGCGAGCTGCATCCGCGCCGGCGCGAAGCTCGGTGCGAGCTCGAGGCAGCGCGTGAGCAGCTTCTCAGCGTCGCCGTAGCGCGAGAGGCGCGCCGCGACCTCGGCGAACATGCGGATCGCGGGCACGTCGGTCGGCTTGCGCTTCAGGTGCGCGCGCAGCAGCGCCTCCGCGACGGGCAGCTTGTTCTCGCAGAGCGCCGCGCCCGCTTCGAGCAGGCGCGGGTCGCGGGTCGCGTGCTTGATGTGCTGCGCGTACGCGGCGTCGGCGCCCGCGTCGTCGCCGAGCGCGCTGCGGTGGTCGGCGAGCGCGCGCCATGCGTCGGGCAGCGCCGGCTCGAGCGCGACGGCGCGCTCGAGCGCCGCGACCGCCGCCTCGCCTCGGTCCGCGGCGCCGAGCGCGATCCCGAGCTCGTAGTGCGCCGCCGCCCAGCTCGGCGAGTCGCTGGCGAGCGGCTCCAGCACCGCGAGCGCGCCCTGCGTGTCGCCCGACTCGCGCCGCGCGATGCCGAGGATGAGGCGCGCCATCGGCTGATCCGGCACGACGCGCAGGATCTCCGCCGCCTGCTCCGCCGCACTCGCGAGATCCCGCGCCAGCAGCCGGCGCGCATGGGCGAGCGCGACGTCGAGCGTGCCTACCGGTTCTGCGCTGGCGGACATTCTCGGCGCATCGTACTCCGGCTGCGCCGCGCATCGCGACGAGAAACTCGCGGTCACTCGCTCGCGGAGCTCTCCTCGCCTGCCGCGTCTTCGCCCCGCGCCAGATCCATGCGGAAGCAGCGTACCTGCATGCGCCGCTCTGGGTCGTAGCCGAGCCACCTGCGATCCGGAACGCGGTCCTGCGCCACCTCGCGAAAGCCGTGGCGCTGAAAGAATTGTCCGACGCGCTCGCTGGTGGTGGCCGCGAACACGTAGGCGAGCCCCAGCCGCCGCGCTTCGGCGACGCCCCACTGCACGAGCGAGACGCCCACGCCTTCGCCGAGGAAACGCGTGAGCGCGTAGAGCGAGGCGATCTCGCCCGAGATGCCGTCGCCGCCCGGAAGCAGCGCGCCGATGCCGGCGAGATGGCGATCCTCGACGAAGGCGCCGAAGCCGTGCGCGAGCACCGCGTCGACCGCGGCCTCGCTGCGCTGGAGCAGGTAGCCCTCGCTGACGCCGCGCCGGATCAAGTCGTCGGCGGCGTCGAAGTCGTCGACGCACAGCGCGCGCACCTTCATGTAGCGCTTGCGCGTGAACAGCGTGCCGCTGCCGGCGTAGGTGAAGAGCTCGTCGCCGAGGCCTTCCGGCGCGCACACGTTCACGGCCGGCACGCCCGCCTCGAGCATGTCGCCGATCTCGCGCAGCAGCGTGACGCGCCCCTCCTGCGGCAGAGAACGCGCCGGGTTCGCGAGCAGCTGGCGCAGCTCCGCGCGGTGCACGAAGGAGAGGCGTGCGCCGTGCTTGTTACGGATCCCGCCGTGCGCGTCGAGCCACACCAGCTTGAAGACGCCGAGCCGCACCGCGAGCTCGCGCACGCTGTCGCCGAAGTCCATGCGGCGCGCGACCGCGACGCCCACGAAGGGCTGCGCGCGCAGCGCGCGCCACACGTTGCCCTCGAGGCGCGGCGAGCTCGCGCGCAGCCTGGTCTCGACCCCGAGCCCAGCGAGCGACGTGCGCAGCGGGGCGATCAGCACCGCGTTCGCGTTGCAGGCCGCGAGCTCGCGAAGCGGCGCCGCGAGCGGCGCTAGATCGATGCCCTCGGGCAGCGCGAGCGCGAGCGTGCGGTCGCGGAACTCGCGCTGGTAGAACTCGCGCTCCGTGAAGGGCAGCGCCTCGGCGGCGCGCCGGCGCTGCCGCACATCGGGCGGCGCTGGCGCCGTGCCGCCCGGCGGCCCCTCGCTTCCCGCGCTCACGCGCTCTCCGCTCGCGGCGCGAACGCAGCGCTCTCCGATGTGCCGCACTCCGAGGCCACTCGTTTGACTCCGCTCGACTCCGGGGACTCCATCGCGCCGCGCCCTCGCGTCAGGCGCGCGCCTGCGCTCCGCGCACCTCGCGGATCGCCGCGATCACCCGCTCGTGGACGCCGCCCACGGTCGCGACCACGCCGCTGTTCCCCGCCAGCGAGCGTCCGTGCCGGAAGTCGAGCGGCTTGCCATCCACGTCCGTGACGGCTCCGCCGGCTTCCTCGACCACGAGCTTGCCCGCCGCGTGGTCCCAGATCTTCTCGCGGTAGTCGGCGCGCGTCGGCATGCGCAGGTAGATCGAGGCGTCGCCGCGCGCGACCGCGCCGTACTTGCACTGGCTGTCCATGCGCAGCGGCGGCAGGCGGATGCCGAGCTTGGCGGCGATCTTCGCCGACTCGCTCTGGTCGGAGTGCTCGGCCTCGACCGATTCGCAGAAGCGCGCCTCGGCCAGCGACGCGATCTGCGAGACGCGCACCGCGCGGCCGGCGTCGTCGCCCGGTCGCCAGAGCGGAAACACGCGCGTGCCCTGCCCGCGCACGGCTGCGATCAAGACGCCGGTTCCGCCGGTGCCGTCGTCGAGGTTCGGGCAGCCGAGCACGCCCACCACCACCTCGCCGCCCTCGATCAGGCCGAGCGCGACCGCGTATTGCTCACGGCGCAGAAAGCCTTTCGTGCCGTCGATCGGGTCGAGCGTCCAGTAGCGCGCGGTGCTCGCGTCCGCGCCGCCGCGGTCGATCCACGCCAGCACGCGCTGCGCGTCCGAGGCGGCGCCGGCTTCCGCCGCGACCGCGCCGACCACCGACGCGAGCAGCGCCGCGTTCTCCGCGCTGCGCAGCTCCGCGCTGCCCTCCTCGCCGACCACGGCATCGCCGGGGAAGCTCTGCTCGAGGCGGCGGCACACGATCGCCTGCGAGGCGAAGTCGGCGACGGTCACGGGGCTCTTGTCGCGCTTCTCGAGCGTGTCGCGCGTGATCAGGCGCTCCTGCACCGCGCGGCATACGCGCGACGCGCCGCGCACCGCGTCGAGCGCCGCGCGCAGTTCCTGCTCGTGACTCGCCATCGCGCCGGCCCCCCGGTGAGTGCGCGCGGGTTTTAGCCAGCGTCGCTCGCGTCCGCTCGCAAACCCGCAGTGTCGGCTTGCGCTCAGGCCGCGGGTGCGAGCAGCGCGAGCGCGTTGTCGCGCATCACCCGCTTCACCTCGCCGGCGTCGTAGCCGGCGAGGTCGTGGATGAAGCTCGTCGGCTCGGCGAGCCCCTCGGCGTGCGGCCAGTCGGATCCGAACAGCACGCGCTCGGCGCCGATCGCAGCCTTCAGCGCCTCGAGGTCGTCCTCGTAGTACGGCGAGACCGAGACGTGGCGGCGCAGCTGCTCGACGGGGTCGCGCTTGAAGCTGAAGGGCATCTGGCCATACGTCTTCTTCAGCTTCTTCAGCAGCGGCGCGACCCAGTCGCTGCCGCTCTCGATCGTCGCCACGCGCAGCTGCGGAAAGCGATCGAACAGGCCGTGGCAGACGAGCGACGCGATCGTGTCGCTGATCGAGGACGCCGACAGCGTCATGCGCAGCGCGTCGTACTCGAAGGCCCTGAACTCGCCGCCGACTCCCCACTCGTCCGCGAACTTGTTATAGCCGGCGTCACCCGAGTGATAGGCGAGCGCGATGCCGGCCTCGTTCACGCGCGCCCAGAACGGATCGAAGCTCGGATGCGCGGGCGACTTGCTCCCGCTCGGGTGTGCGATGGGCGCAGCGCGCATGCAGATCAGGCGCGCGCCGCGGGCCAGCGCCCAGTCGAGCTGGCGCACGGCGTCGTCGACGTCGACCAGCGTGAAGTACGGCGCGCCGAAGATTCGGCCGGCGTGCGCAAAGCCCCAATCCTCGTCGATCCAGCGGTTGAAGGCGCGGAACGCCGCCGCGCACGCGGCCGGGTCGTGCTTCAGCGACTCCTCCATGCCGACGCCGAGCGTCGGAAACAGGAAGCAGCCCTCGAGCCCTTGGCGATCGAGCGAGGCGAGCTTGGCCGTGCGATCGCGGTATTCGGGCGCGATCGGGTCGAGCTCGCCGAAGAGCGCGCGCATGTCCTTGCCGTCGGGGTTGTGCCCGCGGAAGTAGGCGTCGAGCGAGCCGGGCCGCGCGACCGGGTCGAAGCTCGGGTTCGGGATGAAGTGGTTCACCTTGCCGCCGACCAGGAAGCGCTTGCGGCCGTCCACCACCGCCCATTGCATGCAGCGCTGCCGGAACGCGCGTTCGATGTGGCGCGTGAAGGCGTCCTCGGCCTCGTAGAAATGGTGGTCGGCGTCGAAGGCGCGGAAGGGGAGCTCGGTCATCGGGGGTCTCCTGGGTCAGGGCGATTCGGGCAAGCGTCCCTGCCGAGTGGAGAAAATGAACTATTTGCTTGATCTGTTCAATGAATTCCTGATAGAGAGAATTCAGGAAGGCACCCTCCCCCCTCGATGCTGACCGTCCCCCTCCTGGGCCAGAGCCGCGGCTCGCGCCGCGAACGCAGTGGCGAGCGCCGCGCGCGCATCCTCGAGGCGGCGCGGGCGTGCTTCGGCGAGGCGGGCTTCGCGGGCGCCACGATCGAGGCGATCGCCCTGCGCGCCGGCGTCTCGAACGGCCTGCTCTACCAGTTCTTCCGCGGCAAGGAGCACCTGTTCGAGGTCGTGCTGCAGGAGATCATTTCGGACTGGGTGCGCGCGATCGCGCCGCCGCTGGATTCAGTGGAGCCCGCCGCCAAGACGCTCGCCGACATGTTCCAGCGCTCGGTCGACTTCTGCCGCAGCCACCCGCTCCTGCCGGCGCTGATCCGGGAGGACGGCGCGCTGCAGCTCTCGCGCATCCAGCACGCCGGTCGCGATCGCATTCAGCCGCACCGCGACGTGGTCGCGAGCCTGCTGCAACGCGGCATCGCGAGCGGCGAGTTCAAGCCCGATCTCGACGTCGCCTCGGTGGCCGACGTGATCTGCCAGCTCCAGTCGCACTACTCGAGCCGCGCGTATCGGCGCGATCCCTCGTACCCCGATTCGCCCGAGCTGATCGACGCCACCATTCGCTTCGTGCTCGATGCGGTGCGGCGATGAGCCCGAGCCGGATGCGAGCCCCGGCGGCCCGCCACGCAGGCGGCCGCGCGCGGCACGCACTTCTCGGCGCCAACTCGAAGATTATGCTGGCCAGCGCGGCGCCGCGGAGAGAAGATGCGATGTCGCGCCCGAGGTTGATCCGCCCGCCTGCGCATGCTTCGCGCAATTCCGGAACGCCGCCTCGCGCGCACGAGCCGCGCTTCCCCTTTCACTCGCGAGCTCGCGAGTGAACCAACGCCGCCATCGGCTCGCGCCGGGGCGGACAACACGAGAGGGACCCCGTGAAACTGGAAGACAAGACCCCGGCTGACGCCGACCTGCCCGGTGAAGGCCGCCCGCGCCTCGGTGGGGGCATGACCGTCGAGGAGCTCGACGTGGTGCGCGAGCGGCGCCCGCTCGAGTCCTACTTCCAAGAGATCGGCGGCACGCGCACGCTGAAGCGCGAAGAGGAGGTCGTGCTCGCCAAGGAGCTCGAGGCCTCGACCGCCTCGCTGCGCAGCTCGCTCTACGCGATTCCGGCGTCGGCGCGCTACGTGGTCGACCGTTGGGACGGCCTGCGCGCGCTCTCGCACACCGGCGCGAAGCTCTCCGAATCCGCGGGCGACGAGGAGACCAGCGAGATCGCGGCGCGCGTCGAGCGCGCGATCGGGCGCCTGCGCAAGCAGGTGAAGCGCCGCGAGGCCATGTGGGACGCGTCGCAGAAGCCGAGTGTCGAGCTCGAGCGGCAGGACCGCGCGGTCGGGCGCGAGCTCCACGGCGCCCAGCTCTCGCTCGCGTTGCTGACGGAGCTGCGCGAGCAGAACCGCCAGCTCGCGCGGGAGATGCGCCGCGCGCGCCCCAAGTCGAAGCGCCTCGACGAGCTGGAGGCGAGAGCCGGCCTGGATCGCGATCGCGTGCTGCAGATCCACGAGCTGGTCGAGCGCTCCCAGGAGCGCATGACCGCTGTCAAGAACCGCTTCATCGAGCACAACCTGAAGCTCGTGGTCGCGATCGCGAAGGACTACCGCAACCTCGGCCTGTCGTTCCCGGATCTGATCCAGGAGGGCAACCTCGGCCTGATTCGCGCGGTGGAGAAGTTCGACCACCGGCGCGGCTTCAAGTTCTCGACCTACGCCGTGTGGTGGATCCGTCAGGCTCTCGTGCGCGCGATTCAGAACCACTCGCGCACGATTCGCCTGCCCTCTCACGTCCACGACCGTCTTCAGCGCAGCCAGCGCGTCAAAGCGGAGCTGACCGGCAAGCTCGGCCGCGAGCCCACGCCGGCGGAGCTGGCGCCGGCGCTCGGCGTCGATGCCGAATCGCTCGAAGCGCTCGATCGACTCTCGCGCGAGGCGATCTCGCTCGAATCGTCGGTCGCCGGCACCGAGAAGCGGCTCGAGGACTTCGTCTCGGACGGCACGATCCATCAGCCCGACGACGGCATCGACGACGACCGCATGCGCCGCGGCGTCGGGCACCTGATCGGCGGCCTCACCGAGCGCGAGCAGCTGATCCTGCGCCTGCGCTATGGCCTCGTCGGCGAGGAGGAGCACACGCTCGAGCAGATCGGCCAGTCGCTCGGCCTGTCGCGCGAGCGCGTGCGGCAGCTGGAAGCGCGCGCGCTGAAGAAGCTGCGCGACACCATGCCCGCGCAGCGGCTCTATCCGATCCTCGAGCCCTAGAGCGCGCCCGAGCGAACCCACGCGCCGCGCAGCTCCGAGGCTGCGCGGCGCGTCTCGTTTCTGCGCGTGCGCGTCGCGAGTCGTGTCGAGATGCGCCTGCGAGCGCGATGCGATAGAAGGCGGGCCGCTGGGGGTTGCCTTTGGAGTGGTGGCAGGCCGTCGTTCTCGGCGTCGTCGAGGGCGTCACGGAGTATCTGCCGGTCTCGTCGACCGGCCACCTGATCCTCACGTCGTCGCTGCTCGGGCTGGACCGACCGGACCGCGCGGGCGCACTCGCGGCGTTCGAGGTCGTGGTGCAAGGCGGCGCGATCCTGGCCGTCCTCGGGCTCTACTGGCGGCGCGTGCTCCAGATGGGCGCGGGCCTGATTGGGCACGATCCGGGCGGGCGGCGCCTGCTCGTCAATCTCGCGGTGGGCTTCCTGCCGGCGGCGGTGCTCGGTCCCCTGCTCGACGATCCGATCGAGCGCCATCTGTTCGCGGCGGGCCCGGTGCTCGCTGCGCTGGTCGTCGGTGGCGTGTGGATGATCTGGCTCGACCGCCGGCGGGCACCCGAGGTCGGCGCGCCGCTCGAAGCGCTCGGCTGGCGGCAAGCCCTGAGCATCGGCCTGTTTCAATGCGCGGCGCTCTGGCCGGGCACGTCGCGGTCGATGATGGCGATCGCCGGCGGCACGATCCTCGGGCTCCGCGCGAGCGACGCGGCAGAGTTCTCGTTCCTGCTCGGGCTGCCGACGCTGGGCGGGGCGTGCGCGTTCAAGCTCGTGAAGAACCTGCTCGCAGCCGAGCGCACCGGCACACCGAACCTGTTCGAGCAGCTCGGGCCCGCGCCGGTCGCCATCGGCATCGTGGTCGCCGCGCTCTCGGCCGCGTTCGCCGTGCGCTGGCTGGTCGCCTTCTTGAAGCGGCATGGACTCGCGCCGTTCGGCTGGTATCGCATCGCGCTCGCGCTGCTGTTCGGCGCCTTGCTGCTGAGTGGAGTCGTCGAGCTTCCGGGAGAGCCCGCATGATCGTCGCGTGCCTGGACCTCGAAGGCGTGCTCGTCCCGGAAATCTGGATCGAGTTCTCCGAGCGCACGGGCATTCCCGAGCTGCGGCGCACCACGCGCGACGAGCCCGACTACGACAAGCTGATGAAGTGGCGCATCGCGCTGCTCGCCGAGCGCGGCTTCGCGCTCGCCGACATCCAGCGCGTGATCGCCGGCATGGCGCCGCTGCCGGGCGCGCGCGAGTTCGTCGACTGGCTGCGCGGGCGCATGCAGGTGGTGATCCTGAGCGACACCTTCAACCAATTCGCGCAGCCGCTGATGCGGCAGCTCGGCTGGCCGACGCTGTTCTGCCACGACCTGATCACGAACGACGCCGGCCGCATTGTGGACTACCGCCTACGCCAGCCCGACGCGAAACGCCAGGCGGTGATCGCGCTGCGCGGCCTCAACTTCCGCACGATCGCGGCAGGCGATTCCTACAACGACACGCGCATGCTCGGCGAAGCCGATCACGGCGTGCTCTTCTGTCCGCCGGACAACGTGATCCGCGAATTCCCACGATTCCCGGTGACCCGAAGCTACGACGAATTGCGCGCCGCCTTCGAGCGCGCGGAGGCTCAGCTGAAATGACTCGATCGATCGCTCGCACGCTGCTCGTCGGAAGTGCCCTGCTCGCCCTCGCGATGTTCGCCGCGTGCGGCGGCAGCGACGAAGCGAAGCCCGCCGCGGAGGAGCCCGCACCGGCGCCCGAGCCGGCCACGGAACCGGCACCCACCGAGGCGCCCGCGGCGAGCGCCGAGACGCCGACCGCGGCGACGTTCGCATGCATCGCCGGCAACGCCGACGCGGGCAAGCTGAAGTACGCGCAGCTGTGCGCGAGCTGCCACGGCGCCGCCGGCGCCGGAGACGGCGTCGCGTCCGCGGGGCTGAACCCGAAGCCCGCGCACCACAACGACGGGACCTACATGAACCCGCTCAGCAACGAGCATCTCGTGAAGGTGATCACCGAGGGCGGCGCTGCGGTCGGCAAGTCCCCGATGATGGCGCCGTGGGGCGCCGCGCTCGGCACCCAGGGCGTGCTCGATGTCGCCGCGTTCGTGCGCACGCTGGCGGATCCGCCCTACGCCTGTCCGTGAGCGCGCCCAGCGCGCTGCAGGGCGCGGTGTTCAGCCGCGCCTTCGCGTGCGTTTGCGCTCTTCCTTGAAGCGCTGCGCCCAGTCGCCGAGCAAGCTGACGACGAATCGCCCCGTCGCGCGGATCTCGATCTCTTGGGGCTTGTCGTGTCCCGACGTGATCATCGCGACGCTCGTGCCGATCACGACGGGCGTCATCGTCGACCCGACGCTCGTGCGCCGCTCCGTCTGCCCAAGGCGCTCGGGCTCGACGTGCAGCAGCAGGTAGCGCTCTGCCGCGTTCTCGGGATTCACGAACACGTCGAGTGCGAGCTGCTCGCCACGGCGCGTGAGCTCGGCCTCGCCGAAGCTGCGCGTGACCGCGAAATGCGCGTCTAGCAGCGTGACGCGCGGCGAGACCACCTTCGGCTTCGCGTTGTACCCGTAGCTGCCTTCCACCCAAGCCGCGACGCGCACGGCGTATGGCTCGACGAAGTCCGGCAGCGCGAGCAAGCCCGCCGGGAAGTCGCCTTCCTCCAGCGACAGACAACCCCGCCTGCTCGTGAGCTTGAACTCGCCGCGCTGGTCGAACGCCACATCCGCGATGTCGTGGAGCGGCAACCCTTCAGCCGCCTGCGCGCACTTCGGCGCGGACGCGGCCGGTTCAGCGCCGGCCGCCGAGCCGAACGCGATCGCGATTCCAGCGGCGAGCAGCATCACAGGACGAGACATGATCCTCCTCGGCGGCCGGCTCAGCGAAGCTGCCGCGTAATCTCGGCGCCGACCGCATCGATCGCCTCGGCGAGACAATCCGCCGCCTTCGTGGGCGCGTCCTCGATCGCCTTCACGTTCTCGAACGAGCACTCGAGGTTGGGCTCGAGCGCGATCGCGCTCG
>DATBRS010000194.1:0-47846 GCA_036560185.1 Myxococcota bacterium
ACGACGGAGGAGATGCGCCTCTTCCAGCTCGTGCCCGGGATGGGCGCGCTGTCCGAGGCGGCGCTCCCGTCCTTCGTCGCGTCGAAATTATCAGGGAATCCCGAGGCGCGGCGCGCCGCCGCGCACCGCATCGTGGCGCAGTACCCCGGGGCGAGCGCCCAGGATCGCTTCTTCGCGCTCGAGACCGACGCGAGCCTGTTCGTGCCGAGCGCGCGCCTCGCCGAGGCGCAGGCGCGCGTGCGGCCGGATACCTGGATGTACCGCTTCGCGTGGCGCTCCCCGCACAGCGACGGCGCGCTCGGCGCGTGTCACGCGCTCGACGTGCCGTTCGCGCTCGGCACGCTCGAAGACAGCGCGGAGCTGCGCGCGTTCGCGGGCAGCGGCGCCGCGGCGCTGCGCGTCGCGCACGCCGTGATGGACGCGTGGTCCGGCTTCGCGCGCAGCGGCGATCCGAGCTGCGCGAACGCGGGGCCGTGGCCGCGCTACGACGCCGAGCGTCGCGCGACGCTCGAGCTCGGCGACCCGTCGCGAATCGTGCTCGCGCCCGACGAGAGCCGCCGCGCGCTCTGGGCGGATGCGCTCTACCCGGAGATCTCCCGATGAAGCTCGGCGCCTTCTTCATGCCGTCGCACCCGCCGGAGCGGCCGCTGTTCGATGCGCTGCAGTGGGACCTCGCCACGCTCGAGCAGCTCGATCGGCTCGGCTTCCACGAGGCCTGGATCGGCGAGCACTTCACGGCGCCGTGGGAGCCCGTGCCCGCGCCCGACTTGTTGATTGCGCAGGCGCTGCTCCGCACCTCGCAGATCAAGCTCTGCCCCGGCGCGCACCTGCTGCCGTACCACCATCCGATCGAGCTGGCGCACCGCGTCGCGCTGCTCGATCACCTGGCGCGCGGGCGATATATGTTAGGGGTCGGCATCAGCGCATTGCCCAGCGATCTCGCGCTCTACGGCATCGACGCGGCGGGCGGCGAGAACCGGCGCATGACTCTCGAGTCGCTCGACATCATGCTCCGGTTGTGGCGCGGCGAGCCCTTCGACTTCGACGGCGCGTTCTGGAAGGTGCGCAAGCCCGCCTCGAGCTTCGACTTCTTGAAGCTGCACCTCACGCCCTATCAGAAGCCGCATCCGCCGATCGGCATCGCGGGCCTCTCGGCCGGCTCGGAGACGCTGAAGCTCGCGGGCGAGCGCGGCTTCTTGCCGCTCTCGATCTCGCTCAACGATTCGCACACCGCGTCGCACTGGCAATCGGTGGAGGAAGGCGCGCGCCGCAGCGGGCGCACCCCGCAGCGGGCGGACTGGCGGCTGGTGCGCGAGATCTACGTCGCGCCCAGCGACGCCGAGGCGAAGCGCCGCGCGCGCGACGGCGCGCTCGGCCGCACCTGGCGCGATTACCTGCTGCCGTTCTACGTCGGCAGCGGCATGGCGCGGCACTTCCTGCACCCCGGCGATCCGGAGCGGCTGCTCGACGTCGACTACCTGATCGAGCGCAGCTGGCTCGTGGGCTCGCCCGACACCGTGACGCGCAAGCTCGCGAGCCTCGCGGCCACCACCGGCGGCTTCGGCACGCTGCTCGCAATGATCTACGACTTCAGCCGCGAGCAAGCCTGGTGGAACGAATCGCTGCAGCTCCTGCTCAGCGAGGTGATGCCGCACTTCCGCGGCTGAATCGGCGCCGCGAAGGGAAGCCCCGATGACGACCGACGAGCAAGCCATCCGCAACCTGCTCTTCAGCTACGCCGAGCGCATCGACCGCGGCGACCTCGAGGGCATGGCGCGCCTGTTCGAGCACGCGACCTACCGCGCGGGCGACCAGGCGCCGATCACCGACTGGCGGCGCGTCGCCGACCTCAACAAGTCCCTGATCAAGCTCTACGACGACGGCACGCCGAAGACGCAGCACGTGACGACGAACGCCCTGATCGAAATCGATGCGAGCGGCAGCGCAGCGAGCGCGCGCTCGCGTTTCACCGTGCTGCAAGGCGCCCCGGGCTCGCCGCTCCAGGTGATCGTCGCCGGCCGCTACCACGACCGCTTCGAGAAGTCCGACGGCCACTGGCGCTTCGCCGCGCGCCACATCTTCATGGACCTGATCGGCGACCTCACCCGCCACCTCCACCTCGACAAGCTCGCCGAGGTCGAGCGCAAGTAACCCATCGCACAGCACGAGCAGCCGCGGCGGGGGCGGCTGCGGCCGAATCAAGCGCAGGCCGGCCCCGAGCATCCGGCGACGCCACGCCGCGGGGCAACGCGTTCTCCACGCATGACGGGGCGCCCGGAAGAGAGGGGCCGAAGCCGAGCCATCGGCCGCAGCCGCCCCTGGCCCCGCCGCGGCTGCGCTGCCCGATCCCTAACAGATATCTACGGCCGCAGCGGCCCCTTGGAGGACACGACGAACTTCTCCGCCTTCATGTCCTTCACGCCCAGCCCGGCGACCGCCTGCTGGAACTTCGCCATGTGCGGCGCCTTGAAATGCACCGCGAGCGCCTCGTCGCTCTCCCATTCCTCGATGATGTGGAAGCGCCCGGGCTCGCTGAGATCGCGCGTGAACGTGTAGGCGTGACAGCCGGGCTCCTTGCGCGACTCGACCATCATTTCCTTCGCCGCCGCGACGGCGGCGTCGGTCTTCGCGGGGTCCACGAGCACGGAGGCGTGAATCACGAGCACGGGTGGTCTCCAGAATGACTTGGGGTCGCGCATCCTAACCCGGAGTCGGGCTCGTGTTTGAGCAACTTGCGCGCCGCTCGCCCGGAGTTCCCGCCTATGATGCGCGCCGGACGTCGCGTCCGATCGCTCGAGGTGCCCATGTCGCGATTTGCTGCCGCTTTGCTCGCGCTCTCGCTGCCCGCAGCCGGGCTCGCGGGCGGCGCGTCGGTGCACGAGGTGCCGGGCTTCCAGACCTACGCGAGCCCACAGGTGAACCCGATCGCGGTTTCGCCGAGCGGCCACGAGGTCTACGTCGCGAACACCACGAGCAACACGCTGAGCGTGCTCACGACCGCGCCGTTCAAGCAGGTGCGCCAGGTGAACGTCGGCCTCGAGCCGGTCGCGGTCGCGGTGAAGCCCGACGGCAGCGAGGTCTGGGTCGCGAATCACGTGAGCGATTCGATCAGCGTGATCGACGTGACGCCGGGCAGCGCGAGCTACCGCGAGGTGGTCGAGACGATCCAACTGCTCGACGCGTCGCTCGCGACGCTCTTCGACGAGCCGGCGGGTATCGCGTTCGCGGGCAACAACAAGGCCTACGTGGCGCTCTCGTCGCGCGACACGATCGCCGTGATCGACGCCACGACTTATCAGGTGACCGGCTTCATCCCCGTGCGCGGCGCGGAGCCGCGCGCGATCGCGGTGCGCAACGGGCTGCTCTACGTGGCGGCCTTCGAGGGCGGCAACCGCAGCGAGATCTCCGCCTGCGCGACGCCGTTCGGCAGCAACATCATCGGCGGCCAATGCACGCTCGGCCTGCCGCAGCTGCAGACCTTCGTGACCGAGCCGAACCTGCCGCTCGCGACCAAGAACATCGTGACCGACCCGCAGGCGCCCGATCGCGACCTGTTCGTGTACGACACGGCCACCGACCAAGAAGTGGCCGTCGTCTCGGGCGTCGGCACCCTGCTCTACGGGCTCGCGGTGGACGCGAACGGCCGTGCCTTCGTCGCACAGACGGACGCGCGCAACCAGGTGAACGGAAATCACCGCGAGGTGCTCGCGACGCTGCAGAACCGCATGTTCGACAACGAGCTCGCCGCGGTGACTTGCACGGCCGGCGGCTGCGGTCCGCTCACCGTCGCGAACCTCGAGCCGGGCGGCACGACGCCGGCGAACGCGCTCGCGACGCCGTACGGCATCGCGCTCTCCGGCGACGGCTCGGTGGTGCTGATGAGCGCCGCCGGCTCGAGCCGCATCGCGAGCTTCGCGTCGGGCCTCGGCGGCGCCCCGCTCGCGGTGCTCGACGTCGGCGCGATTCCCAAGGGCGTCGCGCTCCATTCGCCGAGCGGTGCGACCGGCACCGCCTACGTGCTGAACACGCTCGCCAACAGCGTGTCGCAGGTCGCGCTCCAGAACGGCGGCGCGCTCGCGCTGCTCGCGACGCTGAGCGTGGGCCGCGACGTGACGCCCGCGGCGGTGCGACGCGGTGCGATCGCCTTCAACAATGCCTTCGCCTCGAGCCGCGGAAACTTCTCGTGCGGCAGCTGCCACCCCGACGCGAACGTCGACCAGCTGCTCTGGCGGATCGGCGGCGAGTGCAGCGCGATCGGCTGCCCGAGCGGCGACGAGCCGCGCACGACGATGCCGGTGCGCGGGCTCGAGAACACGCTCCCGCTGCATTGGGACGGCACGCTCGGCGACCCGTTCGGCGGCGGCAACGGCTCGGTGGGCTTCGCGGGAGCCGGCGGCACGGACTGCACGCTCGGCGACGCCGACGGCGACCACGACTGCTTCCTCGACCTCGTGAACGGCAGCCTCTCCGGCGTGATGTGCGACCAGAGCGGCGCGTGTCCGCCCGGCGGCAATCAGCTCACGGCGCAAGAGCGCGACGACCTGGCGACCTTCCTGGCGTCGGTCTCCTATCCCCCCGCACGCTCGCGCCGGGTCGGCGACAACCTCTCGCGCCTCTCGGACGCCGCACCCGCGACACAGGGCGGTGTCGCCGTCTCGGCGCGCAAGGGCTTCGCCGAGTTCTTCGTGAACCAGGACGGCGGCGTGCAGCCGCGCTCCTGCGCCGACGCGGACGGCGGCTGTCACGCGCTCCCGCTCGGCGCCTCGACCAACTCTTCGACGCTGAACGGCTTCGACGCGCCGACGCTGCGCGGCCTCACCGATCGCGCGCTGCAGTTCTCGATCGGCATCACCAATGCGGAGGAGATCCTCGCGTTCGCGACCAGCGGCAACGAGCCCGGCTTCGTGTGGGATCCGAACGTCGGCTACCGCGAGCAGTCGAGCTTCGGCGCGGCGTTCTTCGTGTTCGAGCAAGTGTACGGCGTGAGGCCGCCCGACATCTTCGAGATGGTCGAGGAGGCGAGCACGGGCACGTCGGGCGCGACCGGCCGGCAGCTCAGCCTCAACACCACCAGCGCGAGCTCGCCCGCGACGCTGGTGCTGATGAGCGCGCTCGAAGCTGCAGACCAGCGCGGCGCGGTGAACCTGCGCGCGCTCGGACGCCGTAACAACACCAACGTCACGCTCAGCTTCAACGGCACGGTCTACGCCAGCGACACTCTCGCGCTCTCGCCCGCCGCGCTGCGCAGCGAGGCTGCGAACGGCACCACCTTCGTCACGCTGACGGCGTACCTGCGCGCGAACGCGGGCACGAGCCGGCAGCCGCTGCTCAGCACCGTCGGCACCCCCAACACCAGCAGCGCGATCGGCGACCCGCCGCTGCCCATCTTCTCGGCCAGCGGCAGCCCGCCGGCGTTCAACGTGAACGGCGCCGACGTCTCGCAATCCGCGGCGATCTTCGTCGACGGCGCCGCCGTTTCGGGCAACGTCAGCTGCGCCGCCGGCGCCGCGCTCGGCTTCTGCAACGCCGGCAACGTGTCGGTCGATCTCGTGAACAACCCCGGGACGGGACTGCACCTGCTGCAGCTGCAGAACCCGGCGGGGCTGTTCTCGAACGAGCTGCCGATCTGCGCGGGCACGGCGGTGGATTGCCGCGACAGCGAGTGAGCGCGCGTCCGGCGCGGGGCTAACCGACCGCGCGCTCGCCCCGCTGCCACGCGAGCGCTGCGAGTAGCGCCAGCGCGAGCAGCGCGAGCGCCGGCGCGTCGCCGTAGCGCGCGTAGACGCTGGGCGCCGCGTTCGCGCGCAGTGTACCGGCGCGCGCGCCGCGCACGCCGAGCTCGATGCGCTGCGAGACGGCGCCACGCGCGTCGATCAGCGCCGATACGCCGGTGTTCGCGGCGCGCACGACCGGCGTGCGCAGCTCCACCGCGCGCAGGATCGCGTGGGCGAGATGCATCTCGGCATAGCCCGTGCGCCCGAACCAGGCGTCGTTCGAGAGGTTGAGCAGCACGCGCGCCCCCGCGTTCGAGAACTGCCGCACGAGCGCGGGGTACGTGATCTCGAAGCAGATCGGCGTCCCGAACGGGAGGCCGAGGCGCCGGAAAACGACCGCTTCGCTGCCCGCGCGATACGGCATTCCGCGCAGGAGCCGCCCGAACAGCGGCCGCAACGCTGCGCCCCAGCTCGGCGCGTACTCGGCGAACGGCACGAGCCGTTGCTTCTCGTAGCTCTCGATCAAGCCCGCGCGCGGAATCACCAGGAACGCCGAGTTCGTGACGCCTCCGATCTGACGCTGTGCGCCCGTAACGATCGGGACGCCGCTCGCCTCGACTTGCCGGCGCACGGCGGCCAACAGCCGCGCGTCCTGCTCGAGCACGGCGTCGATCGCGGTCTCGGGCCACACCACCACGTCGAGTCTCCCCGCGCGCGCGATCAGCTCGCGCGTGAGCGCGAGCTGATCCTCGGTGTGCGCGAGGGCGAGGCCGGCGCGCCAGCGCTCGCGCTGCGCGTGGGCGGCCTGCACGATGCCCGCGCGCAACGGCTCGCCCTCGCGCAGCGTCGCGCTGCGCAGTCCGCCATAGCCGAGCGCGACCGCCCATAACAAGGCGGGCGCCGCGAGCGGCCGCCAGTCGCGCGCCGCGAGCGCGAAGCCGATGCCGGCGGAGCACGCGACGGCGAGGAAGCTCACCCCGGTCGCCCCGAACACGTCTGCGCTCTGGAGCAGCGCCGGCGCCGGCGCGAGCGCGTGGGCGGCGAACAGCCACGGCAGGCCCAGCGCTCCGCGCGACCACTCCGAGAACGCCCACGCGGCGGCCAGAGCCAGCGGCGCCAGCGCGGCGCGCATGCGGGGCCTCAGCGCGGCGAAGCCCGCCAGCGCCGCTGCCGGCGCGAGCGCATACAGCGCGATCAGGCCGAGCGTGGCGCTCCACGCGCTCGCGGGCGGGAGCTCGTACTCGAGCACGAGCGCGTGCACGAGCCAGTGCACGATCGCGGCCGCCATCGCGATCGAGTACGCGTAGCCGAGCGCGAAAGCGCGCAGCGGACGCGCGCGCGCGAGCGCGAGCGCGAGGGGCGCGAGCATCACCAGCGCGAGCGGCCACGCGCCGATCGGCGGGAACGCGGCGACGCTGAGCGCGACGGCGAGCGCTGCGAGGGCCGCCGCGCCGCGCGCGCCGCTCACGCCGGCCAGCCCGGCACGAGCCGCAGCTCTCTCGCGGCGGGCTGCGCGTGAAGCGTCTTGCCGTGCCACTTGGCGGCGTCGGGGCTCGTCACCAGCCAGGCGATCACGGCGGCCGGCACGCTCGGGGGCGCACCGCCGCCGGGCACGGCCCGGAGCAGCTCGTCGGTGAGCCCCTGCTCGCGCATGCTCTCGGTGAGTACGAGCCCGGGCTCGAGATTGAAGAACGAGACGCCGGCCCCGGCGTGCTCGGAGGCAAGCACTCCCGCCATGCGGATCAGCGCCGCCTTCGAGGCGCCGTAGGCGAAGCCCCAAGCCCCGCTGCCGGCGGGCGGATCGCTCATGCCGGCGGCGCTCACCAGGTTCACGACCGCGCCGCTCTTTCGCGCCAGCATCTGCGGCAGCAGCTCCTGCACGACCAGCAGCTGGTGCGTGACGTTGCCGAGCAGCACGCGCGAGACGTGATCGAGGTCGAGCGCGAGCGCGCGATCCATCACGCCGGGCCCCTGATAGATCGCGTTGTTGACGAGCACGTCGACGCGCCCGAAGGCGGCGAGCGCCGCGCGCGCCGCGGCGCGCGTGCTCGCGCGATCCAAGAGGTCCATCGGCAGCGCCTCTACGCTCGCGCCGCGCGCGCGGGCGAGCGCGGCGGTCTCCGCGAGGCTGCCGGGCATCGCGCGCAGCATGCGCTTGCCCGCGATGGGCGAGTAGTCGTGCTGCTCCGTGCCGGTCGCGCTGCGCGCGGAGATCGCGAGGTCATAGCCGCGCTCCGCCAGCGCGAGCGCCGTCGCCTTGCCGATGCCGCGCGATGCGCCCGTGATGAATGCGACCGGCTTGCTCACCGCAGTTTCTCGTCATCCGCCGCGCCTGCGGCGCGGCCCGCAAGCGCCCTGGCGCGCGCGGCCCGGAAGTCAGGCTCGCGCTTCTCCACGAACGCGCGCACGGCCTCCTGATTCTCCACTGAGCCCGCCTGCGCCTTCATGCCCGCCGCCTCTGCGGCGAGCGCGCTGCGCAGCCCCGCCGCGTGCGCAGCTCTCATGGTGCGCTTGGTCTCGCGCAGCGCCGAGACGGGGAACTGCGCGATCTCGCGCGCCTTCGCGAGCGCGACGCCGTGCACGCTCGCGTCGGGGTGCACCGAGGTCGCGATGCCCGCCTCGAGCGCGCGCGCCGCGGGAATCCACTCGGCGGTGAACATCAGCTCGCTGGCGCGCCGCGGCCCGATCAAAGCCTGCAGCAGGTAGCTGCTCGCGCCTTCGGGCACGAGCCCGAGCCGCACGAAGGGCAGCCGCAGCCGCGCGCTCTCGCCGAGGTACACGCAGTCGCAGTGAAACAGGAACGTCGCGCCGAAGCCGACGCACACGCCGCTCGCCGCGGCGAGTAACGGCTTCTCGAACGCGATCAGCGCGTCCATCGTGTTGTCGTAGCCGCTCGCGAACTGGCCGGTGCGCGCACGTGCACCGCCCATGAACGAGCTGAGGTCGACGCCCGCCGAGAAATCTCCGCCCGCGCCCGTGACGACCGCGACCGCGACGTCGTCGTCCGCATTCGCCGCGCGCAGCGCGTCCGCGAAACCATCCCACTGCGCGTCGTCGAAGGCGTTCTTCTTGCTCGGCCGATTGAGCGTGATCCAGCGCACGCCGGGCGCGGGCTCCGTAATCAGCGGCGACTCGGACATGGGCGGCCTCCTCGTGAAGCGGCCGTGTGTATCAGCGGAGGCCGGGCTTCGCTCGCGGCGCCGCCTCAGATCCGCAGCCAGACCGCGTAGCCCTGTCGCCCGGCGGCGACGACCAGATCGCGCAGGCGCGCGAGCGCGCGCTGGTATTCGCGGTTCTCGATGCGAATGCGGTACTCGCCGAGCGCATCGCGCGCGACCACGAACTCGAAGCTCGCGCCGTAAGTCTTGCGATCGGCCTCGGTCAGGACGTCGGCGACGTCGTCGAGGGCGGCCTGGGGAACGAGCACGTCGCGGCCGTCGCCGAGCTTGCCCAGCTCGAGCGGCAGCCGATTCAGCTCGGCCAAGACACCGTGGCCTTCGAGCGCGTGCACCGTGTTCGCGGAGAGCCGCACGCGCTCGTCGATCTCGAGCTCGCCGCGCTCGCTGAGCCACACGCGCCCGCCCGCGCCCGTGCGAAACGGCGCGGGCGGCGCATCGAACTGCTCGGGCTCGAGGTAGATCACGCGCAAAGCGGCGCGCACGTTAGGGCAGCGCAGCGCGTCCGGTGGCGCTCGCGGCTCGGCGCGATTCCGGTGGAAGCCGCGCCGCAAAGCCTTACGATGGCGCGCCATCCCACTGGAGCTGCCGCATGCCCATCTCGCTCAAGGGCCGAAGCCTGCTCACCCTGCGCGACTTCAGCGCCGACGAGATCGCGCTGATGGTCGACACCGCGGCCGATCTCAAGGCCGCGCGCCGCGCCGGCATCTTCCCGCGCCGCCTCGCGCACAAGAACCTCGCGCTGATCTTCCTGAAGCCGTCGGCGCGCACGCGCGCTTCCTTCGCCGTCGCGGCGGCGGACGAGGGCGCGAACCTCGAGGTGCTGCCGCCCGCCGACATCCGCTTCGGCGAGAAGGAATCGGTGAAGGACATCGCGCGCGTGCTCGGCCGGCTGTTCGACGGCATCGTCTTCCGCGGCTTCCAGCACGCGCTCGTGCGCGAGCTCGCGCAGCACGCCGGCATCCCCGTCTGGAACGCGCTGTGCGACACCTATCACCCGACGCAGGTGCTCGCGGACTTGCTGACGCTGCGCGAGAACGTCGGGCACATCCGCGGCACGAAGCTCTGCTACGTCGGCGACGGCCGTAACAACGTCGTTACCTCGCTGATGGTGGGCGCCGCGAAGATGGGCGTCGACCTGCGCGTGCTCGCGCCGCGCGCGCTGCAGCCGAGCCCTGCGCTCGTGAAGGAGCTGTTCGCGGAGGCGTCGGTGGGCGCGGACATCACCATCACCGAGGATCCGCGCGAGGCGCTGACGGGCTGCGACGCCGTCTACAACGACGTGTGGGTGTCGATGGGCGAGGAGCACCTCGCGGTCGAGCGGGCCGCGCTGCTCAAGGACTTCCGCGTCACGCGCAAGCTGATGGCGCTGACCGGCCGCGCGGACACGATCTACCTGCACTGCCTGCCCGCGCTGCACGACGACGCCACCGAGTTCGGGCGCGCGCACCCGGAGCTGCGCGAGGTCGACGACGACGTGTTCGAGCATCCGCGCAGCCGCGTGTTCGACCAGGCGGAGAACCGCATGCACACCGCGAAGGCGGTGATGGTGCTGACGCTGTAGCCAGCGATCCGGAGCGCAGATGAGCGCGCCTCGACGACCCGGCGGCATCTCCGACACGACTTGGCTGTTCGTACGCGCGCTCTTGCCGCTCGGGCTGCTCGCGATCGCAGGCGGGATCGCGTTCCTGTTCTCTCCGAGCGGCCGCGCGTTGACCGGCCGCGTATCCCAGACGGCCAGCACACTCGGCCGATTGGCCCGCGTCGGCCTCGAAGCGAACGGTCCGGGGATCTCCAGGTTGCGGGAGCTCGGGTGTCTGCAGGCCGGACTATTGGACACGCGGGCTCTTGCGGACATGTCCCGCCTGCTTGGAAGCGAGAACTCCGCATTGCGCCACAGCCTGCCCGCCGATGCGCGCATCGTCTTCTGCAAGCTGCGCCGCGACGCCGACGCGCTCGACTGCGAGGTCGCCGCGCGAGCCTACGCGCACGCCGCTCAGTACTCCCGCGAGTTCTGGATCGAGGTCTTCGGTGCTGGCGCGAAGCGCTCCTGCTCCGGCAGGTTCGACCCGCAGCGCTCGGAGTTCTCGCCCGAGGAACCACCCATCGAGAAGGACACCCCGTGAAGATCCTGAGAGCTCTCGCGATCACGCTCGCCGCCGCAGTGCTCGGGCTCGCAGCCCTCTACTTCGCAATGGCGGAGCGCGTCGAGGTGGTCGTGCTGCACTCGCACGGCGCCGACGGAGAGCACGAGACGCGGCTCTGGGTCATCGACCACGACGGCGCCGCGTGGCTGCGCACCAGCGCGGCCAATGCGACCTGGCTGCCGCGCATCCGCTCGAATCCCGCGATCGAGATCGAGCGCGGCGAGGAGACCCACGCGTTCACCGCGACCGTCAGCGCGGAGCCTGCGACCGTCGCGCACCTCAACGAGCTCACGCTCGAGAAGTACGGCTGGTCCGAGCGGCTGTTGCGGTCGATGGGGGCCGACTCGGCCGGCCAGGTCGGGATCCGCCTCGATCCGCGCTGAGCGCGCTCAGGCGCGCTGCTGGCTGCGCGGCGGCAGCCCGAACTCGGTGAGCTCCGCGTACTCCTGCACCGCGTCGGCGCACTTCCAGAGCAGCGACGGCCCCTGATAAACCATGCCCGAGTACAGCTCGACGAGGTGCGCGCCCGCGTAGATCAAGCGGACGGCGTCCTCCGGCGTCGTGACGCCTCCCACGCCGATGCGCAGCTGATCCGGGTGCGAGATCTCGACGAGCGCGCGCATCGCGCCGAGCGCGAGCGGCAGCAGCGGCGCGCCCGACACGCCGCCGGGCGCTTCGGGCCTCGCGTCGCGCGACTTCGCGAGCGCGAGGCCGATGGAGGTGTTCACCGACACGAAGCCGTCGCACACCTCGAGGTTCGCGAGCGGCTGCGCGAGGGGACGGATCGATTCCTTCGTCCACGGCGTGCGATCGGGCGCCTCGGGCGGGAGCTTCACGAGCAGCGGCGTCGGCCACGGCCTGCCCGCATCGCGCGCGAGCTGCAGCAGCCGCGCGCGCGTCGGCGCCACGATCTCCTGCGCGAAGCCCTCGCCGTAGAGCACGCCGCGCAGGCCGCTGGTATTGGGCGAGCTCATGTTCACGACGAAGAACTTCGCGAAGGGATGCAGCGTCGTGACGAGCTCGTCGAGCTCGGCGCGCACGCGCGCGGCGAAGCCCGGCTCTTCGGCCGCGCGCATCGTCAGCGGGTGCGGCGCGATGTTGCAGCCGATCAGGATGTCGCCGCGCCGGAACTCGCCGAGCCGCCGCGCGACGCGCTGCACGCCGATGCTCGGGAAGCCGAGCCGGTTCCAGAGGCCCCGCTCCTGCTCGAGCCGCGCCATGCGCGGCCGTAACAAATTCCCCGGCCACGGGCGCGTGAGGATCGTGCCGATCTCCGCGAAGCCCGCGCCGATCTCGGCGAGGCCCGTCAGCGCGAAGGCGTTCTTGTCGAAGCCTGCGGCCACGCCGACGCGATTCGGGAAGACGAGACCGCGCCACGGATACGGGTCGTTCACCTGCGGCGTCGTGAGCGAGAAGCGCAGCGAGAGGCCGAGCAGCGCGAGCTTGTGCGCGAGCTCCGGTCCGAGCGGCTTGAACAGCAGCCGATCGGCCACCTCGTAGAACGTGCGCGGCCGCTTCGGCTCGGTCACGCGCCGATCCCCGCGCGAGGGCCCGCGTTCGGGGGTGCCGAGAGCCCTGACAAGTCGCCCGCCGAAGCGCGCGCGGCGATCCACACGCGCTGCAGCTCCGGCTGGAGCTGCTGCAGCGCCATCGCCTTGGCCGCGTCGCCGGAGAATGCGATGCCCCCGGACATCGCCTCCTGCATCGCGTTCACGCGCCCGCTCAGCATCCCGTCGAAGATCGCGGCATTCATGCGCAGCGTCACCTCCGCCGGCGGACTCGCCTCGCCCAGCGCTGCGCTCGCGCGTTCGCTGCGCAGCGCGAGATGCAGCGTGAGCCCGGCGTCGGACAGCGAGAACTGCAGCGCGAGATCCTTGCCCGCGGCGGCGGAGCGGAACGCGGCGTCGCTACCGACGCTCTCGCAGAAGCGCCCGAGCGCGGCGCGAAAGCGAACCAGCAGCGTCGCATCGAGCGCGGAGACGGGTGCCGGCGTGACGATCGCCGGCGGCTTCGCAGCGCTCGCGGACGCGCGCGCCGACGCGGGCTTCTTGTCGCGCTGCAGGTCCGTCAGCGCGGGCGGCGGGTGCGCGAGCAGCTCGGCGCGCAGCGCAGCGCTCGGCTCGGCCCGAGGCGCGGCGAGCTGCACGCGCGGCCAGACGCGTGGATCGGCGAGATGCAGCGGGCGCTCGCCGCGCACGAGCCGGGCGAGGTCGTCGCTCACGATCCGGCCCTGATGGATCGCGACCTCGAGCGTGTTGCCGCCGATGTGCGGAGTCGCGATCACGTTCGGCGCGCGCAGCAGCGGGTGCTCCGCGCCGGGCGGCTCGACGCTGAACACGTCGAGGGCGGCGCCCGCGAGGCGGCCGCTCGCGAGCGCGGCGGCGAGCGCGTCCTCGTCCACGAGCGCGGCGCGCGCGGTGTTCACGAGATACGCGCCCGGCTTCAGGGCCGCGAGCTGCGCCTCGCCGATCAATCCGCGCGTGCCGTCGCTGACCGGTGCGTGCAGCGAGACGAAGTCGCTCTCGGCGAGCACGCGCGCGAGCGGCGCGAGCTCGGCGCCCGCGCGCAGCGCCTGTTCCGCAGTCACGACCGGATCGGCCGTGAGCACGCGCGCACCGAAGGGCACGAGCCGCGCGGCCACGCGGCGGCCGACCGCGCCGAGCCCGATGAGGCCCACCGTCTTGCCCCATAGCTCGCGGCCGCGCAGCCGCCCGAACGCACGGCCCATCGCGCCCAGATCCCCCGCGACGATCTCCGGGTCGCGCAGGAACGCGCTCGCTTCCGGCAGCTTGCGCGCGAGCGCGAGCAGGAACGCGAGCGTGAGGTCCGCCACGGCGTCGGCGTTGCGCCCGGGGGCGTGCAGCACGGGCACTCCGAGCGCGCTCGCGGCGGCGATGTCCACGTTCACCGCATCGCCGCGGCAGGAGGCGACCACGCGCAGCTCGGGGCGCGCGAGCAGCGCGCGCGAATCGACGAGGTCGATCTCGGTGACGAAAACGTCGAAGCCGCGCAGCGCCTCGATCAGCGCGTCGCCCTGCAGCAGGCGGCCTCGCGCCCGGTAGCTCGCGTACTCCACCTCGCCGAGCGCGCGAAACGCTTCGAGCGCGAGCGGATCGAGCTCGGCCGTGACGAGGATGCGCGGCTTCCACGCCGGCGGCGCCCCCGCCGCGAGCGGAGCGAGCGCGCCCAGCAGGCCTTGGATCGCGTGACCCTGCGCCAGCGCGTCGCCCGGCGCGCGCTTTGCGCGCAGCTCGCGCCAGCGCACGTAGCTCGCACCGAGCAGCGCGGCGCGCTCCGCCTGCGGCTCGAAGCGCTCGCGTGCAGGGAGCTCGCGCGCGGCCGCTGCGAGCCCCGCAAACACGCCCGCGCCCGCCCCTGCGCAGAGCGCGGCGCCGAGCGCGCTCGCCTCCGCCGCGCCGCGCGCGACCGCGCGCCCCGTCACGTCCGCGACGCATTGCGCGAACAGCGTACTGCGCGCGAGCCCGCCGCCGAGGGCGAGCGCGCCCTCGCCCGCCGCTGGCGCGAGCGCGTCCAGCGTCTCGAGGTTCGCGCGCGCCGCATAGGCGATGCCCTCGACCACGGCGCGCAGCATGCGCGCGCGGCCGCGCTCGGGCGCGCCCAACAAGTGGGTGAGCGTGAGATCGCCGAGCGGGAGCGCGAGCGCGCGCGCGTCGGCGATCTGTGCGCCGAAGGTCGAGAGCATGCCCGCCGCGCCCGGCTCCGCCTCGGTCGCCTCCGCGAGCGCGCGCGCTGCGCCGCTCGGTGCCTCCGGGAAGAGCGCGCGCCCGAGCCACTCGAGCGCTTCGCCGGCGGGGCCCGCGTTGCACTCCGCCACCCAAAGCCCGGGTACGACGTGCGGCGCGCGCCACACGCGCCCGTCCGGGTCGGTGCAGCCCGCGGCGATCACGCGCTGGAGCGGCAGCGTCGTGCCACACACCGCGCCGGTCTCGCCCACTGCGACGACCCCGAGCCCGAGCAGCGCACACTGCGTATCCGCGCCGCCCACCGCGACCGCGACTCCTGGCGCGAGCCCGAGCGCCTGCGCTGCGCTCGCCGAGAGCGCGCCGAGCCGCTCGCCCGAGGCGCGCAGCGGCGGCAGCTGCGCCTCGCGCAGGCCGACTCGCTCGGCGAGATCGCCGGCCCAGCGCCCGGCCGCGAGATCGAGGAGGCCGCTGGCACCGGCCTGCGAGTATTCACAAGCGAGCTCGCCGCAGAGGCGAAACGCGAGCCAGTCCGAGAGCGCGAGCGCGTGGGCGACCTCGCTCCACAGGCCCGGCGCGCCCGCGCGCAGCGCGGCGTAGCGCGCGAGCGGGAGCACGGGCATCGGCCAGTGACCCGTGCGCGCCTGCAGCGCCGCGCCGTCTGCCGCGGCCAGCGCGAACGACTGCGCGAGCCCGCGCGCGTCCTTGTTGCTGGCGCCGAGCAGCACGCGGCCGTCGCGCGCCAGCAGCGCGCTGCCGAAGCGCAGCGCGGTCGCGGCGACGCCGAGGAAGCGCGCCCCGGCGCCCGCGCGCGCGACGGCCTCGCGCGCAGCCGCAGCGAGCGTCGCGAAGGCCGCCTCGAGCTCGATCTCCGCGCCGAGCGGCGCCGGCCAGGCGCGCGCGGCCGCGTGCTGCGCGCCCGTCTCGGCGTTCAGCGCGAGCGCGCGCGCGCTGCCGCCGCCGAGATCGAGGCCGAGCAGCCAGGCTTCCTGCGCCACGCTCGCGCCGACCTAATACCCGCGCGCGCGATCGACCGCGGAGGCCACCGGCTCGCCGCGCTCGAGCCGGGCCACGTTCTCCGCGAACAGCCCGATCGAGACGTCGAGCAGCTCGGGAAAGCCGCCGGCGACGTGCGGCGTGATCCAAAAGTTCGGCGCGTCCCAGAGCGGGCTGCTCTCTGGCAGCGGCTCGCTCGCGAACACGTCGAAGGCGGCACCCGCGAGCCGGCCGCTGCGGAGCGCGTCGTCCAGCGCGGCCTCGTCGACGATGCCGCCGCGCGCCAGGTTCACGAGGTAGGCGGTCGGCTTCATCTGGGCGAGCTCGCGCGCGCCGAGCGAAGCGCGCGTCGCATCCGTGAGCGGCACCAGCACGACGACGATGTCGCTCTCGGCGAGCACGCGCGCGGTGCCCGACTGCGGCTCGATGCGCGCGACCGCAGGGTGCGCCTTCGGCTCGCGCTGCGTGCCGATCACGCGCATGCCGAGCGAGCGAGCGCGCTCGGCGAGCGCGATGCCGATCGCGCCCAGGCCGAGAATTCCGAGCGTCTTCCCGGCCGCGCGCTCGGGCAAGCGCCGCTCCCAGCGCCGGCGCCGCTGCGCGTCCACGAAGAAGGGCAGCTGCTTCAGCAACCCGAGCACGAGTGTGAGCCCGAACTCGGCCATGGAATCCGCCGACATGCCGCGCTGGTTCGCGATCACGACGCGCTCGGGCAGCCCGACCGCAGGCATCAGGTAGTCGACGCCCGCGCCGAAGGCCTGGATCAGGCGCAGCCGCTCCGCCATCGCCCAGTGGCCGCGCGGCGGCTGAAGCGTGAACAGGAAGACTGCGTCGGCGAGGCCGGCGACGAACTCGTCGGGCTTGCTCCAGCACACGATCTCGCGGCCGGGGAAGTGCTTTTCGAGCGAGGGCCGCGCGGCGTTCGCGAACGGCAGGTACGCGTGAATGGGAGTCGGCACGCGCGCATCTTAATCCGCGCTGCGCGCGCGCGCGGGCTCCTCCCCGACGAGCGGCTCAGGGCTTCGGGTGCGCGAGCTGGTCGTGGAGCTTCGCGAGGTCGTCGTATTCGACGGCCATCGCCTCGTACTCGGTGACCAGCCGATCGCAGTGCCCGCTCATCTGCACGCGGGTATTCAGCTTCCCGCCGCTGTATGCGCGGGCCATCGACTTGTGCCGCTTCGCCGCGTGTCGCGCTTCCTCCGCGCGGGCGCGGAAATGCGACGCGACCGCGGCGTGGTCCGCCGGCGTATCGGCCATCGCGACCACCAGCTCCTCGAGCGACTTCGGCTCGTCTGCGAACAGCATGGCGGGCGTGATTGCGAGGGCGGCCGCCAGCGAGAGGGCGGCGATTCTGGACCGCATCGATGTCTCCTCGGCAGGCGACTCCGCGCCTGCGTTGATGCGCTCGCCGGATCGGAGCCCCGTCGAAGCGCACCGAGAGGCAGTGCATCGCGCGTGCCGTCGCGAATCGGGGCCGCGCAGCGTGCTTCGATCGGGGCGCGCGGCGTCGCGGGACGCCGCAGCCCCATGCTGCCCGCCCGCGCCTCAGCCGCGCGAACTCCTCCCGTCGCCACGCCAGCGCGGGGTTTGCGATCGCGAGCGCGCCTCGCGAGGTCAGCCGATGGGCGACTTCACCGTGAGCACGCTGCACGGCGCGTGTCGCAGCGTGCGCTCCGCCACGCTGCCGAGCACCGCATGCTTGATGCCGCCGAGGCCGCGCGAGCCCGTCACGATCAGGTCGGCGCGCAAGCGCTCGGCCACCCCATCGAGCGCGGCGTGCGCCGGCGCGCTCGCGAGCTCGGTGCGCACGTTCACGCCCGCGATCGACGCCGCCAGCGCGTCGAGCCGCTTGCGGCCTTCGGCGAACGCGGCATCGATCAGCGCCTCGGGCACGGAAATTTCGTAGGGCGTCACGAACGGCAGGCGCAGCTCGAGGCCGTGCACGACGTGGAGCGTCGCGCCGAATGCGCGCGCCCAGTCCGCCGCGAGCGCCACGGCTTCTTCGGAGTGCTTCGAGAAGTCGACGCCGACGACGATCGTCTTCGGCGCGTCGGCATGGCCGTCGCCCTTCACGGTGAGCACCGAAACCGGCGATTCCTTGACCGTGCGCTCTGCGACGCTGCCCAGCAGGAAGCGCTTGAGTCCGGTGTGGCCGTGGGTACCGATCACGACCAAATCCGCGCCGAGCTCCTTGGCGCGCTCGGCCACGCACAGCGAGGCGGGCGCCTCGCCGAGATGCGTCGTGCCGGAGAAGCCCTTCGCGCGGATCTTGCTGCTCGCGGCGGCGAGCTTGTCCTGTGCGGTCTTGCGCGCTGCGCCGATCAGCTCGGGCGGCAGCGCCACGGCGTAGGGCTCGAACATCGGGAGCGGAATCTCGAGCGCGTGCACGAGGTGCACCTCGGCCTTCGCCGGCGCCGCCAGCGCGAGCGAGGCGTCGAGCGCGCGCTCGGCGCCGGGCGAGAAGTCCGTCGCCACCAGGATCTTGCGGGGGCTCTTCACGTGTCACTCCTCATCGGTTGCGGCGCTCTCGTGCGCGCGTCGTTCGGCGCGACGATAGAGCGTCTTGCGATCGATCCCGAGGATCTGCGACGCGCGCACCTTGTTCCCACCGGTGTGGGCGAGCACGAGCGCGGTGTACTTCTCGTCGAGCTCGCGCAGGCTCATGCCGCGCGCGGCGGCGGCCCGCAGGTGGGCGTCGAGGTCGGGCACGGCGCCGGGGGTCGCGCCTGCGGGAGCCAAAGCGCCGGCGGCGGGCAGCGGGATGTCCGCCGGCCCGAGCGTCTCGGCGTCGCTCAGCGCGAGCGCGCGCTCGATCGTGTTCTCGAGCTCGCGCGCGTTGCCGCGCCACGCCTGCGCGCGCAGCACCGCCAGCGCCTCGGCAGAGATGAAGCGCTTGCGCCCCTCGCCGTGTCGGCGCAGGAATGCCTCGACCAGCGCCGGGACGTCGTCGGGCCGCTCGCGCAACGGCGGCACGTGAATCGGCACCACGTTGAGGCGATAGAAGAGATCCTCTCGGAAGCGGCCCGCGCTGATCTCGGCGCTCAGGTCCTTGTTGGTCGCCGCGATGATGCGCACGTCGACGCGCACGGTCTGGGTACCGCCCACGGGACGGATCTCGCGATCCTGCAGCACCCGTAACAACTTCCCCTGCAACGCGAGGCCCATGTCGCCGACCTCGTCGAGGAACAGCGTGCCCGCGTTGGCCTTCTCGAACAGACCGCGCTTGTTGGTGTGCGCTCCGGTGAAGGCACCGCGCACGTGGCCGAACAGCTCGCTCTCCAGCAAGCCTTCGGGAATCGCGGTGCAGTTGATCGGCACGAACGGCTTGTCGCTGCGCGCGCCGTGGAAGTGCAGCGTGCGAGCGATCACTTCCTTGCCGGTGCCGCTCTCGCCCGTGATCAGCACGCTCGCCTTGCTGTGCCCGACGCGCTCGATCAGCGCGATGATGTCGCGCATCGCGGCACTGGTGCCGATCAGCTCGCCGAGCTCGCCGGTCGTCTGCACCGCGCGGCGCAGCGACTCGTTCTCGCGCGCGAGGGCGGAGCGCTCGATCGCGCGATCGATCGCGAAGGTGACGGCGTCCGGCTCGAACGGCTTCGTGATGTAGTCGAAGGCGCCCGCGCGCATGGCGTCGACCGCGGAGTCGATCGTGCCAAAGGCCGTCATCAGCACGACGGGCGTATTCGGCCGCAATTTGCGCAGCTGACCGATCAGCTCGATGCCGGAGAGCCCCGGCATGCGGATGTCCGAGAGCACGACGTCGAACTCGCGCTCTGCGGCGAGCTCGAGCGCCGCGTTGGCGGAGGCCGCCTCCTCCACCCAAAGCCCGCGCTCCTTGAACAGGGAGGCGAGCATCTCCCGCATCGCACGGTCGTCGTCCACTACGAGGATCTGGGCTGTGTGTCGCATGCCGCTCCGATTGAGCACGCACCGTGCCAGCCGTAGCGAGCTCGCTGCGGGCGTCCGGCGGAGCCGGACTGCGGCACTATGCACCATCCAGGCGCGGCGGTGGAGAATTCCGCCCCGCCCTTGGGACCGCTGGCGCCGCTACTCGGCTCCGAGCCGCACGCGAAATTGGGTGCCGTCCGGCCCGCTGCGCGCGATCTCGATCTCGCCCCCGTGGTCGTGGGCGATGCCCTGGGCGACCGCGAGGCCGAGGCCGTGTCCCTGCCCGGCTTCCTTCGTCGTGAAGAACGGATCGAAGATGCGCTGCTGGAGCGCCGGCGAGATCCCGCTGCCGGTATCCGCCACACACACCTCGGCGCCGCCGTCGCGGAGGGGCGCGATCGCGATCCGCAGGCGCCCGCCGTTCGGCATCGCGTCGATCGCGTTCATGATCAGGTTCAAGAAGATCTGCTGCAGCGCCTCGGCGTCCGCGATGATCGACGGCGCCTCCGCGTAGTCGCGCACCACCTCGATGCGCCGGCGCGTGAGCCGCTCGGTGAGGAACGCGAGGGTTCCGTCGAGCAGCGCCTCGAGCACGACCGGCACGCGCGTTCGCCGCGACGAGGGCCGCGCCATGTTGAGCAGGCTCTCGACGATGCGCGCGATGCGCGCGATCTGCGCTTGGATCGTGCGCAGCCGCCAGCGCGCGTTCTCGTCTTGGACCGCGGGCTCGAGCAGCTTCGCATGGCCTTGGATCACGCCCATCGGCGTGCCGATCTCGTGGGCCAGCCCCGCCACGAGCGTGCCGATCGATGCGAGCCGCTCGGCAGCTTGCGCGCGCGCGCGGCTCGAGCGCAGCTCGACGCCGGTGCTCGCGAGATCGCGCGCGAGCTTGCGGCCCGCCTCGGCGAGCTGCTGGTTCAGGTACTCGAGGTCGCGCTCGCGGCGGTCGACGTAGGTCTCGAGCGCGAGCGCGGCATCGAGGCGCAGGCGGCGGCCGAGAATTCCTTGCAGCCGCGCGGCCTTCTCCAGCTCGCCCGGGAAGCTCTGCTCGAAGATCGGGCTGAGCAGCGAGACGTAGAGCGCGTAGGCACCGAGGTACCAGGTGGGCGCCAGGCCGATGCGCTCGTGCACCTCGCCGATGTGCCGGCGCTGCGCGAGATAGGCATCGTCGATCACCGGATCCGCGAGGCTCAGCAGGTACTTGCGCTGCTCGCCAAGCAGGCGCTCGGTCACCTTCGGGTCGCGCAGCAAGCTGCGCGTCTCGGCGAACGACAGCAGGTGCCGGTAGAACGCGGCCACGAGCGAATCGGCGTGCTTCTCGAACATCGCGCGGAGCTCGACGAGCTGCGCGAGGTCCGCGTCCGCGAGGTCGTAGAACGCGAGCAGCGACGCGCGTCCGAAGTTCATCTGCCTAACATGGAGCGCTGCGAGGCCATGTCAACGCAGGCCGACGACCGGCACGGCGCGTGCAACGGCGTGAGCCGAGGAGACCCGATGCGACGACAACGTTCGAAGACCCACGCGGCGGCCTCGCTGCCGAGACAGGACGCCCTGAGCAAGGACCTGCGCTCCGATCCGTATGCGCTGCGCGCGAAGCTGCCGGACCCGAGCGCGTGCATCGAGTGCCACGCCATCTACCGCGCCGGGCGCTGGGCCTGGGGCGCCCCCCCCGCGGACGCGGCGCGCGTGACGTGCCCCGCGTGCAAGCGCATCGCCGACGGCTACCCCGCCGGACTGGTCGAGCTGCGCGGCGAGTACGTCATCAGCCACGCCGAAGAGCTCGAGCGCCTTGCACGCAACATCGAGGAGCGCGACCGGGCCGAGCACCCCCTGAAGCGCATCGCCAAGATCGAGCGCAAGGGCGATTCGCTGCTGATCTCGACCACCGATGCAAAGCTCGCGCGCGGCATCGGCGTCGCGCTCCGCCGCGCGCATCGCGGCACGCTGCGGCTCCCGGCCAGCTCGCGCGAGAACCTGGTGCGGGTAACGTGGACGCGATGAGCTCGCCGCAACCCGCACGTCGACCCCTGCTGTTCGCCGCCACTGCCCTCGCCGCGCTCTCGTGCAGCGAGCCCGCGCCGCCCGCCGGCGGTGCGGAGCTGTTCGCAAAGCACTGCGCGTCGTGTCACGGCGCGAGCGGTGCCGGCGACGGGCCGCTCGCGGCGGAGTTGCGCGTCGCGCCGGCGAACCTGCGCGGGATCGCGCGCCGGAACGGCGGCAAGTTCGACGAGGACGCGGTGGCGCGCACGATCGACGGGCGCCGCGCCGTGGCGGCCCACGGCCCGCGCGACATGCCGGTGTGGGGCGACGAATTCGAAAGCGAATTCGCGGCCGAAGGCGCGCCCCGCCCCGCGGCCACTGCGGTGCTGCGCGCGCAGCTGCTGACGGACTACCTGAAGACGCTGCAGGACGAGTAGCCTCGCCTCAAACGGTCACGCGCTCGCCGTCGCGCGGAACCACCGCGAGCCAGCCGAGCTCGCTGTCGATGCGCGCGGCGAGGCTGCGCGCCGCTTCCGGCTCGCCGTGTACCGCGAAGCAGATGCTGGGCGCCGCCTCGGCGCTGCCGAGCCACGCGAGCGTCTCGTCGGCGTCCGCATGCACCGAGAAGCCCGCGAGGTTCACCACCTCCGCGCGCACCGGCACGTAGCGCCCGAGCAGCTTCAGCGCGCGTTCGCCGTGTGCGAGCCGATGGCCCCGGGTTCCCGGCACCTGATAACCCACCAATACGACGCTGCTGCGGGGATCGGGGAGATGGCGCGCGAGGTGCCGCAGCACGCGGCCGCCGGTCGCCATGCCCGAGGCCGAGACGATGATGCACGGCCCCGTGCCGCCCGCCTGCAGCTCGCGCGACTGCGCCAGCGTGCGCACCTCGCGCAGGTCGCCCGGATCGAACAGCCCGGCGTCGCCGCGCAGATCGGGCCGGATCTCCGGCCAGCGCTCCGCGATCGCGCGCCGGTAGATGCCGAGCGCGGCGAGCGCCATCGGACTGTCGACGTAGACCGGCAGTCTCGGCGCCACGCCGCGCTGCATCAGCTCGCGCAGATGGAGCAGCACGACCTCCGTGCGATCGACCGCGAAGGCCGGGATCACGATCACGCCGCCGCGCTCTGCAGTGCGCGCGATCGCCGCGCCGAGCGCGCCGCTCACGTCGGCGGCGGCGGGATGCCTGCGATCACCGTAGGTGGACTCGCACACGAGCGCGTCGACGCGGCCCGGCGGCTCGGGTCCCCGTAACAACGGATGCTGCGGGCGGCCGAGATCGCCCGAGAAGCCGATGCGGCGCCCGGAACGCTCGTCCACGAGCTGCAGCGAAGCCGCGCCGAGGATGTGGCCCGCGCGCGCGAGGCGCGCGCGCACGCCGGGCGCCAGTTGGAACTCGACGCCCGGCTCGACGGCACGCAGCTGCTCCAGCGAGCGCAGCGCGTCTTCCTCGGTGTAGAGCGGCAGCGCGGGCGCGTGCTTCGACCAGCCCTCCGCGTTCGCGACGCTGGCATCCTCCTCGTGCAGGCGCCCGCTGTCCGGCAGCACGACACCGCACAGCGCCTCGGTGCCACGCGTCGTGAACACGGGGCCGCGGAAGCCTTCGGCGACGAGGCGCGGCAGGTAGCCCGCGTGATCGACGTGCGCGTGGGTCAGCACCACGGCGTCGAGCTGCTGCGGCGGAATCGGGAACGGCGCCCAGTTGCGGAGCCGCAGCTCCTTCGCGCCCTGGAAGAGCCCGCAGTCGACGAGCATGCAGGCGCTGCCCGTGCGCACGAGGAAGCGGCTGCCCGTGACCGTCTGGGCGGCGCCGAGGAATTGCAGCGTCGTGCTCATGCTCCGCTCCGAATCATCGAGGAGCTCAGAAGCCGAGCTCGACCAGCCCTTCCGCCTGTTCCGCGTGCGCCACGGCGAAGCCGAGCTGCGCCTCGCTCTGCGCGTGCACCTCGAGCAGCGGCTGGCCGCGGCTCACTACGTCGCCGACGCGGCACAGCACGCGCAAGCCGGCGGAAGGATTCGCGGGCGCGCCGGCGAGCTTCGCGATGCGCGCGATGCGCAGGCAGTCGAGCGCGCGCACGCGGCCGTCGCCGCGCGCCGGCACGAGCGCCCGGAACGGCGCGGCGGGCGGCAGCTCGCGCAGGCCCTGCGCGGCGCGGATCGCCTGGAAACGCGCGAGCGCGGCGCCGGAATCGAGGGCTTCCTGCGCGGCGCGGTAGCCGAACGCGTCGGGCACGGCGCCGGCGCGCTCGAGCAGGCGCGCGGCCAGGAACAGGCTCTTCTCGCGCAGATCGCGCGGCGCGTCAGGCTTGCGTTCGAGCACCGCGAGCACGTCGAGCGCCTCGAGCCGCGGCCCGACCCCACAGCCGATCGGGCCATGCGCGTCGGTGAGCACGATGTCGAGCGAGAGCCCGATCGCATCGCCGACGTAGCGGAACGACTCCGCCAGCTCTTCGCCCGCGCGATGGGTGCGCACCTTCGCGCTCGGCCCGATCGGCACGTCGATCAGCGCATGGGTCGCTCCGGCGGTCTTCTTCTTCGAGAGAATCGAAGCGATCATCTGCGCCTCGGTGTCGATGCCCATCGGGCGCTCGACCGTGATCAACACGTCGTCGGCGGGCGCGAGGTCGAGCGCGCCGCCCCACACGATGCAGCCGCCGGTTTTCGCGACCACGCGCTGGATCTCCTCGGGCCGGAGCGCCACTTCCGCGAGGGCTCCCATCGTGTCGGCCGTGCCGCTCGGGCTGGTGATCGCGCGCGACGAGGTCTTCGGCATCGTGAGCCCGAGCGCCGCGACGATGGGAACCACGATCATCGTCGTGCGATTGCCCGGGATCCCGCCGATCGAGTGCTTGTCGACCACCACGCGCGCGTCGAAAGTGAGCCGCGAGCCGCACGCGATCATCGCTTCGGTGAACGAGACGAGCTCCGGGCGGTCGAGCTGCCGCAGCGCGCAGGCGAGCACGAACATCGCGAGCTCGGGCTTCGAGTAGCGGCGCGCGCACACGTCGCGCAGCACCGCGTCGAAGTCTGCGCGCGAGAGGCGCCCGCCGCGCAGCTTGTGGCGCACGCGCTCGACGCTCTCGGGGGCCGGCGCGTGGGTCGCGCGCACGCGCGCGCCCTCGGGCAGGCCGAAGTCGTGGAAGGCGACGTCCGAGAGGCCGATTTCGTCGCGCGTGAGCAGCGCATCCTTGCAGAAGTTGAGCACGCCGATGAGCTCGCGGCCGTTCTCGGCGAGCAGCCGCACGCGATCGAGCGGCTGAAAGCCGAGGCGACCCTCTGCCACGGCGCCCTCGTGGATGAAGACGACGTGCTCGGAGAGCGTGTCGATGCACATGCGGCGCAGCCGGAACATGCGCCGCTACGCCGCGGCCGCGCTGCGCGAGGCCGGCCCGAGTGCTTGCGCGGCGGCGCTACTCACGCGTCCAGCTCCTTCGTCTCCGCGAGCAGGGCATCCGCGATCAGGCCGGCGACCTCGATGCCGTTCGTCGGGTGCGGGATGGTGTCGCAGGAAACGAAGCGGCCGATGCGCGCGTCGCGGATGCGCGCCTCGGCGCCCGGCGCGACGATCGCGTGGGCGACGACCGCATCGACTTGCTGCGCGCCTGCGCCGTAGAGCGCGCGCGCCGCCGCGGCGAGCGTGGCGCCGGAGCTCGCGATGTCGTCGATCACCACCGCTCGCGCGCACGGGGCTCGCGCCCCGCTCGGCAGCGTGACGGCGACCGCGCCGTCGCCGCTGCGGCATTTGCTCGCGACGACGTGTGGCATGCCCGCCGCCTCGCCGATCGCGCGCACCCACGGCTCGGATTCCTCGTCGGGGCCGACCAGCCAGCACGCCTCGCCCTGCGCGCGCAGCCAATTCGCGATCGCAGGCGCGGCGGAGAGCGCGAGCGTCTCGCAGGGGAATACTTCGCCGAGCGACGCAGTGCGATGCAGGTGCGGCTCGACGCACACCACGCGCTCGAATGCGCCCCCGAGCATCCCACCGAGCACGCGCTGCGAGACGGCCTCTCCCGGCGCGAACGCGACGTCTTGGCGCATGTACGGAAGGTACGGCGCCACGAGCGTCACGCCCTCGGCGCCGCCTTCGTGCAGCGCCGAAGCGGCGAGCAGCAGCTCGAAGAGCTTCGCGTTCGGGTCGTGCAGCGAGCGCACCAGCAGCGCGTGCTCGGGGCCGGGCTCGACCTGCACGCGCGTCTCGGCGTCGGGAAAGAAGTGCAGCGCGACGCGCGCGAGCGGCGCGCCGAGCCCGAGCGCCAGCCGTCGCGCGAACACCAGCGAGTCGGGGAAGCAATGCACCGCCACGCGAGCGCTGGGCATCCGCACCGGAACGGCTCGGCTCGCGTCGCTACGACAGCCGCGACCGCAGGTGCTCGAAGCCTTCGCGCAGCTCGCGCGCGAGCAGCCGCACCGCCTCGCGCACGTCCTCGGCGTCGGCCTTCGCGTCCTTGCGGATGCCGTCGAAGCGCCCCTCGAGCCGGTTCCAGCGCTGCTCGAGCTCGCGGATGCGATCGCGCAGATCCGCCTTGCCCAGCTCGCTCTGCACCCGCAGCTCGTCTCGAAGCTGACGGAAGGCGTCGACCTCGTCCTTCAATGCGTCGCGTCGTTCTGCCATGGATTCCTCCTCGAGATCATTCGACGGGACCTAGAGCAGGAAGCGTGCCGAGCGTGCCGCGCGGCTCGGCGCGCGAGACCCTGCGTGCGCGGGCGCTAGGCGTCCGATTCGATCAGGGAGGCGCGACCGAGCGCGAGCGCGGCTCGCCACGCCGCGAGCCCGAAGCCGAGCGCGCCGATCAGCAGCGCTCCCGCCGCGAGCGAAAGCAGCGATGCCGTGAGATCGAGCGCCGGAATCGGCTCGCCGCGCTCGCCCGAGAACGTCTCGAGCGTGTGCCGCAGCACCTCGAACACGCGCCAGCCGACCTGCGCGAGCGCGGCGCCGATCGCGAGCGCGGCCGCTGCGAGACAGGCGAGTGCCCGGTTGCGGTGGCGATTCGTCATGTGCGACCTGCACTGCACGGGGCGGGCCAGGCTTGGGGGCGGCACGCGCCGTGCACTCCGAACGGCGCAACGAGACGGGGGACGCATGCAAACGAGCGAGAACGAGAGCGCGGATTCCGAGGCAGCGGCCCGCAGCGAGGCGCGATCCGTGGCGATCGGCCTCGACGCGCGGCGAGTCGCCACAACGATCGGGCCGCTGTTCGTGATGGCCGCCGCGCTCGCGTGCGCGCCTGTGGAGCCGATGCCGAGCGAGCTGCCGAACACGCCCGCGCGCATGGCCGACATCGTCTCCGCGCTCGAGACCGCGCTGCCATACGCGCAGACCGAAGCTGCCTTTGCGGACCCGGCGGCGCGCGCCGAGCTGCAGGGCGCGCTGCGCCAGCTCGCACACAACGCCGCCGCGCTCGAGCTGCACGGCGGCGACGAGACGCCCGGCTTCCGCTTCTTCTCGCGCCGCCTCGCCGACGACGCCGCGGAGATCTCGAAGCGCTTTCACGCCGGCAGCTTCGATGAGGCGCGCTTCCTGTTGAATCAAGTGGTCGACGACTGTGCGGGCTGCCACGTGCGCCTACCCGATCCGCGCGAGCACGGCGCCGGCATCCCCCTCACCGCTCGGTTCGCGAATGCGCCGCCGCGCACGCGCGTGAAGCTCCTCGTCGCGACTCGCCAGTTCGACGCCGCGCTCGCCAGCTACGAGGCGCTCTTCCACGCGCCGGAAGTCACGCCGTCCGCGCTCGACTTCGATGGCGCGATCGAGGATTACCTGGTGGTCGCGCTGCGCGTGCGCGGCGACTTCGCGCGCGCCGACGCCGGCCTCGCCGCGCTCGCGGCGCGCGCCGACGCGCCGCCGTATCTCGCGCAGCTGCTGTCGAGCTGGCGCGCCGCGCTCGCTGCGCTCGCGCGCTTCGAACACGGCTCCACGCTCGTCGAAGCGCGCGAGGTGCTCGCGCTGGCGGACGGCGTGCGCCGCTACCCCGCCGATCGCAGCGCGCTCGTGCACGATCTCGTCGCCGGGGGCCTCTTGCATCGCGCGCTCGCGCGGGGCCTCGCGAATCCCGACGAGACCGCCGAGGCCAGCTACCTGTTAGGGCTCGCGGAGCTGCGCAACGACCCGTCGCGCAGCCTGCCGCAAGCAGAGGCCTATCTAGAGAGCGCGATCCGGTCCGCGCCCGGCAGCGAGCTCGCCCGCGAGGCGTACGGCGTGCTCGAGGAGCAGACCGTGCTCGGATGGATGGGCTCCGCCGGCTTCGACATGCCCCGCGACGTCGCCGATTGGCTGGCCGAGCTGCGCGCGATCGCGGGCGTCGCCCGCTGAGGCTGGGGACCGAGCTCGCCTAGATCCCGACGCCGGCGAGCGCGCGCGCGAGCGCGGCGATCGCGTCGGCGAGCTTCGGATGGTTCGTCTCGAAGCGCGCGGTCAGCTCGCTCGCGCGCTCGGCGAGCGGCTGCTCGCGCGGGCCGAGGGCGCGCTCGACGTCCCGCAGCACGCGCTCGAGCTCGCCGCGCAGCTCGGGCGTCAGCGTGGGAGCGTCCGCGAGGGCGGCGTGCAGCTTGGCGACGGCGTCGTGGATCGGATTCGGGCTCATGCCCCTTCAGATAGCAGCGTTCGTGCCGCAGCCCGGCCGCTGCGCGAGCGCGATGCGCGCCGAGCTGGCGCGCACCGCCTCAGCGCGCGGGCGTTCCGTCCCACGCGGCAGGTACGCCGTCGTGCGCGCGGGCTCGGGCTGCGGCATGCCACTTGCGACGCCTTCGCCCCAGCACCCGAGCCCAGGAGACCGCACCGTGAACGATTCGGCGACGCGCGGGCAAGGCCTCGATCTCCGCCTCCGTCGCGAGGCGCTGCGCGTCGCGTCGCAGCATCACCAGCTCGACCAGTTCCACGAGGTCTTCGAGAGCGCGCTGGCCCGCGGCGACGTGCACTCGGCGCAGCAGTCCTTTGCGCGCTTCGCGGACGCGCTCGAGGCGCACTTTCAGCTCGAGGAGCAGGTCTACTTCCCGGCCTTGCACGGCCGCGACGTCGCCGCCGCCTCCGAGCTCGGCGAGCTGGTCCGCGAGCACGACGCCGTGCGCGGCGCGGTCGAGGAAATCCACACCACTTTGAAGAAACGGGATCTGGTCGGCTGCGACGCGCTGCTCAGCGCGTGGCTGCCGCGGCTCGTCCTGCACGAGCGCCGCGAGGAGGCACTGATGGCCAGGGAAGTCGGCAGCTAGCGCCATCCAGGCGGAACGAGGGTTGCGTCGTGCGGTTCAATCTTCGGGAGGGATCCCCATGCGTCCTCGCTCCACGCGACGAATCGCCGGCGCGGTCGCGCTCGGCTTGCTGCTCGGCTCGCCGGCCAGCGCCGAGGGAAAGCGCTGGTTCACCGGCAGCGACCGGGTGTTCGTCCGCCAGCACGAACAGTTCGAGCGCATCCAGGAGCCCGACGTGCACCTGCAGCGGGCCCTGCAGGCCTTCGCGAAGGGCATGAAGTCGCTGGCTGCCGACGAGATCGAGAAGGCCAGCGCCGGCTTCGCCTACTTCGCCGAGCGCGAGGGGGGCGCACAACGCAACGATCTCGACTTCGTATCTCGGGCGCTCAACAAGCTGGCCGACGACACCCGGCGCAATCGCGTCGACGAGATCACCACGCTCGAGGACGGATTCGCGGACGCCTACCGCGTGCTCGCCGGCGGCCCTCTCACTCCGCCCGCGCCGGCGCCGCCCGAGTGAAGGCGTCGCGCTTCGTCTAAGCGGGCAGGGCCGCCTGGCCGGAGTTCAGGAACCAACGGTCGACGATGACGTGCCGCGCGAACCACGCCCGCGCAAACAGCGGGCGCGCGAGCGCCGCCTGCCAGCGCGGAGCGCTCGTCCCGCCGCGGGCGACGCGGCGCGGCCCGAAGCGTCCAATCAGTGCGCGCTCGTATTCCTCGAGCGCGCCCGGGTCCGCGACGTCGCGAGCTCGCCGGAGCGCACGCGCCAGTAACAAGCCGGACTCCACCGCGGGCCGGATCCCCTCCCCGCTCTTCGGATACGCGAGCCCCGCGGCGTCGCCGATCAGCGCGACGCCGGGCTGCTGGAGCGGGCGCCGCGTCGCGCCGTACGTGAGGTAGGCGTGTCCGTGCGCGGCGCCGTCCCAGCTCGCCGGAACGCGGCCCGCGCGTTGCATTGCGCCGAGAAATGCCAAGAGCTGAGCGTGCAGATCGGCGCCGCCGTGGCGGCCGAGCCCGACGTTCAGGAAGCGGCCCTTGCGGAAGGCCCACGCGTAGCCGGAGAGGTCGCGCAGGAACCAGATCTCCGGGCGTTCGGGATCGATCCGCGTCTGCGCCGCTTGCTCGTCGCTGAGCGGCAGCTCGATCTCCTGCGCCGCGATCGGCGGCTCCTTCGGCTCGCTCGCCATGAGGGCGCGCGCGACCGGACAGAAGTGACCGCCCGCCCCCACCAGTAGGCGCGCGTGCAGCGTGCCATTCACGCACCAGCCGTTCGCGCTGCGCTCGAGCGTGCGCACCGCGTCGCCGAGCCGCTGCTCCGCGCCGCAGCGCGCGAGCAGGAAGGCGTCGAGCTCGCAGCGGCGGATCCCGTGGCTCACGACCGCGTCGCCGCTCGCGCGCGCGAGCTTCCCGCCCATGCGACCCACCTGGAAGCCGCGCAGCGGCTGGAGCGTGCGACCGCCGGCGGCGTACTCGGCGAGATCGACCGCGAGCGCGCGCCAGACCGGCGGCGTCACCCAGCCCGCGCAAGTCTTGTCGCGCGGAAACACGGCGCGATCCATCACGCGCACGTGCAGCCCCGATCCGCGTAGGCCGAGAGCGAGCGACGAGCCGGCCGGCCCGCCGCCCACGATCAGCACGTCGACGCTCTCCATGCCGGCGCCCTAATTCCCGTAGAGGTCGGCGCGCGTCCACGGGATCGCGTCGTTCTTCGCGCGCGTGAAGACGACCTGATAGAGGCACATCCACGCGCAGCGGAAAGCTGCGACCGTACCCGCCAGGTAGAGCTCGAATGCGCGCGCGGTCGCCTCGGGCACCTGCTTCGAGATCACGCGCCGGTTCTTCTGGAAGCGGGCCAGCCACTCGGCGGCGGTCAGCTCGTAATGCCGGCGCAGGTTCTCGACGTCGAGCACCGCGAAGTCGTGCGGCTCGAATACGCGCATCATCTCGGAGAGCGAGGGCGCGTGCGCATTCGGGAAGATTCGCGTCGCCACCCAGCGATTCAGCGGCTGCGGCCGCGAGCGCCCGATCGTGTGGATCAGCCCGAGGCCTTCGGGCGCGAGCGTCCGCGCGATCACGCAACCCAGCTCCTCGAAGTGCGCGGGCCCGACGTGCTCGAGCATGCCGATCGAGGCGAACGCGTCGTAGCGGCCCGTGGCGTTGCGATAGTCGTCGAGCACGAACTCGACGCGCGAAGCGACGCCCTGCTTCTCGGCCTGCTCGCGTGCCCACGCCACCTGCTCGAGCGAGACGTTGAAAGCGCGCACACGCGCGCCGTACTCGCGCGCCATGTGAATCGCGAGCGAGCCCCAGCCGGCGCCGAGCTCGAGCACGCGCTGCCCGGGGCGCAGCCGCAGCTTGCGGCACACGTGATCGAGCTTGGCCAGCTGCGCCTCTTCGAGCGAGAGGCCCGGCCGCGCGAAGTAGGCGCAGGTGTAGAGCATGCGCTCGTCGAGCCAGAGCGCATAGAAATCGTTGCCGACGTCGTAGTGCTTGCGCGCATTGCCGGCCGCGCGCCCGAGCGCTTGGCGCCAGGCGCTCGGAGCCCCGTGCCGCGCCAGCACGCGCGAGAGGGGCCCGCTGTCAGGGGGCACGTGATCGGTGAGGCACATCAATTCCACGAGCGAGCCGTCGACCTCGATGCGCCCCTCGGAGTAGAGGTCGCCGAGCGCGAGGTCGGGATCGAGCGCGAGCTCGAGCGCCGCGCGCAGATCGCGCAGCCGCAGCGTCACCCGCGCATCCGCGCGCGATGCGCCGACCGCCGAGCCGTCGGGCAGCTCGAAGCGGAGCGGTGGATCGCCAAGCGCTGCACGCAATCGGCTCATCACCGCTCGCGCGGCCCATACACCGGGAGAAGGCGTCATCGGTCCTCCTTCGCAGCGATCCCCCTGCTCCGCAGTGTGCATCGCGCGTGCCGCCGAGTGGTGGACGCTGAGACGACATCGTGAGCCGCGCGTCCCGCGCAGAGGCGCTTTGCCGCAGCGGGCGCCCCGTTCACGCTTCCTTCACGAGCGCCGCTAGCGCTGCAGCGGTGTCCTCGGGCGCGCAGCGATCCGTCGCCACCTCGATTGCCGCCTCGCGCGGCCACTCGGAGGGCGGCTCGAAGCGCGCGCGGCTCGGCGCCACGAGCTCCGGCCCCGCGTCCGAGGGATCGCCTCCACGCGCCGCGCGCTGCGCCACTCGCTCGCGCGCGACGGGCTCCGAGCAGGTCGCCTGCACCAGCAGCGCGCGCGCGCCGAGCTTGCTCGCGAGCCGAAGCGCCGCAGCGCGCTGCCCGGCGCGCGCGAAGGTCGCGTCGAGGACCGCGGCGCGTCCCGAGCGCACCACGGGCTCGGCGCGCTCGAGCAGCCCCGCGTAGACGCGCTCCGTCATCGCATCCTCGTAGAGCGGAGCGCCAGCGCGAGCGTGGGCGCGGCTCGTGGGCCCGAGCCCCGCGAGCGCCTTGCGCGTGCGGTCCGACGAAATCACCGCGCCTCCGCCCAGATCGGCGATCTGCTCCGCCAGCGTGCTCTTGCCCGTGCCGACGCTCCCACACACGACGATCAGCGCGGCAGGCGGCGCCCGGCGCAACAGCTCGCGCGCGAGAGCGACGTGCCGCGCGACGCTCTCCGCGGCGCGCGCGCGTTGCTCCGCGGCGATCGCTCCGTCGCGCGCAGCGAGCGCCGCGACCTTCGCGCGCACCGCCGCGCGATAGGCGGCGAAGCCGTCGACGACGTCGTACAGCCCGAAGTCGTCGCACTGCGCTGCGTACTTCCGCAGGAAGCGCTCCGAAAGCGACGGTGCACCGCGGTAGGCGAGATCCATCGCGAGGAACGCCACCTCGCTCGCCGCGTCGATCTGGCGCAGCTCGTCGGAGAATTCGATGCAGTCGATCAGCGAGAGCTGCGGCGCGCCGGCGGCCACGGGCTCGAACCAGATGTGCTGGAGGTGGAGATCCCCGTGGCCGTCGACGGCGCGGCCCTCGCGCCGCCGGCGCTCGAGCGCCTCGCCGAGCACAACGATCGTCTCCTCGGTCGCGGCGGCGAGCTGCGCGACCTCGCGCTCGGCGATCACGCCCGCGCACGCCGCCTCGCGCAACCCCGCCAGATTTCCGCGCATCGGGGACGCCACGCGCTCGATCCACGCGGCGGCCGCGAAGGGCGCGGGGGCGCCGAGCCCGTGCTCGGCGTGGAACTGCGCCATGCGCGCCGCGACCGCGTCGATCTCGCCCGCGCCCAGCGCACCGCGCTCGAGCAAGGAGAGCGCGTCGCAGCCGTCGGGCAAGCGCCGCATCACCACCGCGTGCTCGCAGCCCGGAAGCAGCGTTTCGCCTACGGCGCCCACCTCCGCGCCGTCCTTCGTCACCCGGATCGGCGCGACGCCGAGGTAAACGTCGCGCGCGAGGCGGCGATTCAGGGCCAGCTCCCGCACGCAGTCCGCGTTGCGCGCCGCGCGCGCCGAGAAATCGAGAAACGAGAGCGCGACGGCCTTGCGCAGCTTGTAGACGCGTTGGCCGGTGAGGAAGACGTGCGAGATGTGCGTCTGGATCCAGCGCACGCCGGCCGCGGCGCTCGGGTCGTGGGGGTGTGCGCCTAGCGTCGCGAGCGACGCGAGCTGGGCGTCCGTGAGCGGCGGCTCGCGCATCGCCGGCGAATCCCTCCGTGCTCCGCATCGAGCAAGCGACGTGCCGCGCGCCGATGCTGCGTCGCGCGCCGCTCGCGCCCGCGCGGCAGCAGTGCGAGGCACCGCGACTCAGCCTGTGGCGCTGCGGCCGCGAACCCTTGCGGCGCGCGCACCCGCGCCGCGCAGCGAAGACCTGCGCGTTGGAACGGCGCTTGCTCACCCTTCGCTGGGGTACCAGGCCCGCGGGCCGCCAGGAGGAGTCATGACCGGACTCGATCGCCTGCAGCGACTGCTCGACGCCGCGGGCGTCGACTACACGCAGATCCACCACCGCCGCGACTACCACGCCTCGAAGACGGCGCTCGACACGTTCACGCCGCAGGATGAGTTCGCGAAGACCGTGTTCGTGTGGGTGGACGGCAAGCCGGCGATGGCCGTGCTGCCGGCCAACAAGCACCTCGCGCCCTCGAAGCTGCGCAAGGCAATCGGGGCGACGCGCGTGCGCGTCGCGACCGAGACGGACTTGGAGACGCTGTGCGCGGATTGCGAGCCCGGCGCCGCGCCACCCTTCGGCGTGCTCTACGACTTGCCCGTGTACGCGAGCCAAGCGCTCGAGGCGGACGAGCAGATCACGTTCAACGGTGGAACCCACGACCAGGCGATCCGCATGCGCTTCGCCGACTGGAGGAAGCTCGCGAACCCGAAGCTCGTGCGGCTCGCCCGGCGCGAGTGAGCGCGCGCGGCGCCGCGATCCGGCGCCGCGCGCTCGCGTGCCTCACGCGCTCGGCGGCTCGCCGCGCGCATCCCGGCGCTCCCCGCGCAGCCGCTGCACGCTCCGCTCGAACCTGCGCAGCGCATCGCGCAGCGCGAGCCCGAGCTCGTCGGCCTTGCCGTGAACCACGAGCTCGGCGCCGCGCGCTTGGCAGCGCAGCTCGACGGAGCGCGGCCCCGAGCGGTGGTGGGCGCTCTGCGGCTCGACATCGATCCAGAGGTCGATCAAATCGCGGTGATGCGCCGCCAGCGCCTCGAGCTGAGCCACCGCGGCGTCGCGGCTCTGCTCGTCGATCTCCTGCGCGTTCCGCCAATGAATCTGCATGTCATTCCCCTTCGCCCGTTCGCCGCGCCGAGCGCGACCAGTCGCGGAGCACGCGGCGATCCTCGGCGCCAAGCCGCGCCTCCGGATGCAGCGGCACGTAGAACCAGAGCGGCATGTCGCCGTCCTCGACCTCTTCCCAGCTCTCGTCGAGCGCGTCGCGTCGATCGCCCGCACTCAGCCGATTCCAGGTCGAATAGTTCACGGCCTTGCGGCCTTCGCGCACGTCGCGCGCGACGAGCCACGAGACCGGCGCGACGTGCGCGTACCAGGGCCACACGACCTCGTTGGAGTGACAGTCGTAACAAGCACGCTTCAGCAAGGCGCGCGCCTCGGGCGTCGCGGGCACGTCCGCCTCGATTGCGGGGTTGGAGCGTTCGACCGGCACGAGCTGGATCGCGAGGAGCAGCGCCGCAAACACGGCGGCGCCCCACAGGAAGCGCGCGCTCATCCGCCCTCTCCGCTCGCTCGGCAGACTCACATCCCGGCAGCCAGGTCGGGCTGCGCTTCCTTCTTCTCGTCGTCGATCTCGGTCAGCGTGGCTTCCGCGAGCAGTAGCGCGCCCGGCACGGAGACCGCGTCGGCGAGCAGCGCGGCGCCCGCGAGAATGTGCGCGCGGGCTTCGTCGCGAAACAGCAGCTGCGTGTGCGGCACGGGTTCGCTCCTCGTCACTTCTTCGCCGCGCCCGGCCCGGCCCCGCCGACGAGCGCGCGCAGCTCGGTCAGGCGCGCGCGCTCCGGATCCGGCAAGCCGTCGACGCTGGTGGCGCCGAGCTCGGTCAGCAGCTGCTCCTCGACGCGCGCATAGGCGCGCCGCGCGAGCGGGCCGGACGGCGCGGCGCGCAGCGCGGCCTCCATGTAGACGTCGGTCTGCGGCGCCCACACCGAGAACGCCGTGCGGTCTTCGATCACGCCGAGCTCGTAGTACGCCGTCGCCAGCTCGAGATCCTGGCCTTTGACGTCGCCCTTCTCGCGCGCGTCGATCCAGCGCAGCAGCGCGCTCGATGCCGCGAGGTCGTAGACCAAGCCGTCGCGCGCGGTCGGCAGGTCCGAGAGATTGCGCGCCATCATCGCCCACTCGCGCGCGCTGGCGATCGACGGGCTCGACTGCGAAAGCCGCGGCCCGACCCGCGCGAGCGACACGCCCCACGCGACGAGGCGCGTGCGGAGGTAGCCGGGCGTATCCGCACGCGAGGCGAGCGCGCGCAGTACCGGCTGGGGGCGTTGCGCGTCGCCCTTCACCCGCACGGCGATCGTCAGGTAATCGGCGAGCGTTCCGCCGAGATCGTGCTCGGCGGGCGCGATCGCTGGATCCGTGAAGCGCTGCTCCCAGATCGCGAGCGCCTCGTCGAAGCGGCGCAGCGCGACGTCGACCCGCGCGCGCTCGAGCGGCGCGAGCGCGCTCACCTCGGGCACCGCGATCAGCCGCGCGGCGAGCGGCGAGTCCTCGATGTCGGGCAGGCGCGAGTGACAGTCGACGCAGCGCTGCGTCATCAGTGTGAAGGCGAAGCGCGCCTCCTCTTCATCGCCGAGCGCGAAGGCCGAGCTCGCGGACAGCGCGTCGTCCGCGAGATTGCGCGCGTGCAGGCCGAAGCTCGCGTCGCGGCGAGCGCTGTGGGCGCGCAGGTCGACTGCAGCCTCGCGCAGCGTCGTGAACGCCGCGCGCAGCTCGTCGCGGTGGGCCGGGTCGGAGAAGCCGCCGTCCTTCGCGGAGGCGGGCAGCAACACCACCATTGCGCCGAAGACGCGCTGCATAGTCGCCCGCGCGAGGTCGTCGGGGGTCGACTCCGCGCGCGCGCCAGCCGCGGCGAACAGCATCAGGACAAGCACTGCCGCTCGTCGCGAACCGCGTTCCCTCACGCCTTCCTCCTCTGCCGGGTGGCGGGCGAGAGCGGGTGCAACGCGCGTGCCGCAGGCACTGCGTCCGCCGCCACGTGCGCCGCCCACGAATGCGACGAGATGCCGCACCAGCTCCCGACTTCGCGGCGCATCGCCACGCCCGCCGCGCAGTCGCGTAGGCTGCGCTCCATCGCCGTGCGGTACGTCGCTTGCTTCGCAGCGCGCCAACGGGCGCTCCGCGAAGCGGCCGAGAGGAGGCCGCGTGAGCAATTGGATCTGGGTCGTGTTCGCAGTGCTCGCGCTGCAGCCGATACTGCGGCAGCGCCTGCTGGTGTCGATGCGCGCCCGCGTGCTGAAGCGCATCGAGGAGTCGCGCGGCTCGCGCGTGATCGCGCTGGTGCATCGCCAGGAGACGATGAGCTTCCTCGGCCTGCCGGTGTTCCGATACATCGACGTCGACGACTCGGAGCAGATCCTGCGCGCGATCCACCTCACCGCCGCCGAGGTGCCGATCGACCTGATCCTGCACACGCCGGGCGGGCTCGCGCTCGCCTCGACCCAGATCGCGCGCGCGCTCGCGCGCCATCCCAGCAAGGTCACGGTGTTCGTGCCGCACTACGCGATGTCGGGCGGCACGCTGATCGCGCTGGCCGCGAGCGAGATCGTGATGAGCGAGCACGCGGTGCTCGGGCCCGTCGACCCTCAGGTCGGCACGGTGCCCGCGGCGTCGATCCTGCGCGCGGTCGAGCGCAAGCCGATCGCCGAGGTCGACGACGAGACGTTGATCCTCGCCGATCAGAGCGCGATGGCGATCGAGCAGCTGCGCCAAACGATCCACGACCTGACCGCGCGGCGGCTGCCCGAGCACGTGCGCGACGCGCTCGCGACCGATCTCTCGGCTGGACGCTGGACGCACGACTACCCGATCACCGCCGACGAGGCGCGCAAGCTCGGGCTGAACGTTTCCACGGCGCTGCCCAACGAGGTGCTCGAGCTGATGTCGCTCTACCCGCAGCCCGTGCGGCGGCAGCCGAGCGTCGAGTACTCGCCGGGCTGGCGCGGCGCGCGACGGGATTGAGGAGCGAGCCAGGCGCGGCCCGCGCCCCAGTCTCCCGCGCCCCTCAGGACGCCTCGCCGATCGGCGCCTTCACCGTGAGCACGCTGCACGGCGCATGGCGCAGCGTGCGCTCTGCAACGCTGCCGAGCACGACGTGCTTCAGGCCGGTGAGCCCGCGCGAGCCGGTCACGATCAGATCCGCCTTCACGCGCTCCGCGACCGTATCGATCGCAACCTGCGGCGCCGCGCTCAGCACGCTCGTGTGCACGTCGACGCCCGCGAGCGTCGCCGCCAGCGCGGTCAGCTTCTTGCCGGCCTCGGCGTAGCTCTCGTCGATGAACGTGTCTGGAATCGTCACCTCGTAGGGCGCCAGGAACGGCAGCGTGAGCTGGAGCCCGTTCACGAGATGGAGCGCCGACTGGAACGAGCGCGCCCAGTCCGCGGCGACCGCGATTGCGCGCGCCGCATGCGGCGAGAAATCTGCGCCGACGACGATCGTGCGCGGCGCTTCGGCGCGGCCCGCGCCGCGCACCGTCAGAACCGACACGGGAGATTCCTTCACGGTGTGCTCCGCGACGCTGCCGAGCAGCAGGCGCCGCATGCCGCTGTGACCGTGGGAGCCGACGACCACGAGATCCGCGCCGAGCTCGCGGGCGCGCGCCGCGATCGAGAGCGCGGCGGGGACGCTGCCGAGCACGGCGCTGGTCGCGAGCCCGCGCGCGTCGACGCGCGCCTTCGTGGCGGCGAGCTTGCTCTGCGCCGCCGCGCGTGCGGCGACGATCAGATCGTCGGGGATCGCCATCGCATACGGGGTGACGGGCGCTGCCACCACCTCGAGCGCGTGGATCAGGTGGACCTCCGCCTTGCTGGCCGTCGCCAGCGCGAGAGCGGTGTCGAGGGCGCGGTCGGCGGACGGAGAGAAGTCGGTCGCAACCAGGATCTTGCGCGGGCCGTGCATAGGCACCTCCTGAGCAGCTGCGGCCTTTCACGCCGCGTGCCGACGCGCCGCGAATCGCGCTGCGTCGACACGCCTCGGCGTGTGTCGAATCGACCCGGCCCGTGCGCGCGAAGCCCCAGCGCGCCTCTGCGGGGCAGTGTCTCGGGCGGACGGCGTCCGCGTGGCGCGCCGCATGCGGCACTGTGCTTGCACTCGTGTTTCCGCAGCGCGCACGGGCGCGCGGGAGGCATGTCATGCACGACGTCGTGAAGAGCTGGATGAGCGGCGACCCGATCACAGCGACCGCAGACGAGTCGGCGCTCGCGGCCCACGAACGCATGGTCCGCCACGGCATCCGCCACCTCCCGATCGTCGACGGCGAGCGCCGTGTGGTCGGCGTGCTCGCGGTCGACGACCTGCGCGCGGCGCTTCCGGTCGGCGCGAACCTGAAGGCCCCGATCGCAGACGGGGCGCGCGCTGCGGCCGCGGGCTGGACCGTCGCCGACCTGATGACCCACGCGCCCGACACGCTCAGCCCGGACGACACGTTGCAGAGCGCAGCAGAGCGCATGGCCGACCACCGCATCGGCTGCCTGCCGATCGTCGATGGCGCCGGCCGGCTCGCGGGCATCCTCTCGGAGACCGACGTGCTGCGCGCGCTCGCGACGCACCTGTGGACCGAGCGCCTGACCGAGCAGCGCGCGCCGATCGCCCCCGAGAAGTCGCTGCTGCGCGAGCTGCAGCGCGAGCGCGACGCGGTGGCGAGGGAGCTCGCGCACTTGTCGTCGGACGATCGGCGCCGCACCGAGCAGCGCCGCGAGCCCGGCGATCTCGCGGACGCGGGGGCGCTGCGCAGCGACGAGCAGCTCGCCGAGGCGCTCGAGAGCGCGAAGGCGCGCAGGCTCTCGGCGCTCGACCATGCGCTCGAGCGCGCGGCGCACGGTCGCTTCGGAGTCTGCGACCGCTGCGGCGATCGCATTCCCGTCGCGCGCCTGCGCGCCCTGCCCGGCTCGACGACCTGCATCCGCTGCGCGCAGAGCGAGCCCGTGAGCCCGTGAGCGCCGCAGCGTCGCGCCGCCGGCTGCTCGTGCTGGGCGCCGCGGGGCGCGACTTCCACGACTTCCTGACGCTCTGGCGCGACGACCCTGCGGTCGAGGTCGTCGCGTTCACCGCGGCGCAGATTCCGGGCATCGCGAGCCGCACGTTTCCCGCTTCGCTCGCCGGCCCGCTCTATCCGAACGGCATCGCGATCGAGCCCGAGGACGCGCTCGCAGCGCTGTGCGAGAAGCACGGCGTGCACGAGGTGGTGTTCGCGTACAGCGACGTCCCGCATGCGCACGTGATGCACCTCGCGTCGCGCGCGCTCGCGGCGGGCTGCGACTTCTCGCTCGCGGGCCCGCGCACGATGCTGACTGCCCGGCGTCCCGTGATCGCGGTCTCGGCCGTGCGAACTGGCTGCGGCAAGAGCCAGGTGGCGCGCTGGATCGCGGCGCGCCTGCGCGCGCGCGGAATCGCGGTCGCCGTGCTGCGGCACCCGATGCCGTACGGCGATCTCGCCTCGCAACGCTGCCAGCGCTTCGCGACGCGCGACGACCTCGCGCGCGCGCAAGTCACGATCGAGGAGCGCGAGGAGTACGAGCCCTACGTCGCACAGGGCTGCCCGGTGTTCGCGGGCGTGGACTACGCGCAGATCCTGCGCGCCGCCGAGGCGGAGGCGCAAGTCTTGCTGTGGGACGGCGGCAACAACGACTTCCCGTTCGTGCGGCCCGGCCTGCACATCGTGCTCGCCGATGCGCTGCGCCCAGGCCAGGTGGCGACGCACCACCCCGGCGAGGCCGTCGCGCGCATGGCCGACCTGTTCGTGATCGCGAAGAGCGACGCCGCGGGCGAGCTGCGCTGCGCCCAGGTGGAAGCCGCGCTCGCTGAGCTCGCGCCCCACGTCCCGAGATTGCGCGGCGCTTCGCCGGTCACGCTCGACGACGCCGCGCGCGTGCGCGGCAAGCGCGTGATCGTGGTCGAGGACGGCCCGACGCTCACCCACGGCGGCATGGCGCACGGCGCCGGCACCGTCGCCGCGCAGCTTGCGGGCGCGCGCGAGATCGTCGACCCGCGCCCCTACGCGCCGCCCGCGCTGGCCCGCGAGCTCGCGCGCTTCCCGCATCTCGGGCCGGTGCTGCCGGCGCTCGGCTACAGCGCCGAGCAGCGCGCGGAGCTGCTGCAGACGCTGGACGCTACGCCCGCGGACTTGATCGTCGCGGGCACTCCGATCGACCTCGCTCAGGTTTTGCGCCCGCGCCTGCCGATCGTTCGCGCCCGTTACGAGTACGCCGAGACGAGCGAGCCGGGGCTCGGCGCGGTCGTCGACGCCTACGTTGCGCGAGCCCTCGCATGAAGCTCGTGGTCGCCCTGGGCGGTCACGCGCTCGCGCCGCCGGGAGTCGCGACGCTCGCGGATCAGCACGCCGCGCTCCGCTGCGCGGCGCACGAGATCGCTGCGCTCGCGCGCGAGCATGCGCTGGTGGTGACCCACGGCAACGGACCGCAAATCGGCTGGCTCGCAAACGCACAGCGCAGCGGGGACGAGCCCGCCCGCTTCGACGCGCTCGGCGCAGAGAGCGAGGGCCTGCTCGGCTACTGGCTCGCCCAGGAGCTGCGCAACGAGCTGCCGGGGCGCGAGGTCGTCGCGCTGCTCACGCTGGCCGAGGTCGACGCGCACGATCCCGCCTTCGCGGCGCCGAGCAAGCCGATCGGTCCCGTGCTGACGCGCGCCGAGGCAGAGCGGCTCGCTGCGCTCGGCCTGCCGTGCGCGCCGGATCGCGGCGGCTTCCGGCGTGTGATCGCCTCGCCGGAGCCGCTGCGCATCCTCGAGCTGCGCTCGATCGAGCTGTTATGGAGCGCGGGCTGCGTGGTCGTGTGCGCGGGCGGCGGCGGAATTCCGGTCGCGCGCGACGCCGGCGGCCGGTTCGCCGGCGCCCCGGCGGTGATCGACAAGGATCGCTCCGCCGCCTTGCTGGCGAGCCAGCTCGGCGCGGACGGGCTGCTCTTGCTGACGGACGTGCCCGCCATCTACGCGGACTGGCCGCTGCGCGATCAGCCGATCCGATGCATCGCCGCCGAGGAGCTCGCGCAGCGCCGCTTCGAGCGCGGTTCGATGGCGCCCAAGGCGGAGGCGGCGTCCCGCTTCGCGCGCGCGCCCGGCCAGCGCGCGTGGATCGGCGCGCTGGACGACGCGCGCGCCATCCTGCGCGGCGAGGCGGGCACCGCCGTGCTCTGCGCGAGCGAAGCGCAGATCGCCGCTGCGCCCGCCGCGATTCCGCATGCGCCGCGCGCGCGCGCCGAGGCCGGGCGATGAGCGAGCCGCTGTTCTTCCCGTTCGCGTACGCGAGCGAACGCCGCGCCGCGGGCGTGCCCCTCGCGAGTGCGCTCGCCGAGGCGGCTGAGCTCGCGCGCGTCCCGCTCGCGCGGCTGGCTGCCGCGGCGGAGAGCCATCCGGACCTAGTCGATGGAGCCGCGGCGCCGCGCGTTTGTCGCGGCACGTCCTGCGAGCTCGCGGGGGCGGGGGCGATCGCGCGCGCGGTTCCGAGCGCGCGCCCGGCGTATTGCCTCGGCTATTGCGATCGCGCGCCGGCGCTGCTCGACGCGGCTGGACGCGTACACGCGCGCTGCACGCCGGAGAGCGCCACGGCGGCGCTCGGCGGCGCTGCGGAGGCCGACTCCGCGCCGCTCGTGCGCGCGCTCGGCTGCGAGCCCGTGGTGACGCGCAGGCTCGCGCGCGGCGACTTCGCGGCGCTGGACGACGCGCTGCGCGACGGCGCTTATCAGGCGCTGCGACGCGTCGCGGCGACCTGGACGCCCGAGCACGCGATCGCCGCGCTCGAGCTCTCCGGCGAGCGCGGGCGCGGGGGCGCGGGTTTCGCGACCGGCGCCAAGTGGCGCGCGTGCGCGAGCGCGCCGGGCACCCGGCGCATCGCGATCGCCAACGGCGACGAGGGCGATCCGGGCTCGTTCATCGATCGCGCGCTGCTCGAGCTCGACCCGCACGCAGTGCTGGAAGGTCTCGCGCTGTGCGCCTTCGCGATCTCGGCGCGCGAGGCCGTCGTGTTCGTGCGCTCCGAGTACCCGCGCGCGGTGGCTCGCATGGAAAGCGCCATCGCGGACGCCGAGGGCGCGCACTTGTTGGGCGCGCGCGCGCCCCACGCGCTCGACGTGCGCGTCGTACGCGGCTTCGGCAGCTACGTGTGCGGCGAGGAGACGGCGTTGATCTCCGCGCTGGAAGGGGGCCGCGCCGAGGCGCGCCCGCGGCCGCCCTTTCCGACCGAGCACGGCCTCTTCGGTCTGCCCACCGTCGTCAACAACGTCGAGACGCTCGCGAACGTCGCGTGGATCCTCGAGCGCGGGCCCGACGCCTACGCCCGGCTCGGCACGCCGAGCTCGCGCGGGACGAAGGCGATCTGCCTGAACGCGGGCTTCCGCGCCCCCGGCATCGTCGAGGTGCCGTTCGGCACGACGCTCCGCGACGTGATCGAGCGCGGCGGCGAGACGCCGTGCACGCGCGACGCGCTCGAAGGCGTGCTGCTCGGCGGTCCGATGGGGAGCTTCCTGCGGCCCGAGCAGTGCGAGCTCGCGATCGATTTCGACGCGCTGCACGCGGCCGGCGTCGAGCTCGGCCACGGCGGCCTGGTCGCGATTCCGCGCGGCGCGGATCTCGCGGCGCTCGCGCGCCACCTGCTCGAGTTCATGGCCGACGAATCGTGCGGGCGCTGCACGCCGTGCCGCGCAGGCAGCGCCCGCGCCCGGGCCGCGTTCGCGCGCGGCGCGCGCGACGCCGAGCGCGGCGAGCTCGCGCGGCTGTTCGACGCCATGCAGAGCGCGAGCCTGTGCGCGTTCGGGCGCGCCACGCCGCGGCCCGTGCGCGCGTTGTTACGGGCGCTCGCGGAGCCGAAGCGGTGAGCGCCTGGATCGACGGCCGCGCGCTCACGCCCGAGCCGGGCGAGACGATCCTCGCGGCCGCCGCGCGCCTTGGCATCGCGATCCCGACGCTCTGTCATTTGGACGGACTCCCGCCCGACGGAGGCTGTCGGCGCTGCGTCGTCGCCATCGAAGGCCGCGCGGCGCTCGACGCTGCCTGCCACACGCGGCTCGCAGACGGCATGCGCGTCGCAACGCACGGGCCGCGCATCGACGCGCTGCGCGCGCAGTTGGACGAGTTGCAACGCGACGCGACGCCCGAGGCGAGCTGCGACGAGAGCCACCGCTACCTCGTGTTCGACGCCGCGCGCTGCATCGCCTGCCGGCGCTGCGTTCAGGCTTGCGACGAGATCCCGGGCCGCGGCGTGTGGCAAGTGCGCGGCTCGCGCGCGGAGCCGCGCATCGCGTGCGACGGCGCCGGCGGAGCGCTGCGGGATTCGTCGTGCGTCGCGTGCGGCGCGTGCGTCGACGTATGCCCGACCGCGGCGATCACGGACCGCGACCGCCGCGACGCGCCCGAGCCCGAGCGACGCGTACGCACCACCTGCGGCTACTGCGGCGTCGGCTGCCAGCTCGACGTGGGCGTGGCGCAGGGCCGCGTGGTCCGCATCGACGGCGCGCGCGACGCCGCCGTGAATCGCGGCGCGACCTGCGCGAAGGGCCGCTACGCCCACGCCTGGCAGCGCTCGGACGAGCGCCTCACGCGCCCGTTGTTGCGGCGCGGCGCCGGCTTCGAAGCCGTCTCGTGGAGCGAGGCGCTCGCGTGGGTGGGACAGCGGCTGGACGCGATTCACCGCGAGCACGGCCCCGACGCGCTCGGCGTGATGACTTCGTCGCGCTCGACGAACGAGGCCGCGTACCTGCTGCAGAAGCTGTTCCGCCTGCGCTTCGGCACGAACCACGTCGATTGCTGCGCGCGCGTGTGCCATGCGTCGACGGCGCTCGCGCTGGCGCAGGTCACCGGCACGGGCGCGGCGAGCGCTTCCTACGACGACATCGAGCGCGCGCGCTGCCTCGTGGTGGCCGGCGCGAACCCGACGGAGGCGCACCCCGTGGTCGGCGCGCGCCTCTTGGCGCGCGCGCGCGCAGGCGTGCCGCTGCTGGTCGTCGATCCGCGCCGCACGGAGATCGCCGCCGCGGCGACGCTCCACCTCGCGCTGCGGCCCGGCACGAACGTGCTCGTGTTCAACGCGATCGCGCAGCAGCTGGTGGCCCGCGGCGCGCTGGATCTCGCGTACCTCGCGCAGCGCTGCGACGGCCTCGAGGCGCTCGAGGATTTCCTCGCCGCCTGCTCCCTCGACGACGCGGCGGCGCGCAGCGGCGTCTCCCGCGCGCAGCTCGAACGCGCCGCGGAGCTGCTCGCGGCGAGCCCTGCGGCGCTCTACGTCACTGGGCTCGGGCTCTCGGAGCTGACGCAGGGCGTCGGCTCGGTGCGGGCGCTCGCCAACCTCGCGCTGCTCACGGGCGCGGTCGGGCGCGCCGGCGCGGGCCTGCTGCCGCTGCGCGGGCAGAACAACGTGCAGGGCAACGCGGACATGGGCAGTCAGCCGATGCAGCTCACGGGTTATCAGTCAGTGACCGACGCGGCCGTGCGTGCGCGCTTCGCCGCGGTGTGGGGCGCCGAGCCGCCCGCCCGCCCGGGCTCGACGATCCCCGAGATGCTGGAATCCGCGCGCGCGGGCCGGCTGCGCGGGCTCTGGATTCAGGGCGAGGACATCGCGCAGAGCGATCCCGACGAATCGCGCGTGCTGCAGGCCCTCGAGAGCCTCGAGCTGCTGGTCGTGCAGGAGCTGTTCATGACCGAGACCGCGCGGCGTGCGCAGCTCGTGCTGCCCGCCGCGGGGTTCCTCGAGCAGGACGGCAGCTTCACCAACGGCGAGCGCCGCATGCAGCGCGTGCGCGCCGCCGTCGCGCCGCCGGCAGAGGCGCGCCCTGATTGGGAGGTGGCACGCGACCTCGGCCGCGAGCTCGGGCTCGATTGGCGCTACGCGACGCCCGGGGACGTGCTGGACGAGATCGCGCGCGTCGCGCCGGAGCTGTTCGGCGGCGTCTCGCTCGCGCGCTTGGACGGGGACGGCCTGCAGTGGCCGTGCCCGAGCGCGTCGCACCCGGGCACAGCGATCGTGCATGCGGACCGCTTCGTGCGCGGCCGCGCGCGGCTCTCGATCGTGCCGTTCGCGGAGAGCCCCGAAGCGAGCGCGCCCGGCTACCCGCTCACGCTCATCACCGGGCGCGTGCGCGATCACTACAACGTCGGCACGATGACGCGCCGCACCGGGCAGAGCGCCCTAACAGCCAGCGACACGCTCGCGCTGCATCCGCAGGACGCCGCCGCGCTCGCGCTCGCGAGCGGCGAGCGCGCCCGCGTCGAGAGCCGCCACGGCGCGACGAGCGCGCGCATCGCGATCGACGAGGGCGTGCTGCCGGGCACCGCGTTCCTCAGCTTTCACTTCCCGGAGACGCACGCGAACCGCGTCGTCGGGCCCGCCCACGATCCAGAGTCTCACTGCCCCGAATACAAGCTCACGGCGGTGCGTGTCGAGCGGGCGTAGCCGCCGCCGCACGGCTCACTTCGCGGCGGGCGGCGGATAGTTCTCGAAGATCTCGTGAACCGCGTGGTCGACGATGCCGGACATGTCCTCGGAGCGCGGCAGCGGATCCTTGGTCCAGCCGCGCCACACGAGCAGGCGCGATTTCGCGTCGATCAGGTCCACGATCATGAGGCCCTCGGTGTAGACGCGCGTGTACACCGCATCCCAGTGATCGTGCCACCAACCGTAGGGCCAATACATCCCGCCCCCGGCTGGGTAGAGCTCGCTGCGCGCCGCGGGGCGCGAGCTCACGCTGAACGCGACGATCAGATCCGCCAGCTCGGCGGATGCCGGCTCGAGGCCCTTCGCTGCGAGCTCGCGCTGAATCGCGGCATCCACCCGCCGCTGGACGAGCTGACTGTTCGCGACGTCGTCCGAAGGCAGCGGCAGGTCTTGGCCAGCCACCTCGGAGTGAACGATCGCGTAGTTGTGATAGGCCGCGAAGCTCGCGCTCGGGTCGTGGTCGTAGAGCCCGTCGGAGCTCGCGCAGCCGAGGCCGAGCGCGAGTGCGAACGCGAGCGCCGAAAGTCGCTGTCCGTGCATGGGATTCCTCTCTCGAGCGCCGTCGTCGGGAGCGAGATCCGTCAGGTCGGGCGCCGCGCGCCACAGGTCGTGCTGCTCGTCGTAGGCGCCGCCTCGTCGGACCGCGCACGCGAAGCAGAGCACGCGCTCGGCGTCGAGCGCGTACGTACGGTCGCGCGCGGCGTGAACCTCGGCGCCGCACGCCGTGCAGAGCTCGAGCTCGCGCGCTTCGGAGCGATGCATGGCGAGCCCTCCTCCGAGCAGCGCGTCTGCATCGGGCGTGCCGCGAGCGGGAGCGCCGTCCGCCGCCCGCGCGGCGCACGCGAGGCGGCATGGGTCCGATGCGCAGCGCGTGCGCCCCACAATCCCCGCTGCGACTGGGCAAGCGCCCGCGCCCTGTCACACTGCCGCGCGCATGCAGGTCGCCGCCGCCTCGCTCGCCGTTTTGCTCACGCTCGCCGCAGGGATCGCGCACGCGGAGGCGCCGCCGCGCTCGCCGCTGCCGCCGCAGCGCATCGACGTCGCCTACCCGACGCGTGGCTGGCCGCGCGGCGATGCGCAGCGCGCCGACCACATCGACATCGAGGTCGCGCTCGGCAAGCTGTTCGCGAAGAAAAGCGCAGCGGGGGTGCCCGACACCCGCGCCGTGCTGGTCGTGCAAGGCGGGAAGCTCGTGGTCGAGCGCTACGCGCCGGGCTTCGACGCGAGCACGCGCTTCCGCTCCTGGTCCGCCGGCAAGAGCCTCGTGAACGCGTGGGTCGGCCTGCTGGTGCGCGACGGGCGAGTTTCCCTCGACGAGCCGCTCGACGCGCGCAGCTGGCGCGCGCGCGCGGAGGATCCGCGCCGCGCGATCACCGTGCGCCAGGCGCTGCAGATGACGACGGGCCTCGACAACGCCGACGGCGACAGCTCCGACACGGACAGCTTCATCGCGCAGCTGCTGTTCGGAGAGCTCGCGGGGGACACCGCGCTCGCGGCCGCGGACGTCCCGCTCGAGTACGAGCCCGGCACCCACTGGGCCTACTCCACGGGAACGACGCAATTGCTCGCGCGATTGGTCGCGGACCGCGCCGGCGAGGATTGGCGCGCCTTCACGGCGCGCGAGCTGAACGAGCCGCTCGGCATGCGTACGCTGGTGGTCGAGGCGGACCGCGCGGACACGCCGCTGGTCGGCGCCTACGTCTGGGCGAGCGCACCGGACTGGGCGCGGCTCGGCCTGCTCTATCTGCGCGACGGGCTGTGGGAAGGCCGGCGCATCCTTCCGCCGGGCTGGGTCGACTTCACGCGCACGCCGGCAGCGGCCCCGAACAACGGCACCTACGGCGCGCAGTTCTGGCTGAACGCGAAGCCGGGGCCGGAGCAGTATGCGAGCTTCGGCGAGCGCGTGGGCGACACCTTCGAGATGAACGGCAGCGCCGGCCAGTTCGTCGTGATCGTGCCCGCGCGCGATCTCGT
>DATBRS010000195.1:0-32116 GCA_036560185.1 Myxococcota bacterium
CGATGCGAGCGGCCGCGCTTCGCTTCCGCATATGCTGCGGCGCTCTCGGAGGGGCGGGCGTGACGTCGCGGCTGCGTGCGGAGCTCGTGCTGCTCGGCGTCACCGTCGCGTGGGGCGGCTCGTTTCTCGTGGCGAAGGACGCGCTCGCGACGATCGCGCCGTTCACGCTCGTCGCCTCGCGCTTCGCGCTGGCCACGCTCGCGTTGGGGTGCGTGTTCGGGCGCGGAGCCTTCGCGCTCGGAACGGGGGCCGCGGGCCGCGTTCGCTGGCGGAGGGCCGTGTGGATCGGCGTCTTGTTATGGGCCGCCTTCGCGCTGCAGACCACCGGCCTCGCATTCACGACTCCGGCGCGCTCCGGCTTCATCACGGCGACCTACGTCGCGATGGTGCCACTGCTCGCGCGCGTGCTGCTCGGCCGCGCGCTGCGCAAGCGCGTGCTCTTCGCCGTGCTCGCCGCGCTCTTCGGCCTGTACCTGCTCACGGATCCGCGCGGCTCGGGGGCGAACGCGGGAGACGCGCTCACTCTGCTCTCCGCGCTCGCGTTCGCGGCGCACATGGTCGCGCTCGAGCGTTGGGCGCGAGAGTCGCCCGCGGTGCCGCTCGCCTTCGCGCAGATGGCCGTCGTCGCGGGACTCTCGCTGCCCTGCGCGCTCGCGTTCGAGAGCGCGCCCATGCTGCCGGATCTGCGTTCGCTCGGGTCGATCGCCTATCTCGGGCTGATCTGCTCCGCGGCCGCCTTCCTCGGCCAGACCTGGGGACAGCGCCACACTTCTGCCACGCGCGTCGGCCTGATCTTCTCGCTCGAGTCGCTGTTCGCGGCGCTGCTCTCGGTCGGCATGGGTGCCGAGACGCTCAGCGCGCTGCAGTGGCTCGGCGGGCTGCTGCTGCTCGGCGGCGTCGTGGTCGGCGAGCTGCCGGACCCGCCCGCCGAGGGCGCGCCGAGTGATTAGGGGCGTGCGCGGTCCGTCGCGCCGAGCTGCCGCAGCCGCTCGCCCGCGACCATCGCCATCGCAGCCTGCAGGTTGTACGACGGGATGAAGCCGCGCATCGGGATGCGCAGCACGCCGTCGCAGGCTGCGAGCACCTCGGCTGGGATGCCCGCGCGCTCGCCCCCCACGACGAGCAAGACGGGCCCCGTGAGATCGACCTCCCAGGGCGCAGCGCTGCCCACGTCCTCGATGCCGAGCACCCGCCGCCCCGCGCGCTTCGCGCGGCCGATCGCGTCGAGCGCGGGCTCCCAGTGCACCGGGAAGAATCGATCCGCGCGCATCGAGGCGCGCAGCGCTTCGCGCTTGCCTTCGTGTGCGAAGCCCGAGTCGACGAACACGCAGGCGGCGCCGGAGACCTCGGCGAGCCGGATCGCGAAGCCGGTGTTGCCGGGGTAGGCGACGCCGGTGAGCAGCCAAGCGGCGCCGCTGCCCGCCAGCGAGTCCTCCGGCGACGCGTGCGGGTCGGCCCCGATCACGGCCATCACTTCGGGCGGCGGCGAGCACTTGCCGAGGCGCCACAACGATTGCGCGCTCGCGACACGCAGCGGCACGCCGGCAGCGCGCGCGCGCTCGAGCACGGCCTGCACCGCGGCGTCGCGGGGCTCGCGCGCGTGCAGCACGAGGCGCACGGGGTCGCCTGCGGAGAGCGCGGCTGCGAGCTCGGCTGCGCCCGCGACCTGACGGCGCACGGGCTCGCTCATGCGCGCCGCCACAGGAGATAGGCGTTCGCGATGCCGCCGGTCCCGTCCGAATCGAAGCGGGTCGCGAGCGGCAGACCGAGAGCGGAGGCGAGGCGCGCGAGCTCCGGCTCGTCGGCGAAGTGCGCGAAGCGGAACACGCTCGCGTCCGTGTCGAAGCGCAGCAGGCGATCGCCCGGCTCGAGGTCGCCCGGCTCGATGCCAGCCGACTCCCACGCAACGCGCTTGGCCGGCTCCTCGTCCGCGAGGGTGCGCCAGAACGCGACGGCGAGGGTTCCGCCGGCCGCCAGCCGCGCCGCGAGTGCGCGCAGCAGCGCGATGCGGGCGGGCTCGCCCGGGACGTGGTGGAGCACGCCGAACACCCCGATCAGATCGAAGGGCCCGGCGTCGATCGCGCGCGCTCTCTCGATCACGTCGACCCGCGCGAACGACGCGCCCGCGATCAGGTCGGAGCGCGCGCGCGCGAGCGAAATCAGCTCCGCGGACGCGTCGACTCCCCAATAACTCGCGTCCAGCTCGCGCTCGCGCAGCAGCTGCGCGAAGCGCCCGTGCCCGCAGCCGACGTCGAGCACGCGCCGCGGCGGCGCGGGCACGCTCTCGAGCACGCGGCGCATGCCCGGCCACGGCCGGTCGCGTTTCGACGCGAAGAGCCGCGCGTGCTTCCGATAGAATCGCTCGTTGATGCGCGCGAGCTTCCGCGCAGTCTCGGGAGTCATGAGCGACGGCAGTCTATCCACGACCGACGGCGCTCGGGATCTGCGCGCGATCATCGCGGAGGCGATCGCGTGCGAGCCGCTCGACGCGCGTGCGCTCGACCGCATCCTGCGCCGGCATCCGAAGGCCGGGCGCGGCTTCTACTCGAAGCGCGACGTGCTCGCGGCGTTTCGCGCGAGCGCCGCGGAGTGGCCCGTCGCCGAGACGGCCTTCGCCGAGAAGCTCCGCACGACGCCGACGCGGACCCTCTCCGGCGTCACGCCCGTCGCCGTGCTCACCAAGCCGTTTCCGTGCCCGGGCCGCTGCGTGTTCTGCCCGAGCGACGTGCGTATGCCGAAGAGCTACCTCGCGAACGAGCCGGGCTGTCAGCGCGCGCAGGCGAACCGCTTCGATCCGTACCTGCAGGCGTGGAATCGGCTCGCGGCGCTCCGCGCCATGGGGCACTCGACGGCGAAGGTCGAGCTGATCGTGCTCGGCGGGACTTGGTCGTCCTATCCCGTTGGTTATCAGGTTTGGTTCGCGACCCGCCTGTTCGAGGCGTTGAACGACTTCGGGGATGGCCGCGATCGCCGCGACGGGATCGCGGGCTTCGCGCCCGACTTCTCGGCGCTCGCGCGCTCGGAGCGCGGCTACGACGCGAGCGTCGCGGCGCATCTGCGCGCGGGGGAGGGCGGCGAGCTCGTGCCCGCGCGCGAACGCGGCGAATGGGGCGCGCTCGAGGCGGCCCAGCGCGCGAACGAGAGCGCCGGCGCGCGCTGTGTCGGCCTCGCGCTCGAGACGCGCCCCGATCACGTGACGCGCGACGAAGTGCCGCGCTTGCGGCGCCTGGGCGCGACGAAGGTGCAGCTCGGCATCCAGTCGCTGGACGACGCGGTGCTCGCCGCGAACCAGCGCGGCCACGACGTGGCTGCGACGCGCGCGGCGATCGCGTTGCTGCGCGGAGCGGGCTTCAAGATTCACGCGCACTGGATGGCGAACTTGTTGGGGGCGACGCCCGCGAGCGATCGCGCGGATTTCGCGCGGCTGTTCGACGATCCGGCGATTCGCCCGGACGAGCTGAAGCTCTACCCCTGCAGCCTCGTCGAGAGCGCCGAGCTCGTGGCGTACCACGCGCGCGGCGAGTGGCGCGCATACTCGCGCGAAGAGCTGCTGCCGCTCGTCGCCGATTGCCTCGCCGCGATCCCGCGCTGGTGCCGCGCGACGCGCGTGATCCGCGACATCCCGTCGCAAGACATCGTCACGGGCAGCCGCGAGACGAACCTGCGCGAGGCGGCAGAGGCGCTGTTACGGGAGCGCGGCGTGCGCCTCGCGGAGATCCGAGCGCGCGAGCTACGCGGCGCGCCGGTGGGAGCGCCGGCGGCGCTGGTGCTGCGCGAGACGCGCTACGCGACGTCGCTCGGAGACGACGTTTTCGTCGAGGCCGTGACGCCCGCAGATCGCATCGCCGGCTTCGCGCGCTTGACGCTGCCCGGCGCCGCGGCCGCGGCGCGGCCGCCCATCTCCGAGCTTCACGGCGCCGCGTTGCTGCGCGAGGTGCACGTGTACGGGGCGGCCGCCGATTTCGGCGAGCGGGCGGCGAGCAAGGCGCAACACGCCGGCATCGGAGGCGATCTGATCCGCCGCGCCGCCGCGCTGGCACGCTCGGCGGGCTTTCCGGTGCTCGCGGTGATCTCCGCGGTCGGCACGCGAGCCTGGTACCGCCGGCACGGGTTCCGCGACGGCGAGCTCTACCAGCTGCTCGATCTCGGCTGACCGTCCGGACGCGACCACCTCGCCCGACCACCAGTGCTCGCATTCATCAAATGAAAATGACACCGAACTTCAGTTTCAATTACCTACGTAGCGGCAAGCCCACATGCGGAAGAGGAGAGCGGCGATGCGGCACGGCAACTGGGTGGCGGCGGTCTCGATCCTGGTGACTTCGACCCTCGGAGTCTCGAGCGCGCTGGCGCAGGAGGCGGATCCGGCGGAGGTCACGATCGGCGAGCGCTTGTTCCTCGAGACGCGCTTCGCCGAGTTCTTCGCACGCAACGAGATCGACGCGAACACGCCACTACCGGCCGGCGACCCGGTCGTCGACGAGACCGAGGCGCTGCAGGGCAGCTTCCCCGGCCCGTTCGCCGGCGAATCGATGAACTGCCGCTCCTGCCACCTGGTTGACGAGCACCTCGATACGACCGGCGGCGGCATGCGCACCTACGCGGACTTCGCGCGCCGCAGCCCGATTCCCGCGCGCCATGACGGGAAGCTCTCTGCGCCGCGCAATTCGCCCGCGCTGGTGAACGCGTCGCTGCCGCGGCCGAACGGGTTGCTGCTGCACTTCGACGGTGAGTTTCCGAGCCTCCCGGCGCTCGTGCGCGGCACGCTCACGGGCCGCAACTACGGCTGGCTACCGGGCGAGGCGCCCTTCGCGATCGCGCACATTGCGCGCGTGGCCCGCGAGGACGATGGCAGCGGCGCACTCGCGACCGATTTCGGCGGCGCCTATCGCACCGTGTTGTTGGGCACCGACCCGTCGCTTCCGCCGGAGTTCGTGCTCCCGGCCGAGTTTCGCATCGACGTCGACCAAGCGACCGACGACGAGGTCGTCGAAGCCGTCGCGCGGCTGATCTCGGCCTACGTCGAGCAGCTCGTGTTCGCGACCGACGAGGGCGGCGCGTTCGTCGGCTCTCCCTTCGACGCGTTCCTGGCGGCGAACGGCCTGCCGAGCGCACCGGACCCGGACGAATCCGCGCTCGACTACACGCGCCGCCTGCGCCGCGCCGTAGACCAGCTGAAGCAGCCGAGCTTCGTGAACGACGGTCCGTTCGAGTTCCATCCCGCCGACCGGATCTTCGGGGCGACGGAGTTGGACGGCTTGAAGATCTTCCTGCGCCCGGCGCCGAACCGCCGCTTGAAGGCCAAGGAGATCGCGGCCGGCGGGATCGGCAACTGTGCGACCTGCCACGTCGCGCCGACCTTCGCGGACTTCGGGTTCCATAACACCGGCATCGCGCAGTTCGACTACGACGACATCCACGGGGCCGGAACCTTCGCGGCCCTGCCTGTGCCTGGCGTCGCCGAGCGGAATGCGGACCCGAACCGTTGGCTGCCGGCCACGGGGGCTCATCCGAACGCGGCCGAGCCGTATCGGAGCATCCCCTCACTGGCCGCGGTCGGCCTCACCGACCTCGGCGTGTGGAACATCTACGCGAACCTCGACTTCCGCGGCGACGTGCAGGACAAGCTCTGGCGCACGTTGTGCAACCAGGAGCTCGCCCTCGCCGGCGTCAATGCCAACACGCCCGCGAAGAAGGTTCAGAGTCTGCGGAGATCGCGGTGCGCGTCCAATGCGCTGTTGCCGAAGACGATCGCGCGCTTCAAGACGCCTGGGCTGCGCGACCTCTCGCACTCCGCGCCGTACCTGCACAACGGGCAGCAGGACACGCTCGAGGGCGTAGTCGAGCTGTACCGCCGCGCCGCCGGCCAAGCGCGCCAGGGAACGCTGCGTAACGCCGCGCCTGAGCTGTCGGGCATCGCGCTGCGCAGCGAGGATGTGGCCGCACTCGCCGCGTTCCTGCGCTCGCTGAACGAGGACTACAACTGAGCGAGTCGTAGAGCGCCGGCGCCGCGGGCGTCAGCCCGCGCGCCGAAACTCCAGCGCCTCTCCACTCAGCCGCGCATCGGCGATTATTTTCGCGCCGTCGCCGAACGTGCCTTCGAGGATCTTCATCGCGAGCGGGTCCTGCACCATGCGCTGGATCACGCGCTTCAGCGGCCGCGCCCCGTAGTGCGGGTCGTAGCCCTTCTCGGCCAGCAGCCGCTTCGCCTCGTCGGTGAGCTCGAGCTCGATGCGGCGCTCCGCGAGCAGCTTCCGCACGCGCGCGAGCTGGATCTCGACGATGCGGCCGAGGTGCTCGCGCGCGAGCTGGTGGAAGATCGCGACGTCGTCGACGCGATTCAGGAACTCGGGCTTGAAGTGCGCGCGCAGCGCCTCCATCACACGCGCCTCCATCTCCTCGTGCTGTGATTCCGCGAGCTCGACGATGAACTGGCTGCCGATGTTCGAGGTCAGGATCAGCACGACGTTTTTGAAGTCGACCGTGCGTCCTTGCCCATCCGTCAGGCGGCCGTCGTCGAGGATCTGCAGCAGCACGTTGAAGACGTCGGGGTGAGCCTTCTCGATCTCGTCGAAGAGCACGACGCTGTAGGGCCGGCGTCGCACCGCCTCCGTCAGGTAGCCGCCCTCGTCGTAGCCGACGTAGCCGGGCGGCGCGCCGATCAAGCGCGAGACGGAGTGCTTCTCCATGAACTCGCTCATGTCGATGCGCACCATGGCCTGCTCGTCGTCGAACAGGAAGTCGGCGAGCGCGCGGGCGGTCTCGGTCTTTCCGACGCCCGTGGGGCCCAGGAAGATGAACGAGCCGATCGGGCGATTCGGGTCTTGCAGGCCGGCGCGCGCGCGGCGCACCGCGTTCGCGACCAGGCCGAGCGCCTCGTCCTGCCCGACGACGCGGCGGCGCAGGTTGTCCTCCATGCGCAGCAGCTTCTCCTGCTCGCCCTCGATCATCTTCGCGACGGGAATGCCGGTCCACTTCGAGACGATCTCGGCGATCTCCTCGGCGGTCACTTCCTCCGAGAGCACCGAGCCCTGCTTCTGGAGCTCCGCGAGCTTCAGCGCCTCGGCGTCGAGCTGCTTCTCGAGCTCCCGCAGCAAGCCGTACTGGATCTCGGCCGCGCGCTCGAGGTTGCTCGCGCGGCGCGCGCGTTCGAGCTCGGCGGTCAGTTGCTCGCGCTTCTCCTTGATCTCGCGCACGTGTGCGATCGCGGTCTTCTCGTTGTCCCAGCGCGCCTTCAACGCCGCGCCCTGGCTCTGCAGCTCGGCGATCTCGCCGCCGATCTTCGCGAGGCGCTCGCGGCTCGCCGCGTCGCTCTCCTTCTTCAGCGCCTCGCGCTCGATCTCGAGCTGCATGCGCTTGCGCTCGATCTGATCGAGCTCCTCGGGCATCGAGTCGATCTGCACGCGCACGCGGCTCGCGGCTTCGTCGACGAGGTCGATCGCCTTGTCGGGCAGGAAGCGCTCGGTGATGTAGCGGTTCGAGAGCGTCGCGGCGGCGATCAGCGCGGCGTCCGCGATGCGCACGCCGTGGTGCGTCTCATACCGGTCCTTCAGGCCGCGCAGGATCGAGATCGTGTCCTCGACGCTCGGTTCGCCAACCAGCACGGGCTGGAAGCGGCGCTCGAGCGCGGCGTCCTTCTCGACGTGCTTGCGGTACTCGTCGAGCGTGGTGGCGCCGACGCAGCGCAGCTCGCCGCGCGCGAGCGCGGGCTTCAGCATGTTCGCCGCATCGGCCGCGCCCTCGGCGGCGCCGGCGCCGACGATCGTGTGCAGCTCGTCGATGAACAGCACGATCTCGCCTTGGGAGTCGGCGATCTCGCGCAGCACGGCCTTCAAACGGTCTTCGAACTCGCCGCGGTACTTCGCGCCCGCGATCAGCGCGCCCATGTCGAGCGCGATCACGCGCTTGTTCATCAGCGACTCGGGCACATCGCCCGCCACGATGCGGCGCGCGAGGCCCTCGACGATCGCCGTCTTGCCGACGCCGGGCTCGCCGATCAGCACCGGGTTGTTCTTGGTGCGGCGCGAGAGCACCTGGACGACGCGGCGAATCTCCTCGTCGCGCCCGATCACCGGGTCGAGCTTGCCCGCGCGCGCGGCGTCGGTGAGATCGCGGCCGAACTTCGCGAGCGCCTGATACTTCGACTCGGGGTCCTGATCCGTGATGCGAGTGTTGCCGCGCACGCTCTCGAGCGCCTTCTCGAGCGCGGCACGCGTCGCGCCGGCTTCGCGCAGCGCGCGCGCCGTCTCGTCGGATTTGTCCTCCGCGAGCGCGAGCAACAAGTGCTCGGTCGAGATGTACTCGTCCTTGCGGGCGCTGGCTTCCTTGAACGCACCGTCGAGCGCGCGCTGCAGCGCCGGCGAAATCGTCGGCTGTGCACCGCCGCTCACCTTGGGCAGCGCGGCGAGCCGCTTCTCGGCATCGCTCTGCAAGCGCTCCAGCGCGACGCCGACCTTCTGCAGGATCGGGATCGTGCTGCCTTCCGGCTGCGCGACCAGCGCGCGCAGCAGATGCGCCGGCGTGATCTGACTGTGGCCGCGCGCGGTGGCGAGGCTCTGCGCCTCACTCAGGGCTTCTTGACTCTTGACGGTGAGCTTGTCGAAACGCATGCGCGAGGCGTAAACACGCTCGCCCGGCTGACAAGCCGCGCCGGGCGCGTCTACTTCCCGGCGCGCTTCATCGTCACGAAGATTTCCTGGCGGCCCCGTCGGACGAGCAGAAGCGCTCCCTTCGGGTTCTTGTCGATCGCGCTCTTGAAGACGGCCGAGCTGGCGACCGGCGCCTGGTTCACCTCCAGGATCACGTCGTACGCCTGCAGGCGCGCCGTCTCGGCCGGACTGCCGGGGCGCACGCGCGTTACCACCACGCCCTTCACGCTCTCGTCGAGCCGCAGCTCCGCCGCGACCTGTGGCGTCAGCGTCTGCACCGAGAGCCCGTACGCGCCCGTCGCCTCGGATTCCTCGCCGCCCGGGAGCGCTGCCGCATCCTCTTCGAGCGCGAGCGCCCCGATCGTCACGTCCACGGTTTGGCGCTTGCCCTTGCGCACGAGGACGACCTTCGAGCGCGCGCCGACCGGAGTCGCGGCCACGAGCTGCGGGAGCTCGTCCATCTCCTTGATGGCTTTGCCGTTGAACTCGACGATCACGTCGCCCTGCTTGATCCCGGCGCGTTCCGCGGGGCTGCCTTCCTCGACGCTCTGCACGAGCGCGCCGCCCGCGGAAGCGAGCCCGAGGAACTCGGCGGCGTCCGCGTCCACCGGCTGAATGCCGACGCCGAGCTTGCCGCGCGACACGCGGCCCTTGGCGCGCAGCTGCGGCAGCACCTGCTTGGCCATGTTCACCGGAATCGCGAAACCGATGCCGATGTTGCGATCGCTCGCGATCATCGTGTTGATGCCCACGACCTCGCCGGCGAGGTTGACCAGCGGGCCGCCCGAGTTGCCGGGATTGATGGCGGCGTCGGTCTGGATGAAGTCCGAGTAGCGCGGCCCGTCGCCGCCGAGCGTGCGCCGGTGCTTCGCGCTGACGATGCCGGCGGTGACCGTGTTCTCGAGCCCGAGCGGGTTCCCGATCGCGACCACCCAATCGCCGATGCGCGTGCCGTCGGAGTCGCCGAGCGAGAGCGACTGGAGCGACTTCGTGCTCTCGACTTTCAGCAGCGCGACATCGGTGGCCGAATCGCGGCCGATCACGCGCGCGGGCAGCGTGGTGCCGTCCAGGAACACGACGTCGATCTTGTCGAACGGGGCGACGACGTGGTTGTTGGTGACGATGTAGCCGTCCGCCGAGATCACGAAGCCGCTGCCCTCGCCGGCGCGCGGCACGCCGCCGCCGCCGAACGGGAAACCGAACAGCTCCTCGATCGGGTTGCGCGGGCGTGTCCGCTCGTCGGGCGGCGGCTGCGTGCGCTCGGCCTGAATGCTCACGACGGCCGGAGCCACGCGCTCCGTCAGGTCCGCGAAGCTGCTCGGCGCGCCACGCGGGGCGGCGCTCGGGGCCGCGCCGGAGCCATCGCGCCAGAACGGGCCGGCCGGAGTGGCTTTGGCCGCCGCTTCGTCTTCGACCAGGCCCGCCGCCTGCGCCAGGTTGTCTCGGAATCCGACGCGCACGTCGATCGTGCCGGTCGCGACCAGCACGGCGGCGGCGACCACCAGCGAAACGATCATCGGCAGCAGCCAACGCGCAGCTCTCATGGGACCCCTCATCGTTCTAGGCGGGCGGCTCGATGTTGCTAGACGCTGCACGGCCAGCCCGGGTTCCGGCTCGGACGCGCGCGTTGGCCCGCATGTTCGGCGCGTTCAAGAGAGAGGCAAGGGCACGTCGGCGAGGCGGCGCCCGCGCTGCACGCGGATGTAGGCGCGCTCCCGGCCTTGCAGGCGCAGCACCGCGCGCCGGAGCGCATTCTCGTCCGCGAGCGCCAGGCCGTCGATCGCGCGCACGAAGTCGCCCGGCTGCAGGCCGATCTGCTCGGCGCCGCTGCCCGCCCGGACGTCGGCGATACGGAACAGCCCGCGTTCGAACACGAGCCGGACGCCGAGGCGTTCGTTCGCGAGGTCGGTGAGCACGGCGCTGGGGACCTCTGCCGCAGTCGCGCGCAGCGTGAACGCGCGTCCGTTGCGAAGCAGCGCGAGCTCGTGCACCTGCCCCGTCGTGCTGGCCTCGAGGACCTCGTAGAACTCGCGAGCGGCGCGGATCGGATGCGCGTCGATGCGCATGAGCACGTCGCCGCGCAGCACGCCCGCTCGCGCGGCCGGGCCCTCGCTGCGCACGCGATTCACGATCGCACCGCGCTGGCCGGCCGGCAGCTTCAGCAGCTCGAGCATCGCCGGCTCGAGATCTTGCAGGTCGAGGCCGAGCCACACCGGCGCCACGCTGCCCTTGGTCACGAGCTCGTGCACGATGCGCTTCGCGACGTCGATCGGAATCGCGAAGCCGATGCCCTCCGCGCCCTGATAGATCGCCGTGTTGATGCCGATCAGCTCGCCCTCCGCGTTGAGCAGCGGGCCGCCCGAGTTGCCGGGATTGATCGAGGCGTCGGTCTGCAAGAAGCCGTGATAAGTCTTGCCCTCCGTCCGCAGCGAACGATCTACCGCCGAGAGCACGCCGGTCGTCACCGTGTTCGAGAGGCCGAACGGGTTGCCGATCGCGATCACGGGCTCGCCCACGAACAGGCCCGAGGAGGTTCCGGGCGCCGCCCACGGGATGTCCTTCGGGTCGTCGAGCCGGAGCACCGCGAGATCGTTGTTGGGATCGGCACCGACCAGCTTCGCGGCGAGCTCACGGCCGTCGGCGAGCGTCACGGTGATCGTTTCGGCGCCGCTCACGACGTGCTCGTTGGTGAGCACGTGGCCCTGGGCGTCGATCACGATGCCGGAGCCGAGGCTCTGCACGGGGCGGCGCATGCTCGGCTCGAAGAACAGGTCGAAGAACGGATTCCCGCCGGCTCGCGCCTGCTGCTCGGTCGTGATGTTCACGACGGCCGGCCCCACCTTTTCGACCGCGGCGACCGTGGCCGTGCGGCGCAGGAACGGATCCTGCGCGCTCGCGGCGCTCGCCGTGAACGCGAGCGCGAGGGCGAGCCGCGAGCGAATTCGCGAGCGTTGCGTCGTCACGGCGGCGCAACCTAGGGACGGAGCCATGCGCGAACAAGACCGACTCGTCGAGCGCGCGCGCGGCGAATTCTTGGTGCGCTACGGGCGCGCGCCGACGCTGGCCGCCATCGCGCCGGGGCGCGTGAACCTGATCGGCGAGCACACCGACTACAACGAAGGGCTCGTGCTGCCGTGCGCGATCGACCGCGCGACGGCGGTCGTCGCCGGGCCGCGCGATGACTTCGCGGTGCGCGTGTTCTCGTGCGAGCTGCGATCCGAAGCCCGCTTCGAGCTCGCAGCGCTGCAGCGCGTCGGCGCCTGGACGGACTACGTGCGCGCGCCGGTGTTCGCGCTGCACGAGACCGGCCACCGGCTGCGCGGCGCCGACCTCGCGATCGCGAGCGACGTGCCGCTCGGTGCGGGGCTCTCCTCCTCCGCCGCGCTCGCGGTCGCGGTGACGCGCGCGCTCGCGCAGCTCGCCGGGCTCTCGCTCACGCCGCGCGCCGTCGCCGACCTCGCGCACCGCGGCGAGAACCATTTCGTCGGGCTCGGCTGCGGGATCCTCGACTCCTACGCGAGCGCGCTCGGCGAGGTGGACCGCGCGCTCCGCATCGACTGCCGCTCGCGCAGCGTCTCCTCCCTGCCGCTGCCCGCGAACGCGAGCTGGCTCGTCGCGAACTCGGGCGCGCAGCGCGAGCTCGCGCACAGCGGTTATCGCGAGCGCGTCGCGGAGTGCGCCGCCGCGCTCGCGGCAGCGCAGCGCGCCGGAATCGCCGCGCAGAGCGCGCGCGCACTGCGCGATCTCGCGCCGGAGGCGTTGCCCGCGCTCGTGCGCGCGCTGCCCGAGGCGCTGTTTCGCCGCGCGCGCCACGTGATCACCGAGAACGCGCGCGTGGACGAGCTCGCGGCGGCGCTCGCCGCGGGCGATCTGCGCGCTGCGGGCGCCGCGATGCGCGTGAGCCACGCGAGCCTACGAGACGACTACGCCGTCTCGACGCCCGCGCTCGATGCGCTGTGCGCGCTCGGCGACGCCACGCCGGGTTGTTACGGATCGCGGCTCACCGGCGCGGGCTTCGGCGGCTGCACGCTCCACCTCGTCGCGCCGGAAGCCGCGGGCGCCGTCGCGCGCGCGCTCGAGGCGCAGCTCGGTGCGGGCGCCGACGGCGCCGCGCCGCGCGTGTGGCGGGTGCGCGCCAGCGCAGGCGCGCGCGCGTACGCCCTCAGCTGAGGCGTGTCGCGGCGTCGAGCGCCGCGCGCAGCGCCCGCGCGGCGCGCTCGGGATCGGCGGCGCTGCAGATCTCGCCCGTCACGGCTACGCCCGCCGCACCCGCGGCAATGCAGGCGCCCGCGCGCTGCGCGTCGATGCCGCCCTGGGCGAGCACCGGGATGGAGGCGCGCTCGCAGGCCTCGCGCAGCACGCCGAGCCCGAGCGGCTCGCGGGACTGCGGCTTCGAGAACGGCGCGAAGATCGGCGCGAGCAGCGCGTAGTCAGCGCCTGCGCGCGCGGCCGCGAGAACCTCGGCATGGTCGTGCGCCGACGCGCCGATCAGCGCGCGCGCTCCGAGCAGCGCGCGCGCCTCGCGCGGCGGGAGCGCGTCGAAACCCAGCTGGGCGCCGCTCGCGCCGGCTGCGAGGGCGACGTCGATGCGCCGGTTCACGATCACGCGCACGGCCGGATTCACAGCGCGAGCAGAGGCCGCGATCTCGCGCACGAGCGCGAGCAGCGCAGCGCCGTCGAGATCCTTCTCGCGAACCTGCACCCAGTCGACGCCGCCGCGCACCGCCGCCGCGACGAGCGACGGCAACGGGCTGCGCGCCGAGCGGCGGTCCGTAACAAGGCACAGCGTCGGCCGCCGCGGGCTCACGGGATCGCCTCCCGCGGCAGGCTCGCTCAGAACGACGCGAGTCCGTCCAGCGGGCTGGAGGCGTTGGCATAGAGCCGCCGCGCGATGCGTCCCGACTCGTACGCCAGCCGCCCGGCCTCGACGCCGAGCTTCATCGCGCGCGCCATCTTCACGGCGTCCTTCGCGCCCGCGATCGCGGTGTTCATCAGCACGGCGGTCGCGCCGAGCTCCATCGCGACTGCCGCGTCGCTGGCGGTGCCCACCCCGGCGTCGACGATCACCGGCACCTCGACGGTCTCGAGGATGATGCGGAGGTTCGCGGGATTGCGGATGCCGAGGCCGGAACCGATCGGCGCTGCAGCCGGCATGACCGCGACGCAGCCGAGCGCCGCCAGCCGCTGACACGCGACCGGGTCGTCGCCGATGTAGGGCAACACCTCGAAGCCCTCCGCCACGAGGATGCGCGCGGCCTCGAGCGTGGCGGCGCCGTCGGGGAAGAGCGTGCGCTCGTCGCCGATCACCTCGAGCTTCACCAGCGCGTGGCCGAGCAGCTCGCGGCCGAGGCGCGCGGTCGTGAGCGCGTCCTCCACCTTGTAACAGCCCGCCGTGTTGGGCAGCACCGTCACGCCCGGCGGAATCGCGCCCAGGACGCTCTGCGCGCGCGGCTTGGTGAGATCCACGCGGCGCAGCGCGACCGTGATCATCTCGGCGCCACTCGCGAGGGTCGCGGCGAGCTGCGTCTCGAGCGATGCGTACTTCCCGCTCCCGACGATCAGGCGCGAGCGGAACGTGTGCGAGCCGAGCGAGTACGTCTCGGACATTTCAGCCTCCTCCGACCGCTTCGAGGATCTCGACGCGATCGCCGGGTTGAAGCAGACGCGCGGCGTAGCTCGCGCGCGGAACGACGTCGCGATTCACCGCGATCGCGATCTTGCGGCCGAACAGCCCGAGCGCGACGACGAGATCCGAGAGCGTCGCGCCGGCCGCGAGCTCGCGCGCATCGCCGTTCACGGTGATCGCGAGGGAGCGCGCGGTGCTGAGGAGAGTCGCGTCCAAGGGCGGGGGCTCACAGGCAGTCGCGGCGCGCAACGATCGGTCCAGTCTGCGCTGCGAAAAACCGACACTATTCGGGTGCCTGGGTGGTGTCAAACCAACTGCGCGCGGCGCGGCCGGGCGGAGTAAAACAGGCGAGATTCCAAGCGTGCAATGGGCCGCCGACGCCCGGCGGAACACACGCGGAGAGAGCATGAAGTCCGGCCGTCCGACGCTGGCGAGCATCGACGAGAGCGCGCTCGCCCACAATTTCGCGGAGGCGAGCCGGCTCGCCGGCGGGCGCGAGGTGATCGCGGTCGTGAAGGCGGACGCGTACGGGCACGGTGCCGTGCCGGTGGCGCGACGTCTCGCGGCCTCGGGCTGTCGCAGCTTCGCGGTCGCGACGATCGAGGAGGCCGCCGAGCTGCGCGCGGCGGGTATCGCGAGCGCGATCCTCGTGCTCGGCGGCGTGCACGATGCCGGAGAGGCGGACGAAGCGGTCGCGCTCGGCGTGACCCCCGTCGTGCAGCACGCGGGCCATCTCGCGCTGCTGCGCAAGGTGGCCGCGGAGCGGAGCCGCGCAGTCGCCGTGCAGGTGGAAGTCGATACCGGGATGGCGCGGATGGGCATCTCGCCGGAGGAGGCGCCTTCGCTGATCGAGGGCATCGCGCGCGATCGCGCCTTCGAGCTGGGCGGGCTCTATTCCCACTTCGCGTGCGCGGACGACGCCGACCTCTCCGCCACGCTCCGGCAGCTCGCGCTGGTGCGCGAAGTGCTCGCGGCGCTGCGCTCGCGCGGGGTGGCGCCCGGGCAGGTGCACGTCGCGAACTCCGCAGGGCTCGCTGCGAGCGCGGCGCTGGCGGAAGCGACGCCGCCGGAGGTGAACGCGGTGCGGCCGGGCCTGATGCTCTACGGCGTCGCCTCCGCCCCGCATCTCGCGGACAAGGCGACGCTGCGGCCGGTGATGAGCGTGCGCACGCGCGTCGCGAACGTGCGCTGGGTTCGGCGCGGCGACCCGGTGGGCTACGGCGCGACCTTCCGCGCCAAGCAGCGCGGCCGGATCGCGACGGTGCCGATCGGCTACGCCGACGGCATCCCGTGGTCGCTCGGCAATCGCGGCTTTGTGCTGCTGCGCGGCCGGCGCGTGCCGATCGCGGGCCGCGTCTCGATGGACCTGATCACACTCGACGTCGGGAGTACGCCCGTCGAGATCGGCGACCCGGTGCTCGTGTTCGGCACGCCCGCCGCAGGCGGCGGCGAGCTCCGGATCGAGGAGCTCGCCGAGGCCGCCGGCACGATCCCGTACGAGCTGCTCGTCCGCGTCGGCGCCCGGGTCACGCGCGTCCTCGAGTGAGGGTGGCCCATCGGGGTCAGACTCCAATGGGCCAGCGTGCGCTGGGCGACGCCCGCTCGGTTGCGTACGTTGCGCGCGCTTTGTCCGCCGCCGCGAACTTCCCTGAGAACCCCGGTCGCACTTCGTTTCACGCGTCGCTCCACGACGTGTGGAAGAAGTTCGGGGATCGCAGCGTGCTCGAGGGCGCGTCGTTCGAGCTGCCGCCGGGCGAGATCACGGTCGTGATCGGCGGCAGCGGCTGCGGCAAGTCCACGCTGCTGCGCATCCTGCTCGGGCTCGAGACGTACGAGCGCGGCAGCGTTCGCCTGTTCGGCCGCGAGGTGAATCAGCTCACGCGCCGGGAGCAGAGCGAGCTGATGCTGCAGGTCGGCATGCTCTTCCAGTTCGGCGCGCTGTTCGACTCGATGACCGTCGGCGAGAACGTCGGCTTCGCGCTGCGCTACGTGCAGCGCCGGCCCGAGGACGAGATCGCCGAGCGCGTGCGAGAGAACCTCGCGCTGGTCGGCCTGCACGACGTCGAGTCGCTGCTGCCCGCGCAGCTCTCGGGCGGCATGCGCAAGCGCGTCGCGCTGGCGCGCGCGATCGCCCACAAGCCCCGGCTGCTGTGCGTCGACGAGCCGACCACCGGCCTCGATCCGATCATGTCGGCCACCATCAACGACCTGATCGTCTCGATGCGCGAGAAGCTCGGCGTCACCGTGCTGTGCATCTCGCACGACCTCGCGGCGGCGTTCCGCATGGCCGATCGCATCGCGATGGTGCACGAAGGCAAGATCGCCGCGTTCGGCACACCCGATGAAGTTCGCGCGTCGCAGAATCCCGCGGTGCAGGCGTTCGTCGAGGCGAGCACGCGCTAGCGCTCGCGCGAGCGGCGACCCTGAGAGTTTGCTTGCGAATCGAACGCGCGGTCGCGTACGCTCGCTGGCCCAGTCGAGTTCCCGCTGAGCGGGGCAAGCGAGTTGACGCCATGCGCATGTCTCCGTCGGCCACGCTGCTCGCCGCCGCACTCTGGGTCGCTTGCAGCGACGAGGCGCCGCCGCCGCCGGTGACCGATGTCGTCGTCGCCGCGGTGGAACAGAAGGACGTGCCGATCACGATGGAGTGGATCGGCACGACCGAGGGCGCCGTCGACGCGGAAATCCGCGCGCAGGTCTCGGGCTACCTGATCTCGCGCGACTACTCGGAGGGCACCGAGGTCAAGAAGGGCGCGCTGCTCTTCCGGATCGACCCGCGGTCCTATCAAGCGACGCTCGAGCAGGCGCGCGGTGATCTCGGCCGTGCCGACGCGGCGCTCGCGAAGGCGCGGGCCGACGTCGCCCGCTACCAGCCGCTCGCCGAGCAAGGCGCGGTCAGCCAGCAAGAGCTCGACAACGCGGTGCAGGCGGCCCGCTCGGGTGAGGCGTCGATGCAGACGGCGCGCGCCGCCGTCGACAAGGCGCAGCTCGATCTCGAGTTCACGCGCATCCGCTCGCCGATCGACGGCATCGCCGGCGTCGCCAAGAGCCAGCTCGGAGACCTCGTCGGGCCGGGCGACCCCGAGCCGCTCACGAGCGTCTCGCAGCTCGACACGATCCGCGTGTCGTTCCCGCTCTCCGAGCGCGAGTACATGCGCTTCGCGCAGGCCGCGCGCGGGGTCTTCGAGGGCAGCCGCCAGGCCGAGGCGCGCCTCACGCTGCTGCTCGCCGACGGCAGCGAGTGGCCGCACGTCGGGCGCGCGGTTCCGGCTGCGGCCGGTGTCGACCCGACCACCGGCACGATCATGGTGCGCGGCGAGTTCGCCAACCCCGATCACATCCTGCGCGTCGGCCAGTACGCGCGGGTGCGCGCGGTCACGAGCGTGCTCCAGGGCGCGCTCACCGTCCCGCAACGCGCCGTGGCGGAGGTGCAGGGCGTCTTCCAGGTGGCGGTCGTGGGCAAGGACAACAAGGTGTCGATGCGCGTGGTCGAGACCGGACCGCGCTTCGAGACGGATCAGGTGATCGAGAAGGGTCTCGTCGCAGGCGAGCGGGTGGTCGTCGAGGGCATTCAAAAGGTGCGTGACGGCGCGGTCGTGAACCCGAAGCCGGCCAGCGACACGTGAGCGACGAGTCTCCGCACGCCGTCAGCGGTGACTACTTCTTCGTTCGCCGCCCGATCGTCGCCATCGTCATCTCGATCGTGACGGTGCTCGGCGGCCTGGTCGCGATGGGCCGCCTCCCGATCGCGCAGTATCCGGACATCGTTCCGCCCGAGATCAAGGTCGACGCCGTCTACACGGGTGCCGACGCCGTCACGATCGAGCAGTCCGTCGCGACGCCGACCGAGCAGCAGGTCAACGGCGTCGACTACATGCTCTATCTGCGTTCGATCAACTCGAACGACGGCACGATGTCCCTGCGCGTCTCCTTCGACGTGGCGACGAACATCGACATGGACAACGTGCTCGTGCAGAACCGCGTCAGCCAGGCCGACGCGAGCTTGCCGACCGACGTGCGGAATTACGGCGTCACCGTCAAGAAGTCGACGTCGAACCCGCTGCTGCTGTTCTCGCTCTACTCGCCGAACGGAACCTACGACGATCGCTTCCTGGGCAACTACGCGAACATCAACATCGTCGACGCGCTGAAGCGCGTCCCGGGCGTCGGCGACGTCGTCATCTTCGGCACCGCCGACTACGCGATGCGCATCTGGGTGAAGCCCGATCAGCTCGCCAGCCTCGGGCTCACCGTGCCCGACCTCGTCGACGCGATCCAGAAGCAGAACGCCGTGAACCCGTCGGGCAAGGTCGGCGGCGAGCCCGCGGCGAAGGGGCAGCAATTCACCTGGAGCGTGCGCGCTCAGGGCCGTCTGGTGGACGCCGAGGAGTTCGGCGACGTGGTCGTGCGCACCGACCCGAGCGGCGCGCAGATCCGCCTGCGCGACGTCGCGCGGATCGAGCTCGGCAGCCTCAACTACAACCAGCGCGGGCGCCTGAACAGCAAGCCCGCGGCGATCATCGGCACGTACCAGATTCCCGGCTCGAACGCGCTCGAGGTGGCGGCGGGCTTGAAGCGCACGATGGAGGACGCGAAGGCGCGCTTCCCCCAGGACCTCACCTACTCGACGTCGCTCGACACGACGCTCGCGGTGAGCGAGGGCATCGTCGAGATCCAGCACACCCTCGCCGAGGCGATGGTGCTCGTGATCCTCGTGGTGTTCATCTTCCTGCAGAGCTGGCGCGCCACGCTGATCCCGCTGCTCACCGTGCCTGTCTCCTTGGTGGGCGCGTTCGCGTTCTTCCCGCTGCTCGGCTTCTCCATCAACACGCTGTCGCTGTTCGGGCTCGTGCTCGCGATCGGGCTGGTCGTGGACGACGCGATCGTGGTCGTGGAGGCCGTGCAGCACCACATCGAGCAGGGCATGTCCCCGCGTGACGCGACGGTGAAGGCAATGCAGGAAGTGGCCGGGCCGGTCATCGCGATCGCGCTCGTGCTGTCGGCGGTATTCATCCCGGTCGCGTTCGTGCCCGGCATCACCGGACGCATGTATCAGCAGTTCGCCCTCACGATCGCGATCTCGGTGATCATCTCCGCGATCAACGCGCTCACGCTCTCGCCGGCGTTGTCGGCGCTGCTGCTGCGGCCCACCGCGAAGTCGAGCGGCCCGCTCGGCCGCTTCTTCGCCGCCTTCAACCGCGGCTTCGACAACGCGACGCAGCGCTACGTCGCGGGCACCAGCATCGCCGTGCGCCGCAGCGGGCGGACGCTGCTCATGCTGCTCGCGCTCACCGGCGGCGCGCTGTTGCTCGGCTGGCGCCTGCCGACCGGCTTCGTGCCGGACGAGGATCAGGGTTATCTGTTCGTGAACGTGCAGCTGCCGGACGCAGCATCGATGGAGCGCACGGACGCGGTCTGCCGGCGCGTCGAGAAGATCCTCGAGCTCACACCGGGCATCGGCGACTTCAACACCGTGGCTGGCTACAGCCTGATCGCGCAGAGCTCGGCCACCTACAACGCTTTCTTCTTCGTGTCGCTCGACCCTTGGAGCGAGCGCGAAGAGCCCGAGCTGCAGTTCAAGGCGATCGTGACGGCGCTGAATCGGCAGTTATCAGGGATCCCGTCCGCGCAGGTCTTCGCCTTCCTGCCGCCTCCCATTCCCGGCATCGGCACCGGCGGCGGCTTCTCGCTGATGCTCCAGGATCGCAGCGGCGGCTCCGTCGACTTCTTGGCCGAGAACACCCAGCGCTTCGTCGAGGCCGCGCGCCAGCGCCCCGAGCTCTCGGGCATCTTCACCCCGTTCCGCGCGTCCGTGCCCCAGATCTTTGCCGACGTGGAGCGCGACAAGGCGCTCAAGCAGGGCGTCGACCTGCGCAGCGTCTACACGACGCTGCAGGCCTTCATGGGCGGTGCCTACGTCAACGACTTCAATCGCTTCGGGCGCCAGTGGAAGGTGTTCCTCCAGGCGGAGCCCGAGTATCGCCAGCGCGCCGAGGACATCGGTGCGTTCTACGTCCGCAACAACACCGGCGGCATGGTCCCTCTCTCGACGTTGGTCGCCACCAAGGACGTGCGCGGGCCCGAGTTCACGACGCGCTTCAATCTCTACCGCGCGGCCGAGATCACGGGCGCCGCAGCGCCCGGCTACAGCTCCGGCGACGCGATGGCGGCGCTCGAGGAGGTCGCGGCGGAGGTGCTCCCGCCCGAGATGGGCATCTCGTGGAACGCCATGTCGTACCAGGAGAAGGCAGCATCGGGCGGAGCCGTGGTGTTCGTGCTCGCGCTGGTGATGGTGTTCTTGATCCTCGCGGCGCAGTACGAAAGCTGGTCGCTGCCGTTCAGCGTGCTGCTCGGCACTCCGCTCGCCGTGCTGGGCGCGTTCCTCGGGCTCGTCATGCGCAGCTTCGACCTCAACGTCTTCGGCCAGATCGGGCTCGTGATGCTGATCGGCCTGGCTGCCAAGAATGCGATCTTGATCGTCGAGTTCGCGAAGCTCGAGCTCGAATCGGGCAAGGACGTCGTCGAGGCGGCGCTCTCGGGCGCGCGCCTGCGCCTGCGTCCGATCCTGATGACTTCGTTCGCCTTCATCCTCGGCTGCGTGCCGCTCTGGCGCGCGAGCGGCGCCGGCGCCGTCTCGCGCCAGCAGCTCGGCTCGGTCGTGATCATGGGCATGCTGGTCGCGACGCTGCTCGGAGTCTTCCTCGTGCCCGTGCTGTTCGTGGTGATCGAGAAACTGAAGCTGCGCGGCGGCGCGCGCGCCGAGCACGCGCTGCCGGCCGCGGCGCCTGCGCCCGCGTCTGCGCCGGCGAGCGGAGGCGGCGAGTGAGGGCAGGGCGAGCGCCGCTCGGCGCCGTGGCGCTCGCGGCCGCGGCCCTCATGAGCTGCGCGCTCGGGCCGAGCTATCGGCGGCCCGAGCTCCCCACGACGGAGACGTTCCGCGGCCAGCAAGCCGCGGAGACCGCTTCGATCGCCGACCTGCCCTGGTGGGAGGTGTTCCAGGACGAGGCCCTCGGCGCGCTGATCCGCGAGGCGCTCGAGCACAACCACGACCTGCGCGCGGCCGCCGCTCGCGTGGAGCGCGCGCGCTATCTCGCGGCCGTGACCCGCGGCGAGCTGTTTCCCACGGTCGGGTACGGGATTGGGGCGAGCACCAGCAACGATCCGAACGCGGGCTCGCCCGCGCTCGGCAACAGCAGCAGCGGCGGCAGGGACACCTTCCTCGGCGCGGTGAATCTCGCATGGGAGGTCGACGTCTGGGGCCGCCTGCGCCGCTCGAACGAGGCCGCGCGCGCGCAGCTGATGGGGACGGAAGCATTTCGACGCGGCGTCGTGCTCTCTCTGATCGCGGGCGTGGCGCAGAGCTACTTCGAGCTGCGCGAGCTCGATCTCGAGCTCGAGATCGCGCGCAACACCGTCGCGACCTTCGGGGAGACGCGCGAGATCTTCGAGCGCCAGTACCGCGGCGGCGTCGCGTCGCAGCTCGATTCGCTGCGCGCCGAAGCCGCGCGCGCCCAAGCGGCGGCGACGATCCCGGAGCTCGAGCGCCGCATCATCTCGAAGGAGAGCGAGCTCGCGGTGCTCGCCGGGCGGGTGCCGGGCGCGGTCGAGCGCGGCACAGCGCTGGCGGAGCAGAGCGTTCCGCCCGAGGTGCCTGCCGGGTTGCCCGCGGAGCTGGTCGCGCGCCGCCCCGATCTCGCCGAGATCGAGCAGGTGGTAGTGGCGCAGAACGCGCTGGTCGGCGTCTCGCTGGCGGAGTTCTTCCCGCGCATCGGGCTCACGGCCTTCGCGGGCGGCGTGAGCCCCGAGCTCTCGGACGTGGTCGACAGCGGCACGGGGATTTGGCGCGCCACGGGAGAAGGCGTCGGCTCGATCTTCAGCTTCGGGCGCAACCTCTACGGCTACCGAGCGCAGCAGGCCGCCTTCGACGAGTCGGTCGTGCGCTACGAGCAGGCCACCCTCGTCGCATTCCGCGAGGTCTCGGACGCGCTCACGGCGCGCGAGAAGCTGGAGGGCGTGCGCGTCGAGCAGGAGCATGCGGTGATCGCCCTGCGCGAGGCGATGCGGATCGCGCGCGTGCGCTACCTCGGCGGCCTCGCCACCTATCTCGAGGTGCTCGACGCGCAGCAGCAGCTCTTCCCGGCGGAGAACGATCTCGCGCGCACGCGCCGCGACCAGCTGCTCGCGGTGGTCGCGCTGTATCGCGCGCTCGGCGGCGGCTGGTCGCAGCAGCCGGAGCAGCCCGAAGTGCCGCAGCCGATCGCGCCGTAGCAGCGGCGCGCAGGCGGCACCGCTCCCCGCGCGGCGCACGCCGATGCGAGTCGATACGTTCCGCGCCTCTTTTTCCCTCGGTGCGGGGCGAGACGGATGCGCGTGTTGATCGTGGGTTCCGGTGGACGCGAGCACGCGCTCGCCTGGAAGCTCGCGCAGAGCCCGCTCGCCGAGGCGGTGTTCGCGGCGCCGGGCAGCGATGGCATCGCGAGCGTCGCGCGCTGTCTACCCGAGGTGGCGGCCCTCGACGCCGCCGCTCTGATCGCCGCGGCCCGCGCGCAGCGCATCGACCTCGTGGTGATCGGCCCCGAGGATCCGCTCGCGCAGGGCGTCGCCGATCGGCTGCGCGAAGCGGGCCTCGCGGTGTTCGGGCCGTCGGCCGCGGCGGCGCGGCTCGAATCGAGCAAGGGCTTCGCGCGCGACTTCATGGCGCGGCACGCGATCCCGCAGCCGCGCTTCGCGCGCTGTACCGATCTCGCGAGCGCGCAGCGCGAGGTGCGTGCGCGCGGCGGCTGCTGCGTCGTGAAGGCCGACGGGCTCGCGGCGGGCAAGGGCGTCGCGGTGTGCGCGAACGAGACCGAGGCGTTCGCGGCGCTCGCCGAGATCATGGGCGCGCAGCGCTTCGGCGCGGCCGGCGCGAGCGTCGTGATCGAGGACGTGCTCGCCGGCGAAGAGGCCAGCTACCTCGTGATCACGGACGGCGAGCGCGTCGTACCGCTCGCGCCGGCGCAGGATCACAAGCGCGCGCTCGACGGCGACCGCGGCGAGAACACGGGCGGCATGGGCGCCTACACGCCCGCGCCGGTCGTCACGGACGCGGTCGAGAAGCGCGTGCTCGAGGAGATCGTGCACCCGACGCTGCGCGGCATGCGCGCCGAGGGCCATCCGTTCTCGGGCGTGCTCTACGTCGGCCTGATGATCGACGCGCACGGCGCGCCCGCGGTGGTCGAGTTCAACTGCCGCTTCGGCGACCCCGAGACGCAGGCGCTGGTCGCGCAGATGGATGGCGATCTCTTGCCGCTGCTCGACGGCGCGGCGCGCGGGAGGCTGCAGGGCGATGCGCGCGCGCGCGGCGACGGCGCCGCCGTGTGCGTGGTGCTCGCGTCGGGCGGCTATCCGCGCGAGTTCGAGCGAGGCCAGCCGATCCGCGGGCTCGAGGCCGCCGAGCGCGTGCCCGGCGTGGTCGTCTTTCACGCCGGCACGAAGCGCGTGGGCGCCGAGTTCGTGACGAACGGCGGCCGCGTGCTCGCCGTGACCGCGCGCGGCGCGAGCGTCGGCGAGGCGCGCGAGCGCGCCTACGCCGCGGCCGATCGCATCGCGTTCGCTGCGCTGCAGCTGCGGCGCGACATCGGCGCACGCGCGCTCGGCCGATGAGCGCGATCGTGAGCGTCGCCGAGGCCGCGCACCGCATCTGCCGCGGCGAGCTGGTGGCGTATCCGACCGAGACGGTGTGGGGCCTCGCAGCCGACGCGCGCAGCGCGAGCGCGACGCTGCGCCTGTTCGCGTGGAAGGGCCGCGATCCCGAGCAGCCCATGTCGGTGCTCGTCGGCGAGTACGCCGCGCTCGGCGAGCTCGGCGCGGAGACGACGCCGCTCTCGGACGCGCTCGCCGCGAAGTTCTGGCCGGGTCCGCTCACGATCGTGGTGCGCTGCGCGCGCAGCTTCGCGCCGGGCATCGCGAGCGCGGCCGGCAACGTGGGCTTCCGCTGCTCGCCGCATCCCGTCGCGAGCGCGCTCGCGAGCGCAGCCGGAGTGATTACGGCGACCAGCTTCAATCGCTCGGGCGAGGCCGCCTGCAGCACGCGCGCCGAGGCCGAGCGCTGCGCGGGCACCGCGCTCGCGCTGGTCGCGGGTGCGGACGCCCACGGCGCGGCGCCGAGCAGCGTGGTCGACGCGAGCGGCGCGCGCCTGCGCGTGTTGCGCGAGGGGGCGATCCCGGCGCAAGTGCTCGAGGCCGCTCTCACAGGAGGAACGCGTGGCTGAGATCCGTCCGTTTCGGGCGCTGCGCTACGACGCGAGCAGAGTCGAGCTCGAGCGCGTGCTCGCGCCGGTGTACGACGTCGTCACGCCGGAAGATCGCGTGCGCTTCTACGAGCGGGATCCGCACAACGCGATCCGGCTCGAGCTGACGAAGAGCGTCGCCGAGGAGGCGAGCACCGACTACTCCGAAGTGGCGCACACGCTCGCCACCTGGCGGCGCGCTGGCGTGCTGCGCTTCGACGCGCAGCCGGCGCTGTACGCGCTGCGCCAGCGCTTCGACGCGCCCGGCGGCGGCGCGCTCGCGCGCACCGGCTTCTTCTGCGCGCTCGAGCTCGAGGAGTACGCGAAGCGCATCGTGCGCCCGCACGAGCGCACGCTCGCGGGCCCGAAGGCGGATCGGCTGAAGATCCTGCGCGCGTCGCGCACCAACCTGAGCGCCGTGTTCCTGCTGTACGAGGACCCCGACGGGAAGCTCGACGCGCTGCTCGAGCACGCGCTGGCGGCGGGCGAGCCGCAGCGCGCGCGCGACGCGGGCGGCGTCGCGCAGGAGCTGGTCGCGATCACGGCTGCGGACGCGATCGCGGAGGCGCAGCGTTTCCTCGCCTCGCGCCCGCTCGTGATCGCCGACGGGCATCACCGCTACGAGACCGCCCTCGCGTATCGCGCCGAGCGGCGCGCGGCCGGAGCCGCGGACGGCGCGGACTCGATCTTCGTCTACCTCGCCAACGCCTACGCCGCCGGCTCGCTACTGCTGCCGATTCATCGCTTGCTCGTGCGAGCGCCCGTGCCGAGCGACGCGCGCTGGGATGAGCTCGCGCGCGCGGGCTGGCAGCAACGGCAGGCGCCCGCCGCGTCGCCCGAGCAGGTGGAGGCCGCGCTGCGCGAAGCCCTCGCGCCGCACGCCGGCGCGCCGGCGTTCGCGGCCGACGACGGGAGCGGCCGGCTGCGCGTGTTCTGGAAGCCCGCCGGCGCCGAGCTCTCGATCGAGGTCTTTCACCGCGAGGTGGTGGTCGGCTTCTTCGGGCTCGACGAAGCCGCGGTCCGCGACGGCGCGGTCGCGTTCCCGAAGGCGACCCTGGAGGCCGCGCGCGACGTCCGTGCGGGGCGGGGCACCGTCGCGCTCTACCTGAATCCGCTGCGGCCGGAGGACGTGTTCCGCGTGACCGCGGCCGGCGCGACGCTCCCGCAGAAGTCCACGTTCTTCTACCCGAAGCTGCCGACCGGCCTCTTGTTTCGCTCGCTGGACGAGGGCTGAGCGCGATGGCATTCACGCCGCGCCGCCGAGCGCCGCCGCCCCGCGACCCGGCCAAGCTGGACGGCGGGCACTTCGGCCGGGTGCTCGCGGAGCTCGGCTACGACGCGAACGCGCCCGCTGCGCGGCTGCTGCGCGTCTGGGCGGACGCCGTGCCCGCCGAGATCTCGCAGAACAGCGAGCCCACGGATTGGAAGCAGGGGACGCTCGAGCTGACCGTCGCGACACCGGTTTGGGCCCAGCAGATCGCGCTGCGCAAGCCGGAGATCCTCGCCGCGCTCAAAGCCGCGCTCGGCCCGAGCGCTCCGACGGACCTTCGGACGCGAGTTCGCTAAAGACTCCGCGCGATGTCGAAAGCCGAGCCGACCGAGCCCCTCGCGACTGGAAACGCCGGGATTCGTTGCGATTTCTGCGGCGAGGTGGTGGCCAGCGTGCGCCGCGTCGCGCTCGACCGCGACTACGAGCGCCTGCTCACCCCGCACAAGGAGCGCTACGCGTGCAGTGCGTGCTCCGAGCAGAAGGAGGCGGACCGCCGCCGGCTCGCGCGCTAGCGGAGCCCACGTTTTCGCCGGCGAAGTTCGTTGACCCCGCCCCCCCGCTCGCCTAGCTTCCGCCGCCTTTTGCGGGCCTAATCCGGCGATTTCGTACAGGAATCCAGCGCCCGCGGGTTCTCTTTCTTGGAGTCAGCATGGTCAAGATTCGTCTCATGCGCGCGGGCGCGAAGAACCGCCCGTACTACCGGTTGATCGCGATCGACGAGCGCGCGCCCCGCGACGGCCGCAAGCTCGAAGAGCTCGGCACCTACGATCCGATCGCGAAGGGCGCCCAGATCCGCCTGTACGCCGACCGCATCACGAAGTGGACGGCGCGCGGCGCGCAGATGACGCCGGCCGCGAAGGCGCTCGTGAAGCGCGGCAAGAAGCTCGAAGCGACGCTGCTGGCAGCCGCCGCCGCGAGCCAGGCGAGCGCCTAGTCATGGCGGAGAAGAGCGCCGCGGAGCTGGTGGAGTTCATCGCCAAGGGCATCGTCGGCCAGCCCGACGCGGTGCGCGTCAACGTGCAGGACGGCGGCCGCATGCTCGAGCTCGTCACCTCGGACGAGGATCGCGGGCGCGTGATCGGTCGGCAGGGCCGCGTGGCGAAGGCGATTCGCTCGGTGCTCGCCGCCTCGCGCGCCGGCCGCGACGCGCGGCTCGACATCGTCGATTGAACGCAGGCGGGCGCGGGAGCACGCCGCCCCAGCGCGTGATCGTCGGGCAGATCGTTGGCGCCCACGGCATCGCTGGAGAGCTTCGAGTTCGAATTCTCGCGGACGACGCCGCGCTGTTGTTACGGGCGAAGCGCTTCGCGCTCTCGCGCAGCGGGCCGAGCGATCCGCACGCAAACGAGATCGAAAACCAGGGAGGAACCACAGGCAGACCGGGCGAGCTCCGGCTCGCGCTGCGCGGCGTCGCAGATCGCGACGCGGCGGAGGCGCTGCGCGGAACGCTGCTGCTCGCGGACGTCGCAGATCTCCCAGCGCTCCCGGCCGGTGGCCACTACTGGCACGAGCTGGTCGGCTGCGCGGTCGAGACGGCGGCGGGCGAGCGCGTAGGCACCGTCCGCGGGCTGCTCGACACGGGCGCGGCGCACGATGTGCTCGAAGTGGCGGGCGAGGATGGCAAGCCGCGGCTGATCCCGATGGTGGCGGCGCTGCTTCGGACGGTGGACGTCCCGAACCGGCGCATCGTGCTCGAGGACATCCCGGGCCTCGCGGATCCGGCGCACGGCTGACAGACGGAGTCGAAACAGCGTGCGCGTCGACGTGATCACGATCTTCCCCGAGATGTTCGCGGCGTTTCGAGAGGCCGGCGTGCTCGGACAAGCGATCGGGCGCGGCGAGCTGATCCTGGAAGCCCACGACCTCCGCAACTGGACGACGGACAAGCACCGCAGCGTCGACGACATCCCCTACGGCGGGGGCCCCGGCATGGTGATGAAGCCGGAGCCGATCGTGGAGGCGGTCGAGGCGGTGGCGGGAAAGAAAGGGGAACGCGCCGCGCGCGTGCTGCTGATGAGCCCGCAGGGCGAGCGTCTCACCCAAGCGAAGGCAAAGGAGTTGGCCGGGGAGAGTCATCTCGCGATCGTGTGCGGGCGGTACGAGGGCGTCGACCAGCGCGCCGTCGAGCTCGCGATCGACGAGGAGATCTCGATCGGGGATTACGTGCTCTCGGGCGGGGAGGGCCCCGCGATGGTGGTGATCGAGGCGGTATCGAGATTCGTGCCGGGGGTGCTCGGGAACCCGGCTTCGACCGAGATGGAGTCGTTTCAACAGGGTGGACTCGAGGGGCCGCAGTACACGCGGCCCGCCGAGTACCGGGGATTGGCGGTACCGGAGGTGCTGCGCTCCGGGGACCATGCAAAAATCGCGCGCTGGCGAGCGGACGAAGCTCTCGCGCGCACCAGAACGAGGCGGCCGGACTTGCTCCGCCCGCGCGCCAAGGGAGAAGAACGATGAACGCACTAGACGTGATCGAGCGCGAGGCGCACCGCAAGGATCTGCCGCCGTACCGGCCGGGCGACACCGTGCGCGTGCACGTGAAGATTCGCGAGGGCGACAAGGAGCGCACGCAGGTGTTCGAGGGCGTCGTGATTCGCCGCCGCCGCGGTGGCTCGAGCGGCTCCTTCACCGTGCGCAAAGTCTCCTACGGCGTCGGCGTCGAGCGCATCTTCCCGATCGACTCGCCGACGGTGGAGAAGATCGAGATCAAGAGCCGCGGCCACGTGCGCCGCTCGCGCCTCTACTTCCTGCGCGACCTGCGCGGCAAGAAGGCGCGCCTGCGCTCGAAGCTGCGCGACCTCTCGGCGCTCGTGCCCGAGGAAGGCGTCGACGAGCGCGCCGCCGCACTCGCGGCCGCGGCCGCTCCGGCGGACGAGGCGAAGTAGCTCCCCTGACTGGGAGGGGCGCTTAGAGACCGGGGCCTACGCCTCGCGCGTGCCCTTGCGTCCGAAGTCGTCCTCGAGGCGCACCACGTCGTCAAGCTCGGGGGTGGAGACTTCCATCAGCTCGACGCGCTCGAGCGCGATGAAGCGGTGCACGCGTCCCACCGGGATGCGCCGGTGCTCGCCGGGCCCGAGGTCGATCTCTTGCAGCTCGCCCGCGTCGTCCTCGAGCACGAGCCGCAGCTTCCCGCGCACCACGAAGATGGACTCGTCCTTCTTCAGGTGCTTCTGGAGCGAGAGGCGCTTGCCGGTCTCGACGACGATCAGCTTGCCGACGTAGCGATCGGTATGCGCCCAGATCAGCTCGTGTCCCCAGGGCTTTTCCACCCGCCGCCCGCTCTCGCGTTCCGCCACCGCCGTCTCCTCGCCCGCCATTTCGGCCGCTCCGCGCGCGGACTTCATTTCTCGCCCGCCGGCAGCTTCGCTCCCCGCCGCGCGCCATGCTTGCCGGGCGCTCCTTGCGGCGCAAAGTCACGCCCCGTCCGCGTCGAACGCCGCCGTCCAGTGGCGCAGCGCATAGCGGCCGTCCGGCAGCGCCGCGACGGCGATCACGTCGAAGCGCGCGCGTCGCTGGGAGGCGCTCCGTGCGTGCAGCCAGGCGCGCGCGCCGCGCACCAGCCGCTCGCGCTTGCGCGCGTCCACCGCCTCTTCCGCTGCGCCGTGGCCCGGGCCTCGCCGCGTCTTCACCTCGACGAATACGAACACCGCGCCGTGCAGCGCGATCAGGTCGAGCTCGACGCCGCCCGCGCGCGCATTGCGCGCCACGACGCGATAGCCGCGCCGCGCTAGATACTCCGCCGCGCAGCGTTCACCCGCGGCGCCGAGCGCGCGCCGCGCGCCGCCCGCAGGAGTTGTTACGGACATGCGACCGTTCCCGGGACCGGCCGGGGCGAGGCCGCGAGAGTAGGAGCGCGCTCTGCGCCGCGCATGGGAACGCTGCACGTGATCGCGACGCCGATCGGCAACCTCGAGGACGTGACGCTGCGCGCGCTCGCGGCGCTGCGCGCCGCCGAGGTGCTGTACGCCGAGGACACGCGCCACACGCGCATCCTGCTCGATCGCCACGGCATCTCCGCACGCGCCCGCTCGCTGCACGCGCACAACGAGGCGGAGCGCTGCGCGGAGGCGCTCGTATCGCTCGCGGAGGGGCGGCGGGTCGCGCTCGTATCGGACGCCGGCACCCCCACGGTCTCGGATCCGGGCGCACGCCTCGTGGCGGAGGCGATCGCCGCCGGACACGAAGTGATCGCGCTGCCGGGTGCGTCTGCAGTGCTCGCCGCGCTCGTCGTGTCGGGCCTGCCCGCGACGCCGTTCACCTTCGTCGGCTTCTTGCCGCGCCGCGGCCGCGAGCGCACGGATCTGCTCGAATCGCTGCGCACCCGGACGGAGACGCTCGTGCTGTTCGAGTCGCCGCAGCGCCTGCCGGAGACGCTCGCGGAGCTCGCCGAGGAGCTCGGCGCGCGCCGCGCCTGCGTGGCCCGCGAGCTGACGAAGCTCCACGAGGAGGCGGCGCGCGGCACCCTGGCCGAGCTCGCGGCGCGCTTCGCGGACGGCGCGCGCGGCGAGATCACGCTCGTGATCGAGGGCGCGAGCGCGGCCGCCAGTGATCCGCCGAGCGAGGCGGAGCTGCGCGAGCGCGTCGCCGCGCTGCTCGCGAAGGGCCTCTCGCCGCGCGACGTCGCCGACGTGCTGCGCGCCGAGACGCGCGCGCCGCGCCGCGCGCTGTACGCGCTCGCGCTCGCGGTGAAGGGCGAGCAGCGCGAGCCGGAGTGAGAGCAAAGAGGAAGCAAAGGGGTCAGACCCCTTTGCTTTCACCGCATCAGAAAGGTCACGGTGGTGCGTCTACACGAGACCGGCAGTACGGGCGGGGGGGCAGGCTTGGCCACGCTGCTGCGCACGCTCTGGTATCTGCGCGGCGGGCAGGTCGTCGGGCAGGTGAGGCGCGCGCTGCTCGGGCGCGACGTGAAGCCGCGCACGTTCTCGGGCGAGCCGCCGCGCGCCGCTTTCGCCTCACCGCGCGTGCCGTGGCTCGCGAGCCCGCCCCACGCGCGCTGCGCGAGCACGTCGCGCATCGAGCTGATCCACCGCACGCTCGAGAGCCCCGGCGGCGCGGGTGCCATCGACTGGGAGTTCTCCGCCCACGGCCCGCTCTTCGCGTATCACCTGCATCAGTTCGACTGGGCGCGCGACCCGCGGCTCGCACCGAGCGAGCGCCTCGCCGCACTCGAGAGCTGGGTCGCGCGGCACCCACGCGGCGTCGGCTGGGACAGCGCGCCGATCAGCCTGCGCGCCTTTGCCTGGACGAAGCTGCTCACGACGCCGGGCGCGCTGCCCGCCGGCAGCGGCGAAGCCAGCGTGCGCGCCTCGCTCGCCGCGCAGCTCGAGACGCTCGCAGCGAACCTCGAGACGCACTTATCAGGGAACCATCTGATGTGGAACCTGATCGCTCTCGTATTCGCGGGAACGGCGCACGAGGGCTCGAGCGCGGAGCGCTGGCTCGCGCTCGCGCCGCGCCTCGCCGCCGAGCTGCGCGAGCAGATCCTCGGCTCGGGCCTGCACTACGAGCGCAGCCCGATGTACCACGCGCTGCTGCTCGAGAACGTGCTCGACCTCGTGAACGCGGACGCGAGTGCTCCCGGGCGCGTGCCCGCGGCGCTCGCCGGGCAGCTGCGCGAGACCGCGGCGCGCATGCTCGGCGCGCTCGCGGTGGTGACGCACCCCGACGGCGAGATCGCGCTGCTCGGCGACTCGGCGTTCGGCATCGCGCATCCGCCTGCGCGCCTGCGCGCGTACGCCGCAGCGCTCGGCATCTCGCCGCGCGCGCCGAGCGAGGCCGGCGTGCTGCGCGACGCGGGCATCGTGCGCCTCGAGGCGGGCGACGTGGTTTGCATCGTCAGCGCGTGGCGCCCCTGGCCCGAGCATCAGCCCGGGCACGCGCACTGCGACGCGCTCTCGTTCGAGCTGTCGCTGCGCGGCGAGCGAGTGATTACGGACACCGGCGTGACCGAGTACGCGCCCGGCGCGAAGCGCGAGCTCGCGCGCGCGACGCGTTCGCACGCGACGGTCGAGATCGACGGCCGCGAGCAGGCCGAGTGCTGGGCAGCGCACAGAATCGGGGGCCGCCCCGACGTGGCGCTCGTGCGCGTCGGGCCCAATGAATCGGTCGAGGCCGCGTGCGCGGGCTGGGCGACCCCAGAGGTGCTGCACCGCCGCCGCTTCGCCCTGGCCCCGGACGGCGCGCTCGCGATCAGCGACGGCTTCGACGCGCCCGCGCCGCGCGCGCGCGCTTTCCTCCCGCTCGCGCCGGGCCTCGCCCCAACGCTCGCGGGCCACGTCGCGACGATCCCGCTGCGCGCGGGCGG